>NZ_JAFNPG010000009.1:161787-349906 GCF_026535815.1 Snodgrassella sp. B3088
ATGCAACGTTACGCGGTCGTGATTCAGCACCGCCAACCCATTCAGTCCAAAATGCGTGAGTATGCTCACCGCTCCAGCTTGTAGTGAAGTTATGCGCATGGTTACCAGCCGCAGCGATTTCCCCGCCTGTATCGGCGAAAGATTTGGCCGCCTGCGAGCCGTTGCCACCACCAGTTTTGCCTACAGGGTGGGTATGCTGCCCGTCCCAATCGGTAGTACCAATATGATAGTGAGCTCCGCCAGAAGAGGTATTGCCGGTATGTTGATGCGATTTATTTTCACTATCCTGCCAAGATCCAAGTAGCCGGCCTTTATCCAATCCGCGACCATCGTCCCAGCAGCGGAAAAATTCACCTCTAAAATCCGGCAAATTAAATGTAGTATTACCGTCACCGGCTCCGTAACTCGTCCCTATTGCGGCAAAAAGATTTGCATAATCCTTTCTTGACACGGCTGCACCATTAGCTTTTAACCAGCCGGCAGGGGCTGAGGATTGAGTAAAATACTGAATAGCTCCAGCCGGAATAATGCTTATATCTTGGGTACCATCGAAAGGAAACCCACCAATTAGCCGGGAATCTTTAAGCTTTGTAGCACTATTTGCATTCCCAGATGTGTCCTGATTACCTGGTATGTTAACACCGGGTAAATCAATATCACTTTTGGCATTGAATGTCACACCACCGATTTTGCGCGCCGCAATCTGCGCTGCATAAAGTGCGGTTTTGGCTACCCCCTCTTTATCCAGTTTGCCGTCAAACAATGCTTTACCTTGCCGTGCTGACAAAGCTGCCAATGCATCATCTGAATCCAGACGATCAATAATCTTAGTTATGCCGGCAACCTTATCTGTGGCACTTGCAGGAACATTGGCTGCAATCAATTTCTTGATTGCAGCAATAACCTGATGGTTATTGTTAGTGTCAAGCGAATCACCCGATTGTTCAACAACCGCTGCTAGCTCTTCTTGAATACTGTCAAAAAAAGAAGCCCCGGGAATAGTAGCCAATACGCCTGTACTTGGATTACCAGATTGAAATCCATGTTTGCCCTGACCGAATTTATCTTTTTGAGCCCTGTTTTCTAATGGCACACGTTGCATAATTAATTATCCAAATAACGAAAAATTATAATTGAATATGCTGGTTTTTCTTTATCCAGTTCACATTCAATCATGGTATTACCCCAGATACCTAACGGTTCACTGCACTGACTCTGACACGTGAATGATGTAACTTCTGCGGTATCATGAACATTAACCGCCCATGTAAACAACCAATCACGTTCACTGAAAATAGGATCTGTACACAAAGAATCACAGGTATACAGCTTAAACCGCTCAATAGAGGCATTTTTCTGTCCCAATCGTGAAAGTATGCCTAAATATCGGGTACGCCTTATGCCTCCACGGTCAATGATTTGATTGTAAACAGCTGCACGCCTTTCAGCTATCGTTTGCAATCCCTTAGTACAGCGGCTTGGCAGCCCTAAACTACGTTCATATTCCTGCAAAATAATTTTGGCATGCCGAGGGTCGGTTTCACTGAATATCGCTTGTTCTAGTACAGCATAGCTCTCAAATTCTTTAGCTGTTTTATGTAGCAAGTCATGTACTTCTAGTGATTCAGGATTAAGAGCAATGCCTGGTGGCAACAACTGCTGCAGTGCTGTCAGGAAGTCCATTCAATCTTTCCCATCACCGGTAATACACCTACAGGCAGCCTGATATCCGTAGTCGGACTGAGTAATACATGATTGTATTCACCTGTAGCATTACTGATTGCCTGACGGATATGTGACAGCAGAATTACACCGCCCTGAGCCGGCAGAACCAGTTCGCCATATTCATCGTAAGCCACAGGCGTGACGTTGTTTTCAATTAAAACCGACAAAGCCTGTTGCACCGCGGTTCGCACTTCAGTAGTGTCCGGCTCAACTTTAATGGAAAAATTAATAGTATAAGGCTGAGGGGAAACAACATAAATTTCACCAAATGGCAGAGCTGTTCTTTCCAGGTGCTTCTGAACTTTGTCACATTCTTTTGCATCCGGATAAATCACAGTATCGTTATCCCTAACAAAGTACACTGTCACTGTCCCAGCACCAGACAGTTTAGGTGCAGCCCATGCCCTTGTGACTCCGCTGATTTCTTTTGCCCATCGTACCCAATCTGCTGTTTTTCCGCACTCACCACCCAATTTACGACTTTCAACCACGCGCTGACGCAATTCATCTATAGATTCAATATCTGTACCGCCTTCAATATTGATGACCGTAATCGTTGATTCAACTCCTTTAACAGGATTGGCCAAGTACAAAGCATCACCAGCCAAAGTGTTCCCGTTTTTCCCCGGTTCAAGTGCAATTAATTGCACAGTTGCAGTGCCATCAGTACCAATAATTTCCGTATTAATCACTGCAAATTGTTTACCGTCATTGCGATTAAGTAGAGTACCCGCCTCAATGACGCAACCTTCAGTACCCTTAACGGTTGCCGATCCTCGGGCTGCTACTGCTGGATTGCGGCTGTCCCCTTGCAACCATAAATCAACGTGCAGGTTTTCCAAAATATCGTCATCGCAGGTTTGAGGAAACAATTGCCTAGTACGCCAGTCAAGATGATCATGAATACCATATACGGCTGCTGCCAAAGCTCGGGAAAATGGCAGATAAAGAGTTCTGCGCAAAGCAGGACTACTGGTTGCTAGTGGCAGTTCCTGCTCAAGTCTTCGGTTTAATTCTGCTAAACTTTCACGGTCGTAAGGCATTTGCTACTTCCAAATTTATCGAATGATTATCAATTTTTACCAGTAGTCCAAGAACCGTTCTCTTCGGACTGTAAGCCATAACTGATACATTACTGGCCACACCGTCATCAACGATCCATGATAATGCCGCTTTAGCATAATCCTCAGCGATACGTAACGTTTCCGGTATGTCTTTACTGCGAATTAACTCCCACAGCCTGCTGCCCCATCGGTCCCGTTCGGTAAGGCCATCTGCCCACCAACCACGACCGACACTCCCGTCAGCTTCTACGCCACGAGCATCACAATACAGGCTCAATATCACAGCACCCAGTAATTCATCTTCATATAGATTAAACGGAATACCATATTGCAGATCCAGCACCACTTTTGTCATTTCACCGGTACTCCAGTGTTACTGCCACCCGGAGCCACGCCGGTATGAGTGTGAGTTTCCAGAACCACACCTTTGGAGGAAACCACTTCCCCATCAATCTTATCTGCTCCCAGACCTCCGCGGATATTTGAGCCACCTTGGGCTGAAATGCTTAATGCACCTTTGGCCTTCTGCTCAATCCCACCGGTAGCACTTAGTGATACATCCCCATCAGACTCTATCCGTAAACTTTTACATTTGAGGATTACATTACCGTCCTTATCCATTTTTAGCAGCTGGCCAAACTGTGCATACATGGCTGATTCACCACTTTGCAATGACGGCGAATAATCAGGATGCTCACATCCCACAACAATCATATGGTCACGGCTGCCTCCTACAGCCACCGCCACCACAGTTGAACCGGCTGGAGGATTACCAGAATGACCGAAATTCTGAACACGTTCGACTTCATCACGGGTTTCACCTTCAAGCAGATTAACCTGCATTTCCTGTAATCCCGCATATTTGACCAAATTCACCACACCTCTGGCCACCACAAGTCTGAGCTTTTGCAATGGATTCATAATTTAAAATTAAAAGTCCTCATCAATAGGTTGACGGCGTTTACGGCCGCGTCTGCCTTTACGCTTACGCTTACCTTTGCTTTTACGACCCTTATGTTTAGGTTTAGGATTTTGTGCAATCGTATCAAATGCATCTGGATTAGCTACATTAAGGCTGCAGACCGTTCCTTCATTCTCATTCTTGGAATAGGTAAGAGAGGCAATAATCATCTCTGCTGCGTTTTTGTGGATATGCGAGGAGTTAACAACCACCCTTAATCCTGGTATCCATAACGGTCCCATATCGCCGCCTTGCCGCCAGCTTTGAACCCGAATATTGGCGCGATCTGCTTTACCACGTCGTACTGTTACCTCATATTTGGCTCGTTCAGCCGGATCCTGTGTCTGGTCTTCTGCCAGCAATATCAATGGACGATAACGTTTAACCGTATTGTCTTTGGCTGACCCTCGGATATCATGTTTTCCATGCCGTCCTTGCCCCTTGATAATATATTCCGCAAATTGGTGAGTCTCATCCAGCTGCAGCTCTGCAGACAGAATATTTTCACCTTCAGTCAGCGCAGTCAGTGCCATCACTCTTCCGGGTAAATCGATAATCAGCCGTCCTGAACCGTCGGTCCACATCATCAGGGCTTTCATTCGCAATAATCGTGTAAGCGCATCCTGAACTGTTTCTCCATCCTCAAGCGAAAAACTATGCACTGGTTCAGTGGCTTTCCTGGCACCTCTTTGACCGATAACTACCGCAATACCAAAAGGCATACATAAATCGGTAGCTATCTGCTTAACTGTCCCGCTTCTCCATTGGCCTGAATTATGGATGGCAGAACTGTCTACCAAATCCGCTGTTTTATCTCGGCCATCAATATTAAACCACGTTTGATTTGCATCATAACCAGCATGCACACGATCCACATAACCAGTTACTACCGGCTCATCGTCAATCTTAACCACACACTGATCACCTGGTTTAATCGGATGGTCTTCAACCTGATCTGGCCAGTGTTCAGTCACTTTGAGTGAAAACCCTCCGCTCATCTGCTCGATGCCACGCTCGACAGTAATTTCCTTCCACCCACCATAAATCTGATTATTGACCAGCAATGTACAATTATTGGGCATTCCTGATAACCTCCACATTGCCTGTATGCACAAACAGCGGATGGTTAACATGATTGCGCGCAACAACATCATCATAGCCATCAATACGGCCGTTTACCTGATAAGCCAGCACAATGGCCGGCTGCACCGTTTTACTCGTTAGATAACAAGTATCACGTAGTAATGGCAGTCTTGCCTGAGCAGTCAATACAACCTGCGCTCGCACATCCTGCAAACTTTGAAAAACCTCACCATCACACAAAACCAGCTCATTATCCAGCAACGAAATCACCTCATCTCGAGCTGCCAAAATATCCGACTTACTTGCGTAATCTTCCGTTGCCACATCCAGAGCCTGACTCAGAATAAAATTGCGTCTAACAGCATCAGCAAGACAGGGCGGTAATGGTGGAATATCCCGTACATCCTGCTGCGCATAGGGATAAGACCACTGTGGACGACTTTGCTGTTGAGACGGCTGGCCGGATAATTCCTGCAAAGTGCGCTGACTTGGATCCACAGGGGGTGAGGCATGGAAACTGGAAGCAGTGGCCATCATTCTTCCAAGATCCAGTTTGGTTCCAAATGGTAATAACTGAATATGCGTAATCTGCTCAATTAGCCCGCTTATACGGTAATAAAGCTCCAAGGGCTTTGTCAGCATATGCCGGCCATTATCAATAATAGACTTAATTTCCGACAACGCCCGCTCAGCTGGCTCCAGGTATGATTCAAACGCTGCCAGCAATGAATCAATTCTACTGGCGGCCATGTCCAGCCAGCCCTTGATTTCATCCAGCCAATTTGCTAAAAAATCTAGTCCCAAAGCTTCAATGGCATCATCAATCATATTCTCCAGCTGGCCGGTCGCATCCTCCTGTGCATCCGGCTCCAGATTTTCACCCGCCTCCACAAAAGCAAGGTCGAACTCAAAGCGCCCACCATCACAGCGAGGATAATGGACACGCGCATGTTGCTCAGCCACAGTAACAAACTGAGAACCATAAAACGGATGAATCAGCGTTCCGCCACCTGGGCTTTCTAACGCCTCTACGAGGGCATCATGTGCTGCCTGATCCATTACAAAAGCAGCAAAGCGAAAACAGCGCGTATCGCGGCCTAAATCTTCCAGATAAGGTATATCGCGGAAAGGGTACTTATGCAGCACCATACGGCGCCCGTACTCTGCTTCTGATTCCTCAATATAGAATGGTACAGATTTAAATGACGCAGGACGTATGGCCATTGTTAGCCTCCGCCTATACCGGCTAGTCCAAGATTTAGCCGCGTATTTTTATTACTCTGAACATTAGTCTGAACACCAAAACCGGCTGGAGCCGTAATCTTAACGTTAATATTACCTTCAATCTTAGTATTACCGACACGAGCAACCAGTGCCTGTTCAATAGCCTGAGCTTTAGCCACCACTGCATCACCAGATTTACTGATTGCCTGAGCCGTCTGCCGTGGAACATCTCCACCCAGCCCCATAGCCGCTCGATTTTTATTTATTTCAGGGTTACCACCAGCTGCAGTCTTTGGCATACGTTGTTTGCGCGCATACTGCTGCTGCAGTTGAAACATTCGTGCACTTTCACCTTTATTCAGCTCCTCAGAGTGAAACAATGCACCCAATCCAAAACTTGAGCGAGCACCCAGCAACCCGAGCACTCCACGTCCTACGCCAGTCGCAGCCTTACCAGCTAACCTACCGGCACTCAATAGTGTTCTTCCCGCAAAACGCCCAGCACTCAAACTTGTATTACCGGCAAAGCGTCCTGTACTCAATACCGTCTTACCAACCAGACGACCGCCCTCTGTCACTGTCCTACCGGCAAAACGACCGGTAGCTTTAAGCATCCTAGTAAAAAAGTTACCTTTGGCCAAACCACCTTCTCTTACTGGGCCCGGCAATAATTTCAGAGGCTCTTTAACCAATTTCGCCGCTTTGGCCACTTTTTCTACAGCACTGGTTCCGCCTTTTGGCAGCTTACCGGCCAGCTTTGAAAACAAGCCGCCACCTATACCCGCAGCACCAACTGCAGCGGCACCATAGCCCATTCCAGTCATAGCCGTAGTCAATTTCGGGAAGGAGTTTGAAAACTCAATCAGTTTTTCTGAAGCAATGCCCAATCCATTATTAAAAGGCTCAAAAGCTGCCTGAGTCTTAATGTCCTTTTCATTCTTAAGCTGATTCACTTTGAAAGCGTTACTATCGGCAACCAAAGCAAAATTATCATCGCCAACACCTTGTGCGGCCATTACCTGTTGTCGGATATCGGCCATCTGTTTTCGCTGCGCTATCATAGCTGCCAATGCAGCCCCTGCCTGACGATCATTAACTACATCACCAATCACAGAGCTTTGTACAATATCCCCAATTTTATCCCACGTTTCTGCTGATTTATCGCCTCTTTTGACTGCTTTCTCGGCTTGAGCTTTTGCTTTTTGAAAACGTTTATCTTTGGCTACGATTTTATCAATCGTATCCATAAATACATCAAGAGTATCTTTTCCCTGTAATAAGCCGTTTTTGTATTCTTTAACTAAATTGATATCAAAATTTTTCCTAAATGCGCCGATTGTGTCTCTTGATTTTAATTTCTCTAATAGGTTAACTACATTATTACCAGCTATATCGGCTGTACCAGCGGATGTGCGTGCTACTTGATTTAATGCAATCAGATGCGCAAATCCCGCTTCACCACTTAGACCAACTTTTGCAGCTGATGATGTTTGTTCAGGAAGCATCTTGGCCATATCTTTAAGTTCATAACCACCAAGCTGACCACCTTTACCCGCAATTTCAAACAATCTGTCGATTTTTTTAGGCGAGACGCGCATGTTCTGAACACCAGCAAGAGCAATAGCTGCCATTTTTTCAGATTCTGCATCGAATGCAGTCGAATATTTCTGAACTACTGGCAGGGAAGCCATGGCATCTTTAGCATCCATAACACCAGAGGCAATAATCGTATCTAAAGCATTAGCAGAGCTTTCCCGATCTCCACCGTATTTGCGTACAGATGCATTAACAGCCGCCTCTAACTGTTTTGCTCCATCTTTACGTTGAGCAAATGACTCTCCCGCAAATGCTGTATTAGCCAAATGCCTCATACGTAATTCAAAATCCATTGTTTTATTGGCCGGATCTTTCAGCACCCATGCCGCAGCCATACCACCAGCCATTATCGTGCCGGCCTGACGCGCACGGTGAGCCTCTTTCTGAAGTGCCGACATCTGCTTATATGCGTCACGGGATTCCCGTCGCACGGTACGCAAGTCGTTTATCAGGCCGCGAAAATGGCCTCCCAGACCAGCTTTGCGTACCTTACTGTCCAGCGAATTGACTTCTTGAGCACTCTGCCGGAAAACCTTCGATAAACTGTCTGCATTCGCTGTAATTTTGACCAAAATATTTTGAATCTTGCTCACCAGTTGTCCTCAGTTTTCGTCAGTATGTTGATATAAGCATAAAACCGCGCTTCCGGAAGTTCTAGAATAGCGGTTTCAGACCAGCCGGTATGTTCTGCTAACAGCAAAATTGCCTTTAGCAGATTTAGTCTTTTTTTGTCTCTTCAGTTTCCTCATTTTCTAAGGTATTGAGGGCATCAAACAAAATCGCATAATCATTGATACTCAGTTCAGTAACCATTTTCTGAGTAACCACACCATCATAGCCATCTAAATTTTCTATACATACAGCAATCAATGCAGCCCTAAAGGCAATTTCTTTACCGTTTGCTGGGATTGTCTGTTCCGCTGCAATCAAGTCTGCCACCCGTGGTTGACGTAAAGTCAACGTTTTCAGCATCTGATCACCGATTTTGAATCCTTGTTTTAACTCAACCAATACACTTCTCATACGATCCACCACCAGATAAAAATTAAGGCAGCCTAATCTTAGGCTGCCCATAATCGACAAAAAAGGGGAGATTTATGCAAAACTGTTTGACATCTTATTCTGCGTTGTAAGCTTGGTAGGCCTCCTCATAACTCATATGCACCCGCTTTTTACATTTGTCCCTTGCCTCAATATATTTTTCCTTTTCTTCCCGTACTATCTGACGCATGCTTGATGTGTCCTCTCTTACCAAATCTCCCATAATACTGGCTAAGTGAGCCAATTTAGTCAAAGCAGTATCACAAGCAGTGTAAGGATCCATTACATCAGAATAAGGAAAATATGGCGAAAGAAAAGGAACCTTACTCTCAACTTCACTATAAGGTTTATTCATATACTCAGGTATATCATGTAGGGCATATTTCTTTAGAATATCGTACTCTTTCAACTCATACGCATCTAAAACAAACCGCTCATCAGCCATAATTTTTTTTAAGAGCTTAGTGGCAAAAGCCCTTGCCTCGGCTGGTTTAATATCATTATGCGGTAGCGAGGAAGAAGCATCTACTGGGACAAGTAAAGTTTCAGAGACGGCAGCCGATGATTGAGCATCTTGAGACGCATTCTTCACAATATTAGTGTCCGATTTCCAGCACCCAGCCAACAGCAGTAACACACTCAACCCCATCAGCCTGAATCTCATGCATTTTCCCTTAAAATAAAAATATTATATCCGGAAAAGCGAACTCATTAATAGCAAAAACGCACCCGAAGGTGCGTGTCATTACTGCAATTTACCCAACTTCCACACCTCCACAAACCACTCGCGATACCACCCAGTGATCGTCTGAGGTTTGCTGAATATTGAAACAGAATTTATCTCTATTGTATGGGGTCATGCGCTTTACAAATTCACAGGCTCGGGGAAGTGAATCAAATTCACGAAGCACCTGAGTAACAAGAGGTCCACAATGATAAAGAGAGCGAGTACTCATGATATTGCCTTTCGTGTTAGTCATAAAGACCTCTGTCATGCTGCTAAACATGAAAAGAGGCGGACGGACAGCAGGGTTAGCAGACCAGTAACACGAACTGGCAGGCCTAGGCCTCCCTACCATCGTCCACCATTGAAAGGCGACTGATAGTGTTTTGCAGATATAAAAATACCGCAGCGCACATCATGTGCATAGCGGCAATCTGCCATGTTATCCGAGCTGCTAAACCCGTGTGGCCTATTAAAACCACACCGATATTAAACAACAACTCTGGCGGCAAGTCAACTCCGTCATTAATAGCAAAAACGCACCCGAAGGTGCGTGTCATTACTAGAATTAGATCACAAACTTTAATTATCTAGACAGCAATATTTGCGTTATAAGCATCTATCGCTTTTTTCATCACATTCTCACACATGGACAACCTGAGAGAAAAAGTTTGCAGCAGCTGACTCATCTGCTCAATATCCATTTTTTCCGAATTGGTTACCGACAGTAGACAAAGAATACCGTCTAGTGCCTTGCGCGTGCCATACAGCATATCCAATGCATCATTTAAATCCGGCTTATTACTATTCATTGCACACCCCCCGAAATCACCCGAGATACCACCCAGCGGTTGGCTGCGGTTTGTTGAATATTAAAACAGTAGTTACCCTTACTGTATATAGATATTCGTCCAATAAAATCACTGGCTAGGGAAAGTGAATCAAATGTTCGGAGCGTCTGAGTGAGAAGAGGTGGGCGTTTGTACGCCGAGCGAATGCTCATGATATTGCCTTTCGTGTTAGTCATAAAGACCTCTGTCATGCTGCTAAACATGAAAAGAGGCGGACGTAAAGCAGGGTTAGCAGACCGGTACTCGAAACCGGCAGGCCGAAGCCTCCCCACCATCGTCCACCATTGAAAGGCAAACTGATAGTGTTTTGCAGATATAAAAACACCGCAGCGCACGTCATGTGCGTATAGCGGCCATCTGCCGAGTAATCCGAGCTGCTAAACCCGTGTGGCCTATTGAAACCACAACAATATTTAACAACAACCCTGAAGGCATGTCAATACCGTCAATTTAGGATTTAGGAGGCGGACAGACTGCAGGTTTGATAGACCGGAACTAGACACCGGCCGCCGAAGCCATCCCATTATCGTCCGCCATTAAAAGGCACATAGATATTATTTTACAGATTTACAGACAAAAAAAACCCCTGCATGGAGATAACAGGGGGGAGGTAGAAAAATATCAAGAAGACATAAACCAATCACCAAATATTTTCGGGAATTTTCAACATTTTATAATAAATTTGATTCTTTGACAATTTTACCGCCTGACATGCGTCGTTGAAAGCTGACTGATGAAATTCACAAAAAAAACCCTGCCAAGGGGCAGGCAGGGATAGGAAAAATCATAAGGGGAAATAAAAACTACCAAAATTCTACAAATCTAAGCATTTAACATAGCTCTGCAGGATTTCCTGCCATTTTAATATCAATAGAATTCTTCGACAACTCTACTGCTTCAATTGTGCCCGCATTACGAATGAGATACCGTTGTCCAGAGTCTGTTTCAAAAGTCAATGTCTGATTTCGCAAACGCTGCAGCATAGAAATATCAAGATCACCAGTATGTATCAACTTGAACTTCACACTACCTGGTTGAATTTCCTTATTATGTATGCCAACAAACCCCAATGTACTCATAGACGCTTCGCCTACCGGCCCGCCAACGGTCAAAGTAGCATCCGGCTCCGAATGCAAACGCTGCCCATTGATACTGATATAACATAGACCGGTAACAGCACCATTATTTGCCATAATTTATCCTTTACAGTCGATATTGAACGGCCGCAGCAAACGTTCGAAACTGATTTACAATATTCGGTGGCAAAACAGCATTAACACGATCCATATCAGTTTTACTGCGCACCACAATGCGATTTTTCTTAGACGTATCTACATCCTCCACAATGCCCATCTCTTCCAAATCACGTTCAATAGCTGTGATTTCATCGTTAATAGCATTGGGCGTGACAAACTTTTGTCCGGGCGCAATATTAGTGCCATTGTCTACCAGTTTGTGGCGGGGCCATTTCGCTGCAATACGTGCACGAACCACATAGCGGTAATAATCTACCGTCCATTTGGTTTCCAGACTCATCAGGCTACGGTCATCCAGTCCCAGCGCGTTTTTCTGATAATAAGTAACCACCCGTTCCAGCATCACAGTACCCTGAGTATCAATGGTAACTGTTGAAATACCGTCTTTTACCAGCAACGCCCGTTCACCATAGATAAAGCGATCCTTACTGCGTGGAGCCAATACACCAGGCACCGCTACTGACTTCAATGGCAAGGCTGGATCACTACTGCCGTACCACTCACATGTCAGCCCGAAAGCCGTAGCCAACTCAGGTACCCATGTTGGTGAATTTTTCAAACCCAGACAGCTGCCATGGGCGGAGTTGCGCTTGGCACCAAAAGTGCTCAGCTGAGCATGCGTACCACACATAGCTGAGAAAACATGACCCGTTTTCATATTCATGCCACCCCAGCGCGCCGCCATATCAGCATCAATTTGTTGCCAGTTCATATCATCGTTATACGGACAGATAATCGTGTAGAACTGTTCCTCACTCACCGCAGCCAACGCATCTGCAATTACAGGAGCACCACTGCCGCCACTCAGCTGGCCTTTACCATCACTGCCACCAGAAATATTGACTGTAATTCCGTTTGGCAAATAATCGCCATCGTAATACTGCCAAGCCACCTCTAGACCATTACCGATCTCGCCTTTATTTTTTGCTGTCAGCGTTACAACTGCATCCTTCAAAGTCGCAGTCACAGGTAAATCACAGTTCTGAGCCAGAACGGCCTGAATATGCTCAGCGATAGCTATAGCAGAATCACCACTGGTCACCGTAACTTGATGCTGAACCCCGCCTATATAAATATTCAGAACCCTGCTTTCCACTGCAGAACCACTCACTGCAATGGTAGCAGTGGCCGCTACACCAACATCATCAACTGCTATAGCGTAAACATCCATCATCCCCAGACTGTCAGACACTTTCTGCATGGCTTTGGCCATACAGTGAAGCATCGAACCTTGACCATATTTTGCACTGGCATCATCAGGATTTAGCAGGCGTTTCGGCACCAGGAGAGGCTCAGAAGTATTGTTCAGTTTTTGCCCGATTAGCAGCACCTTATGTTCCATTACTGCAGGGCTGGAAATCGCTGCACTAGGATCTATTTCAAGAAATACACCACCCAGTGGCGTATCCCCTGAAATAGTATCAAATGTAATATTATCAGCCATCATTTACCCTTTACAGGTTTAGTCTCAATTAAATCACCATCTAAAAGTCTACGGCGATAATAGGCTGTCAGTGGCAGCTGCTGCCCACCTTCCTCTACAAAGCCCATACCATTTTCCAATCTGACTTTCAGACCCTCACGTGGCTTAAGGTTTACCACTTCCATCATTCACTCCATATTCAATATTCACTTCAGCATCAGGCACACTGCTACTAAAATCATCATCTAGCCATTTTTCATGCTCTTTCCGCATCTCATGTGGTTCGATGTCTATCCGAGCGTTTACGCCCTTCATATCACTAACAATTACATTTGACGGATAGATATCTTCATCCAGCATATCTGAACTGGCCTCATTGAGAGGACCATAATTAATACGCAATACAAACCAGCCATAGGGCACTTTGCTCTGTGCAGAGAATTCAACAAACTCCAAATCAATATGCGGTAAACCGCCAGTATTACGTAGAAAGGCGCGAAGCCTTGAAAACAAAGCCAGTTCAGCCACTTCGACCAGCCCGCCTGTCTGTTCCTGCTCAGCTGCAGGCTCCACCTCAAGCTGGCCGGTTATCAGTACACGTAATGAGCTGGTCCAGTCATTCTGAACATTAATTCGTTCCATCAGAATGGTAATCACACCTGTCAGCAGCTCATCTCGTCTCAATTCAGTATGGTCAATAAGACTACGATTGACGATTACATCAGGCATGGCTTTTTCAATACCAGCCTTGAGGGCGTCAAGATGATATTGAAAACAGTTCATTATCCAAATACATCCTTCAGGCCATACACTACATAATTTTCAATAATGTCTTGAATTTTCGGTTCAGCACGAGCATAAGCTGACCACCAGAACGGATGAGGTTTTGTACCATGGCGATAGATGTGGAGTCGCAACTTATGAGCATCACCATCTATATCATCTGATCCGCGTATTCTGAGCCAGTCCTTCAAAGGAGCTAGAGGAGGAAAGTAACCAGGGTCAGTACCATTTTCTACATAATAGCCATAAGCCACATGAGGAAAAATATCGCGCTCATAAAAACTAGGCTTTTCGTAATAAATACTGTTCAGCAAGGTTGAAAGCACAATACTGTCATTTGCCCTGAGTCCTTCGCGCGCTTCCTCGACCATCGTCATAGATGCTCTGTTCAAACCTTGGCCAAGCCTGTTTTCCATCACTGCAGGTGCACGCAAAAAAGCCTCAACTACCTTTTTATGATCAATATCAAATTCAAACCTCATCGAACTACCCGCGCATTAAACTCGTCCGACAGCTTGATATACAGATACCCAGGGGTACCATTCATAGGCGTACTACTTATACCCTCACGCAACTGATATGCCTGAGTAGAATTTTTCATGGATATTTCTCGCATAGCCTCAACCTGAGCACGCAAAATCAGCAAACCTATTTCTTCATCGTTAAGAGAACATTCATCATCCGTCAGCACATGTGCTGCCGTATAAACTAGCTCGCCTCGTGAACCTATTACTCTTTCCTGTATCACTGTCGGAGCTGGTTCAGCAATCAGTAAACGTTCACCTTTATCATTTCTGCATACCCGCCAGTATGGCAGCGAACCGATATAATGATCATCCCATGGTCGCTGAAAAGATCTTGCATCCTTGCCCCAGTTGCATTTGTGAATGCGGATTAAATCCGTAGGACACGGATACAAACTATGTCCTGCCGCGATATTAAGCACAGTAACTTTTAACTGAGGGCGAATCTCTGACAATGCCTTCAGTGCAATATCAATATGCCGCTGAATAGCGGTATCATTGAATGCCCGCTTTGAATCAAGCAGGCTAGCACTGTATTGGGCTACAATCTCCTTACGCATCATGACTACCTAATGCTGATGTAGTACCTTCAATACCTTCTAACTGGTTAAGATTTGTACCGCCACCCTGTATATCGTTTGATATCTTAAGTATTCTTTCAGCAATCGGTCCAAGAATGCCTTTTCTGGCCAATCCAGACTGCTCCAGCTCCCCCAGCTTTTCAAGTTCTTCAAGACTCATTGTCTCAAGGGCTGGAAGCACTACCGCAACACTATTTTTCAGTAACTCGGCCAAAGGATCGGTTACCGTTTCCTGTTGTACATTTTCTGCATGTGCCTGCGGCAATAGCCGTTCATCTACATAACGTATTTCACTTGGTGGCACCATCACCGTTCCAACAAACATCACATGCGCCGAAGTATTATGAAACGCTACTAAAGCCATGATTACACCTTTCCGGCAAGATTCTGACTGCTATAGACAACAATTGAAACATAGCGATTGCGTGTAGGTTTCGGAGTATGTATAGCGTTGTATTCTTCACCATAAGCAACCTTTTTACCCAGAGGATGACCCTTGCCATTAAGTACCTCTATAAGCTCACCGGTAGAGAACGGTTTAACCACTGTATAAGAGGTTGTGCCGCGTTCACCCATAATAATCCGGCAATCACCCATATCGGTATTAGGCGCATTAGTACCGAACGCAGGAATGTCCTTAATTTGAGCTAGATCGCCATTTGCAGCCGTATCAGTACCATTACGTTTCAATGAAACAATAAATTGTTCAGCATTAGTAATCGTGTCGTTCAAAGTAGGACTCATCAGCATAAAATTCGGAGTCACATAACGTGTACTAGATAGAGTGGCCTTTTGAGAACCCACCTTTTGCAGTAGTTTATTTAAATGCTTCTCCATAGAGACGCCTTCAGGTGCATCTAAATCGAACTTAATCACATTGGTTGCATAGCTATAGCCGATTGTTGCTGAGGAAATACCTTGAGCAGGGTTGCCGGTCTGGTCTACCAGCTGTATTTCACCATAATTCAGATTAATCAAACGATAATAGATACCAGTTTGCTGGTCACCACTGCCATCAAAAGCAGGCGCAACCTTACCATTCACAGTAATAGTAATCGGATTTTCAGGAGCATTAATTGGGTCGCCTTGAAGATTTATTGCTTGAAAAGGTCGTACCACAGGCCATTGTGCAGTACGGAAAAGTCCCGTATTAGCATTTACACTTACTGATTCGCTGATAACATTACTTGCCAGATAGCTATCACATGCACGCTGGATCTCATTGATAATACGTAAAGCAATCAACTCCCGCATAATCCTAGCATTGGTTTCAATATTGCGGCCCAATGCATCCCAGTTGATCACCGAAGAACGCGTAAAATGCACAACCTCATTAGTAACACTGAGTGCTAACTTCATCTGTACCACATAAGCCATATCCATGTGCTGTTCAACACCGGCAAAAGGTACCGCACGGCCTTCAGATACTATTCCGGAATTAACAATCTCAGACATCTGACGTGTTTCGTACGGAATCTGCGTGGTTTGCTGTGCACTGAAATCAGTTCGCGTTTCTACCAGATTCAGCACGTTCAAATCAGACAACGACTCACGAATAACTTCACGCATTACCCCATACGGCAAATTGGTGTTTTGCATCATCGTGCCATTAGAGGCCAATGCTTTACTTTCATTCGACAGCTCAAGTGCAAAACAGCGGTCAAACTCAGACAAAACCTTTTCTACAAAAACATTGGGCTTTGCATCCAATCCAAGCCTATTAGCCACACTCGTTTTCTTAAGGTGATCATGGTAAATCTGACTTAACTGTCTAGTGCTGTTATCCGGAACACTAATATGCGGAAAACCCGAAACCTGATACCCCATATTTGATAAAGTTTTGGCCGCCATGAGATTATGTCCATGAGAAATCTGATGATTAGCCAATGTTTTAATCTGTTCTTCCGAAGCCCCATTCGGCAATAACTTTACAGCCTCATCAGACAGCTGCTTTTTTATATCCTCAGGTAAACCATCGGCCTTACAAATTATCTCACTCAGCAGTTTTTCTGCATCCTTACGCGCCTGTTTCTGTTCCGTTTCAGCCTTCTGTTTATCAGAAAGGATTTTATCAACCACATTCTGAACATCATTGATAGACAATGCATGAGCCTGACTTGTTAACGGATCACGCGACTGAGTATTATTCAGATTGGATAATACAGGCTGTTCTGACGTCGAAATAGATGGAGGAATCTGTGCCAGCGTTTTAGCAGCGTCTGTCAAAGCCTGCAAAATTTTGTCTCTATCTTCCGGTAGCGTATCCTTCGTAATAGAGAGGGTGGCCAGTTGTAAAATCTGTTCAATAACAGGTTCACCATATCCTGACTCAGACAGCTTTTTCTTTAACTTCTCAATAGCATCCATGTTCGCTTTCGCATCCTTTAAAATAGATTCAGCCAGCTCGGCCAATATAACCACATCACCGCCGGCCACACTCGACAGCGTAACAGGGTCTAAACTTTTGATAACCGGACGAACGGTGAGGCCTGCACCTAACAAAGTGGGGCCATGACTCGCACCAATTTCGTTATCTACCCAGTTATCAGCATATTCCGCAGATAAATAAGTAAACCCGCGTTTTTGCACAGCATCCAGACCAAAATCAGTCCATTCGACCAAAGCACGCAGGCGTGCTCCTTCAACACTTAATTGCAGAATTTTGGCAGCTGCACCGTCTTCAAACTTATGGCTCACATCCAGAAATACATCCTGACCGATAATTTTCTGGTCAAAATTACGTACCATAGACAAAAGCATATCGTGAGTAATTTCAAAAGTTCCATAACGAGGGTCAGAGAACTTTCCTTCTCGAGTAATCGTCACCCATGAAGTTTTTTTACCAGTCCCTGGCAATGTCGCCATAGAACAAACGACCCGATGAACGTTTTCAGTACTTTTTTCAGACAGTCTAATATGTGCAGACATAGATTTACCCTTTATCAATAATCTCAGAGTAACCAAACTAGTAAAGACAAAAAAGGGGATAAATTAGCAATAAAAAATACTCCCTATAAAGGGAGCATTTACATTTATTTCCACTAACCAGACGACTTAAGATTGTATACAGCCTCAACATAGCTGAAAGTATTAGGATGCGCAGGCCATGGACAAGCGTCAATCGGATAGACTCCAGGGCCCATATCATATAAATCAGCGGCAGCATGTGTATCGCAGATATCCTTACGCGGATGCCTCGGAGATAGTCTGAAGCGTAAACCCTTCGCTTCCGGATCTTCCCTCACCATCTGAATATAACGCATACCATGCGCACGGTTAATTTCAGTTCGTAACACTCGTTTAAACTTCATTACTGGCGAAGACTTATCACTCCTCACCAGTAAATCTCCTAACCGTTTTGCAATATCCCCGCCACCGGCTTCTTTAAGCGCAGCTATCAACTCATCTGACTGTGTCATAGCATGTCTTGTTGCTTTAAATGTATCCCAGCCCTGCTGTACAGCAACATCAACAACAGCCTTCATATCTTGCGCAGCACCAGCGTGAATCCGCCATAAACGTGCAGATAAATTTAATCCATCACGTAATGGAGAATTAACCAAATACTGAACCATCATGCTTTCAGCTTGTTCATTTACTGCAGTATGGGGAAAGGCCAGTCTTGCAAACACCACAGCTTTGAAAATACCCTTATAAAGTAAATCATTCTGAGTCGTTTCAAGCTGCTTCAGCTCATCATTAATAAATTGATGTATATCTGCTAGATCTGACAAGCCAATTTCATTAAAAGAACCAACATATTTAGCTATGCGGTCACCGGCGCGTTGATAATTAACATCACTGTTTTTCTCTAAGCTGGCTATCAACTGCCATGTTTTTTTTAAATCAGGTCGAGATGAAGGAGCTGCCGGAATATCGCTGGTTTCATCATCCATTGTTTATGCTCGTCGCGCTGTCACCCTTTCTTCCATTATTGGGTGTAATACTAATTTTAGGTTGGAAACTCTCTGGATACGGGTCATAGTTCTTTTCATCATTTTTACGCCGTGCTTCCACGTCTTCAGGGTTGTACCCCAACTCTTCCCACAGCATTGAATCAGGAACACCCAATGCCTTTAGTTTCAGCACACGATCAGTCGTCTGACTGAGTGATTCAGTCCGACGTTCAGCAAAAGTAATTTTAAAATTTTCAGCATCCGCATTAATACCTTTCAACAGTAACTGCAGCCGGAAACCCTGCTGATATCCCCATGCCAGCACATCTTGCAGCTGATCAACCTCATCAAAATAATCACGTTTCAAATCTTCAAGAATATCTCGTGAAAGCCCATCAGTGTAACCAGCCAGCCCTTTAGGCACAGGACTGCCGGAAAAAAACGAATCCAACAGATAAACCACATCATTAATTTCTCCCAGATTAACATCACCCTGAATAGCAGAGACAGAGCCCTTTTTATTCATATAAAAATCTGTTGCTATCTGGTCTTTATTAACTTCAACTTCATTTCTGTAGCGATCCAGCTCTTCTTGAGAAGCATTTTCCAGCACATGGACTAAACGCATAGGGCTCCTTGCACGGCGTCGAATAACAAGATCTGTATCCGTCATACGCAATTTGCGCCATATTTCTCGACTACCGTCCAAAAATGGCCGCCCCATACAGCTTAAATCATCAAAATTGTCCGGGTCATTGCGCACCAGCGTGAGCTGCCATAACGGGAAAACCGCCTGATTTCCGCCAGTACGGTAATCATGCTGAACATAAGCTGCCTGCACATCCTCAAATCGCCCATTCATTCCTACTTTCGGGTAAATTGTTTCACTAGGCATCCTGATACCAGCTATCACATTACAGTCTTCATCAAGAACCCACTGCAAAGGCAGATTACCTTCAATAACCAACCCCCGGGCATCTGACTTTAGCTTTTGCGCATTATTCAGTTGCAAACGATTAACAAATTGCCTCCATTCCTGCTGAACTCTTTCAGAGGGATCAGACTGAATAATGACCAATCCGCCCCGCGTAACATCCCGGGCAATACGGTTATGAATACGCTTTACCCGCCCATCTGTCCTGTCCATCATCCGGATATCATGCACTACAGCTCGTAACTCATAATCTATCATTGTCAACGCATATTCCAGACGCGACTGTTTCTCCGGAGTAGTCCTGCGGCCTAATTCTGAAGAATTTAAATGCTCTGCCTGTCCCACCACATTGGGTTTTCTGGCCAAAATATTTTTTAGACTTGTAAGAATACCCATCAATAACTTCCTAATAACTGATCACGTTTAAGATAACGAGTGGCCACAGCTGTTGGAACATAATTATCTGTTCCAGCTGTCACCAAAGCGAAAATACCAGCACAGGCAGCGTCAAAAAGGTCATCACCTAATTTTGGATTGGCCATTTTATAAGTGTTATATGCCGCATTTTTTGCAGGAGCAGATTTCACATTACCTAGCTGCCGGATGAACAGGGCAAAATCACTACTGTCTTCCCTAATATCATTCAGACAACTCGGTCCCCAGCGTGTATTGGCTTCATTTCTCGTTTTTAACGCATCAGAACCATCATCTACATAAGGAATTGCCGCTTGACCATTGTGAAATGCAGCCCTCAGCAGACTGGCCATATTATGTTTCGTCATCCCCTCAAAACGAATCGGTGCAAACGGCCATTGCGTCCACGTACTTGCTGTACTTTGCCCATCACCAATACTGCGTCGGTCAATATCAGTCAGCCCACGGTTAAACAACATATCATTCAAACTGGTAAGCATTCCCAAACCGTAGGCATCGCCCATAGCATAATCAGGACGAAAATATTGCCATAAACCTAACAAATCGCGTTGAACAACAGCATCATCCGTCCCAGCAGGCCAAGTCCTAACATATGGGAAGGTTACAAAGTTACCAATCTGCTCACAAACCACTATTGCCGACTTCGAAGCGTGAGCACTTTCACCATGACCAGAATGGTCATAACCAAAACTGAGCAAACCACGTTTTTTATAACGCCCACCAGGTAACGGGCTAGCTGCCTGTAAATTAGCAGACAAACCTACTGCCATCGCCCGCCTGATATATTTTTCCCAGATATGATTCTGAGCAGCTGCATTAATACATAAAAACTGCCGTATATATTCTGCCTCAGGCAACTGATTCTGCATCTCGTCCACAAACGCATCATTCAAAATGCCCAACTCTTTTCCAAGGTAAACATCCACCGTAGGTAAAATATGGTATCCACCAGAATCAATCAGCTGAGTCAGTACATCAGCACCTTTATACACTCCCGTAATCCGGATTTGTGGGTCAAACCTGATATTGCTATCAACGCCTAACCGTCGAGCTGAACCCAGCATCGGCAAGAATCTGGAAAACAGCCTGTCGGAAGGCATATCATCAATCTCCTCCAAACTACCAATACTCAGCCCATCACCATCAATCTGACTCATAATACCGTAACATATGGCCTTACTACCGTTATGAAACTGATATTGAGTATCACCCATTTGCCGACGGCCATTTTTATAGCCTATCCAGCCATTTAAAATCGGACTACGCCGGATAGCATCAAGGTGATACATCAAATTAGTCTGACTCTGTTGCAACCTTGGAGCAACAATACCTTCCTCTTGATAAGGTGTAGTGGCTAAATACTCCAGACAATACATTTCTTTTACAGCAGTTTTACCTGTTCGCCGGCATGAAAAATCAACCGTATTGCGCCTTGAATCCATCTGAACCATTTTCAATACCTGCATCGGGTCCAGATCGACATTATGGACATGCTTATGCCACAGCGCATGTGGCTTAATACCAGTTTCGGGATCTGACTGAGCATAGCGCATGATTTCCTTTTCAGCCCGATGCTGAATCTTAATTCTCTCTGCAAAGGTAGTCATAGTCGTTCAGCCAGTTCCGATTCAACCCTGTTAATCTCTTCCTGCCAAATACGCTCGCATTCTGTACAAGACCAGCCATACAACAACTGCTCTTCATCAGTCAGGGTTCTGCCACATCCACCACAGTGACTTTCCGTCATTTTTCCCCACCATTTTGCTTTCGATACTCAATAAGTACAGGATCCTGATCACGACGAGCATTAGCTTTTTCAGCCAAACTAGCCAAATTTTCCAATGCTTTCGCACTGCGCTGCTGATATTCCAACAGACTCTGTTGTGTAGATTCATTAACAGCCAGATTGCCCAGCTTCTCTTCTTCCTGTTCAATAACTTTAGGTGTCATACCCATATCAGACAAAGACAGCCCGTTTTTACTTAAAAAGTCCTGTAAACTTCGCAATAACGGATGAGCATGGACTTCATGAATAACCCGCATTTCACCTGTTGAATGATCTATATATTCCCCAATTACAACATTACCGTCTTTATCCAGTTTCCATGCAGGAGATCTGAGTGCAACTCCATCAGTAATAATGGTTTGTAAGACTTGCTGAACAATAGCTGTAATTGCCGCCTGTATCTCAGAATAGATTGGCGTTAAATGCTTCGGATCACGCTGTTCAAAAGCAGCATGATGCATCATGAATAACTGAGTCTGTTGCTGGCATGCTGGCTGCTGGCGACAAAAATTACGGTCAATATCACAGTTTCTACAAGCAGGGTATCCATCGGGTTTGCTGGGGAAATATCGGGCAACACGTGCATTCATACCATGCTTAAGCGCATTAAACCTTGTCCGTTTAGTTTCCTCCGGAGTGGGATGACCAGCTAAATTTTTACAGACGGCAGCTTTACCTGCAGCAGTAACTGGGCCAGTTGCCTTGGCCCAAGCCTTCATCAGATTTCGTTGATAATGAGCTTGCTCACACTCCTCATTACAAGTAGGACAAGGAGCGTAATATTTATACGGATGCCATTCACACTCAGGGTCATCAATAACTTTTGCTGGCGCGCATTCAAAATTACATTTACATTGCCGGCAGCGAAAAACTACTTTATCAAGAGCCTGTGATAAATCATGTTTACTCATATTTGGTATTTAACGGCCAAATATGAAGACAAACCAGAGGGATTTTAGGCAATAAAAAAAACCGCTTAAGCGGCTTTTTTCCAGAATTTAATAGGCAATTTAATTCGCATTATTTTGGTTCGTAGTAACGAGACGTCGGCGTGCCAAATTGCGAAGCTAAATTAATTGCTCAGATTATAAATCTGATTATTCAATTTTCTTTAAGTATTGGTCAAAATTTTATCAGTCCAATTATATTTATTTTTAATTATTGCATTCCTTAACTATTTTCTTTATGTTGTTGACTAGGATTATATCTTGGTCAGAGGCAGTCTAATTAAGCTACCGTAACAAAAAAACAGCGTTTTAACACGCTGTTTTTTTTTGTTAATTCTTTGATTTCTATTTTCTAATAATGCGTCTTATCAAGAAAATGATAGCGCAAGCAAAGAATACCAGTCCCAAGAGCTCACTCATTTTATCCCAGTTATGCAAATTCAGAGCCAGCGGCGCTTCTCCTTCACCTAACGCAATGGAAACCACAATTACCATGGCCATGACCACGCCAACAATACTTTCACCAACAATCAAGCCAGCTGCCAGTAAAGTTCCACGGCGGTCAGTGGCTTTTAGCTCACGCTGCTGTGTTTTAGGGTCGCTGTATCGATTTCTAATGTGACGCATACAGAAGTATGAAAGTACGGTGCCAATAAAAATGGGCATATTTACAGAAGCAGGCAGGTAAATGCCCATACCTACTGCCAATGGAGGCACACTCCAGCCCGGGCGCAGTTTTTTGAATACTAAATCCAGAAGGATAAGAAATATACCTAGGAAGACACCTATTTTAATATAGGTCCATTCCAGATTATGGGAGAAAATACCTTTGGCTATAGTAGTCATCAGCGTAGCCTGCGGCGCAGACAATGCCTGTGCTGCATCCATATTTGCTCTTGGCAACGCGCCAGTAAAGCCATAAGCGTTATATAGCAATTCCAGTACTGGCGAAATAACAATGGCACCAACAATACAGCCGATAATCAGGGCAACCTGTTGACGCCATGGAGTGGCGTGCACAAGATGGCCGGTTTTTAAATCCTGCAAATTGTCATTTGAAATAGTAGAAATAGCCATGACTACAGATGCTGTAAACAACGCCAGTGCGGTCATAAACTGGTTGCCACCTGCCATAGCAAAGATGCCACTTGACTGGCCAATTACCATGAATACTAAAGATATAATAACAATTGAAACAATTCCGATACTGGATATTGGGCTTGAAGAAGAACCAATCAGGCCGGCCATGTAGCCACTGGCCGCAGCCACAAGAAAACCAATAATAAATGCCATAATTGTGGCACAAGCTACCAGCGCACAGGCAAGTCCAACGGATATATGCACAGAGGAAATAAAACTATAAAAGGTGGCTGCCAGAATAATCAATGTAGCAAGCACAATAAGTAGCATGGTTTTGGGAGATAAATCCTGATTCACCCGTTCCTGTGTCTGTGCGCTATCTGAGCTTGAACTAAAAGCCTGAAAAGATAGTTTCATGCCTTCTAGCATCGGTTTGAACAGGGTGATTAAAGTCCAGATTGCTGCCACGGCGATTGCCCCAGCGCCAATATAACGAACTTTGGTAACCCACAAATTGATGGCAAAATCAATCATGCTTGCATGCTCAGGCATGGGTGTGGTGCTGGTAAAATACGGTACGGCTATGCCCCATGAGAAAAACATACCCAATAAGACGGCTATACCACCGGTAATTCCTACCAGCCAGCCGGCACCCAGTAGAGCAAGTGAGAATCCCATGGGTACCTGAAAAACTGCGCCCCCTACTTTAAACCAAGCGCTAGCGCTTTCGCTAATTATGCGTAATCCACTGACCAAAAAGCTGAATATACCTGATAGTATACCGCCGGTAACAATTTGTTTTACTCCACTTTGTGGTTCCTGAGCATCAGCATCGTTCTGCGGCTGATTGTGATCTCCGGCTTTGAGTATTTCGGCAGCAGCCAAGCCTTCTGGATAAGGTAAATCACTTTTAACAACCAGTACATGACGCAGGGGTACGGTAAAAATAACACCCAAAATACCACCAGCCACACATATTAAAGTGGTCTGCCAGAAGGGAAAGCCTTGCCAGTAGCCAATCATCAGCAGGCCGGGTAAGACAAAAATTATTGAAGACAATGTTCCGGCGGCTGAAGCCTGTGTTTGTACCATGTTGTTTTCAAGAATATTTGAGCCTTGAAAGCATTTGAGTACAGCCATGGATATCACGGCTGCTGGTATGGATGATGCAAATGTCAGGCCGACTTTTAGCCCCAGATATACATTAGATGCTGTAAAGATAACAGTGATGAGTGCACCTAAGATCATGCCGCGAATGGTTAATTCCCGGTATTGATCGACCGCCGATGAGGTGGTTGAGGGGTGTTGCATGTAATAACTCCATAAAGATGCGGACTGGAATAATAGCAATAATTCTGAAATTTCTGGATATTAATTTATTCTTTTACCGCCGCTATTTTGGACAAAAAGCTGCATTGTACAAACTGGTCTGTGTTTTTTCATTAGATTTTAAGAATCCAATGTAAATAATATTTATTTTATTTTTTATTAGGTTAATTAGGTTTAAATCAGCTGGTGATATTTCATTATTTATTGAAAACGTCTCTTTTCCAGCCGTTTGTTGTCAAGCCTGATACTGATGTCTATACTGGGCATTTTTATCAAGCTGTGTATTTGTCATGAGTTTCGTTCTGGTTTTACAGCACGCTGATTTGCTTTCCTGTGATTTGTCTGCATTAGATGCAATTATGCCTATTTCACCTGAGTACAGTTTCAATAAATCAGTATTACGCTTACCAGTACAGAAAGAATTCAAGCTTGAAGAGGCAGTACAAGCTAAGCTACTGGCACAGCATATTGATTTTGCTATTCTACCGGATAAGTGTTTTGCTGACTTGGGACTGATTGTCAGCGATATGGATTCAACCCTGATTACGATTGAATGTGTAGATGAAATTGCGGCCGGCGTGGGTCTGCAGGCAGAAGTAACAGCCATTACTGAACGCTCAATGCGCGGAGAAATTGACTTTGAGCAATCATTACGTGCTCGGGTAGCATTGTTAAAATGGTTACCGGTTACTGAACTTAACCGAGTATATGACGAAGTTTTGAAATTATCACCGGGAGCCGAATGGCTGTTACAGCAATGTCGAGAATATGGGGTAAAGTTTTTGCTGGTTTCAGGTGGCTTTACTTACTTTACTGATCGTCTCAAACAGCAATACGGGCTTGATTACACATATGCCAACCAATTAGTAGTGCAAAACGATATGTTAACTGGCGAGCTAACCGGCCGTATTATCGATGCACAGGCTAAAGCTGATTTACTGGCAGAATATTCAGCAAAGTTAGGATTGGCTAAATCTCAGATTGTGGCTATGGGGGACGGTGCCAATGATATTCCGATGTTACAGGCTGCCGGTTTTGGTGTAGCTTATCATGCAAAACCAAAAACTCAGGCTGCTACTACCATCAGTGTACGCTTTGGTGGTTTGGATGCGGTGCGCAAATGGTTTCGCTGATATTTAGTTTTATCTTACAGGCTTATACTAAAAACTGTTTGCAATCAATTTAGAATTAATAATAATCACTTAGTTACATAAATATTTTTAGGAATACACTTATGTACCCGATAGCTGAGCCATATCAGTCTGGCCTATTGCAAGTTTCTGCAATTCATCAGATTTACTGGGAAGAAAGCGGTAATCCGGCCGGTAAGCCGGTAATTTTTTTGCATGGCGGACCGGGTGCAGGAGCTTCACCAGCTTGCCGAGGTTTTTTTAATCCAGAAAAATACCGCATCATTATAATAGACCAGCGTGGCTGCGGCCGCTCCCTACCTTATGCTTGTATTGATGACAATACCACTTGGGATCTGGTAGAAGATATAGAAAAAGTACGCCGAATGCTTCAGATTGAGCGATGGCAAGTCTTTGGCGGTTCTTGGGGCAGTTCGTTGGCATTAGCCTATGCTAAAACTTATCCGCATCGAGTGACCGAGCTAGTACTTCGAGGAATATTTTTATGCCGTCCACATGAAATGGATTGGATCAATCAGCAGGGTGCCAATCGTTTTTTTCCTGAAGCATGGAAAAATTATCTTGCTCCGATTGCTGTGGATAAACAACACAATCTGATTGATGCCTACCATGAGTTGCTTTGCCATCCTTATACCGATGAAGCCTCCCAGCTTAATGCAGCTCGAGCATGGGCACAGTGGGAAAGCAATATTGTTCATTTGGAACCAGATCAAGCCGGGGTGGATGAATATGACGATTCTTATAAAGCATTAGCAATCGCTCGCATTGAAAATCATTATTTTGTTCATCGCTGCTGGCTGGCGAGTGAATTTGCTTTACTAGAAAATATTCAAGTGTTGGCTGATATTCCGATGGTGATTGTTCAGGGGCGCTATGATATGTGCACACCATTTGAAAGTGCTTGGGAGTTAAAACAGGCTTTGCCTCATGCCAAGCTGGTGGTCACCATAGCGGGACATTCTGGATTTGAACCAGCCAATCAAGCGGCATTGGTGGCTGCTACAGACGCTTTTGCTAATCAATAGTTAACCTATACAAGATTAAGCTTTAATTAAACAGGCCTGATTCGAATCAGGCCTTTTATGTTGATCAAAATTAACTTTATCTTGCTTAGCAAAATTTCTGAATCAGACTGTATAAACTGCCACTGTGTTGTTCAGCTTTTGCTGCTATGGCATTTTTTGCTATACCCGATACTGGAGAAATGCCATATAAGGCAGTATACCCAAGGTAATTCATTTGCGTATATTCCGCAGATTGTTTTACTGATTGTAAAAAATCATCGATGAGAAAATGATTTACTTTTTGAAAATAAATCTCTGGTTGACCAACCGTCATAGAGACGAGTAATGTTTTACCCTTCAATTTGTTTCCTAGTGAACCATAGGCAAATTGATAAGTGAACACTTGATCAAACCAAATTTTTAATATAGCGGGCATATTAAACCAATACATTGGGTATTGAAGAATAATAAGCTCATGACGAAGCAAAGCTTGTTGCTCGGCATCAACATCAATCTGATAATCAGGATATAAATTGTAAATATTTCTAATCTCTATATCCGGTAGTCTAACAGCTAAGGATTCGGATATTGTTTTGTTTGCAATGGAGTTTTTAAAATCCGGGTGCGCCAGTATCATTAGGGTCATGATTTTTCCTCAATAAACTATAAAAATTTTATGTACTCAAATAATTTTAGTAGAATTTAAAAAAAATACTATAACTATCAAATATGAGAGTTAGGAAAAAAATCATGCATACAGATGATTCCTGTGCAATTACCCATCGTGGTAAACGCTATCATTGCAATATTAGTTTAGCTATGAATCTAATTGGCGGTAAATGGAAAGGTGTGATTCTTTATTATTTGCGTAGTCAACCAAAAAGATTCAGTGAACTCAGAAAAAATATGCCAGATATTACTGAAATGACGCTAAGCCTTCAGCTTAAACAGCTAGAGAAGGATGAGTTAATTACTCGAACGGTGAAAGGTGATAAACCTCCCGTACAAGTGAGCTATGCACTTACCAACAAAGGTCATTTACTTAGCCCGATTTTAATGTCTCTATGTAACTGGGCCGAACTGATTAATGATGAAAATCAAAAAATGCTTTAGGTTTGAGCAGATAAATAATTTTCAATTATGATTTCTGGCCGGTTTATACGATCTGAATGGGTTGGTTTCAATTTGATTCTTTTATTTTGGCTGGTTTCGGCTCTAGCATAATTACTTGATTTAGCCATGAATAAAGTTGACTAAAATTGTCGGGTATTAGATAATTCAGCCATTGTCAATCTATTTCGGGTTTTGCCATGCGTTTAACCACCAAAGGGCGTTTTGCTGTTATTGCCATGCTGGATTTAGCCATGCATGCGCAATCTGGTGCGGTAAACCTGACTGCGATTAGTGAGCGCCAGCGTATTTCCTTATCTTATCTGGAACAGCTTTTTGGCAAATTACGCCGTGCAGGGCTAGTAGAAAGTATCCGAGGTCCGGGTGGCGGCTATGTTTTAAGCCACGCTGCCGACCATATCAATATTGCCGATATCATTGCGGCTGCAGAAGACACGATGGATGCAACATTGTGCGGCGGCCATGCAGACTGTCAGGATGGTACGCCTTGCCTGACTCACGATTTATGGGTCAACCTAAATAAAACCATAGACGATTATCTGCGCGGAATTACTTTGCAATGTATCCTCAATCAACAATCTTACCGAAATATCAGTAATGAACAAAAAAGCAGCCTTGAGCAGCCGATTACCTTGATTAATCTGCACTAAAACCAGCGCTGTGATAGATATTTAAAGAGAACACGACAATGACCGTAAAACTTCCTATTTATCTGGATTATTCAGCCACCACGCCAGTAGACCCGCGTGTAGCAGAGAAAATGATTCCCTATCTGACTGAATTCTTCGGCAACCCCGCTTCAAACAGCCACAGTTTCGGCTGGCAGGCAGAAGAAGCAGTAGAAAATGCCCGGAATGAAATTGCTGCATTAATTGGTGCTGATTCTAAAGAAATTATTTTTACGTCCGGTGCCACTGAATCGGATAATCTGGCACTGAAAGGAGCCGCTCAGTTCAACGCCAGTAAAGGCAAACATCTGATTACGGTCAGAACTGAACACAAAGCTGTACTGGATACGATGCGTGAGCTGGAACGTGAAGGTTTTGAGGTCACTTATCTCGGCGTAAAAGAAAACGGTCTAATTGATTTGGATGAACTGAAAGCAGCAATCCGCCCAGATACAACTGTTGTAAGTGTAATGTGGGTGAATAATGAAATCGGCGTGATTCAGGATATTGCCGCTATCGGAGCAATCTGCAACGAAAAAGGCGTAATTTTTCATGTTGACGCCGCGCAGGCTACCGGCAAAGTACATATTGATGTAAAAGCCAATCAAATTGGCTTGCTCAGTATGTCGGCTCACAAAACCTATGGTCCTAAAGGGATTGGTGCTTTATATGTACGGCGCAAACCGCGTGTACGTCTGAATGCACAGATGCATGGTGGTGGTCATGAGCGTGGTTTCCGCTCTGGCACGCTGGCTACTCATCAGATTGTTGGTATGGGTGAAGCATTCCGTCTGGCACGTTTGGAAATGGATAAAGATAATGCGCATGCTAAAGCTCTGCGTGACCGTTTTCTTAATGCCATCAAAGATGTTGAGGAAGTGTATATTAATGGCGACCTTGAACATCGTGTTTACCAGAATCTGAATATCAGCTTTAATTTTGTGGAAGGTGAAAGCCTGATTATGGCGGTGAAGGATATTGCGGTATCCAGCGGTTCTGCTTGTACTTCAGCAAGTCTGGAACCGAGCTACGTGCTGCGCGCTCTTGGCCGTAATGATGAATTGGCGCATAGTTCGCTGCGTATTACTTTTGGGCGCTTTACTACTGAAGAAGAAGTGGATTACGCTGCCGAACTGATAAAATCCAAAATCGGTAAATTACGCGAGTTGTCACCGTTGTGGGAAATGCATCAAGAAGGTATTGATTTAAGTAGTGTGGAGTGGGCAGCTCATTAATCTGCGTGCAATAGTAACCTTCGGTTTCTGCTTTAGTAATCCCGTACAAGGCAACATTCCCTCTAAACCGAGGGCTATTTGATGTGCAGAATAGGATTTTGCCTCTCAGCATAATAATTGTTAAAGGAACATATCATGGCCTACAGCGATAAAGTCATTGATCATTATGAAAATCCACGCAATGTTGGTTCGTTTGAAAAGGGAGACCAGAGCGTGGGCACTGGCATGGTGGGTGCACCGGCCTGTGGCGATGTAATGAAGTTGCAAATCAAGGTAAGCGATAACGGTATCATCGAAGACGCTAAATTCAAAACTTATGGTTGTGGCTCGGCTATCGCCTCTTCCAGCCTAATTACAGAATGGGTAAAGGGCAAAAGTTTGGATGAGGCGCTGGCCATTAAAAACAGTGCCATCGCAGAAGAACTGGCATTGCCACCGGTGAAAATCCACTGCTCAATTTTGGCCGAAGATGCCATCAAGGCTGCTGTAGCAGATTATCGAAAAAAACATAACGAGTGATATGACAATGTTAAGCAGTACCGCAAACAATGATGAATCCACTACGGAAAAAAATGATAATCAGCAGGTTAATGCAGTACGCCTAAACAATATCAGAATGTGTTCCAATCAGTTTTGTCTTGAATGTAACGAACCCATTTCACCCGAACGCCAGTTTCAATATCCTGGCACGCGTTTTTGTAGTAATTGTGAGGAAAAAATCGCCGTTAAACGCTCTTTTCTCTCTTCCTATAAACGCCGTTTTAACCGTAACCGTAATCAAACCTGAATGACTAATGCTCATTCAGGTCTCAGTTCTGACAGGAGAGAATATGATTTCTCTGACTGAAAAAGCCGCCCAGCACATCAGTAATTATTTGACCAAACGTGGTAAAGGCGAAGGTATTCGCCTAGGAGTCAAGAATAGCGGTTGTTCAGGTATGGCCTATACACTGGAATTTGTCGACCAAATCCAGCCGGAAGATTTAATTTTTGAGCAACATGGTGTCAAAGTCTTTGTTGACCCCAAAAGCCATGTCTATCTGGATGGTACCGAGCTTGATTTTGTTAAAGAAGGTTTGCAGGAAGGATTTAAGTTTGCCAATCCCAATGCAAAAGATGAGTGTGGTTGTGGCGAAAGTTTTCACGTATAAGTACGAAATATTGCTACCAATAGCGATCACCTACTACCTTGTATCGCATCACAACGAGACATTGACTGCAGAAAAAGCAGATTAACAATCCCAAATTTGCCTTATTACTTTGATGTGACTTCTGCTTCTATCCTGTTATCACCACAAGGTGAAATACATGAACCAATACTTTGCTTTGTTTCAGCTACCCGAACAATTTAACATTGATATTAAACAGCTCGAACAGAATTATCATTTACTGGCTGCACAATGTCATCCTGACAAATTTGCAGCCAGCAGCAGCTTTGAGCAGAAGCAGGCCATGATGATGGCAGCCACGGTAAATGAAGCTTATCGTATTCTATGCAATCCCTTGGATCGTGCGGCCTATCTGTTACAACAGAAGGGCATAGATGCAGATGCACCGGAACACACTCATTTTCCAGCCGAATTTCTGATACAGCAAATGCAGTGGCGCGAAACATTGGAAGATGCACGAGCTGAGGCGGATACAGCTACTCTACATGAATTGGCAACAACCATTCAGCAGGAACAAAACCATTTATATCAAAAACTTGATACCGCTTTTGCGCAGAATCAGGCGGATAAGGCAGCTGAATTGGTGCGTCAGGGGCGTTTTTTATACAAATTAAATGCCGAAATACAGGCTGCATTGCTCTGACACCGTTAACTTCAGCGTCAGAAATATGATTTAAAATAAGTTTAAATCATATAAGTAACATCTAAAATCAGGACTTAGTTCAAATTATGGCTTTATTGCAAATTGCCGAACCCGGCCTTTCTGCCGCCCCGCATGAGCACCGACGTGCCGTGGGAATCGATTTAGGCACCACCAACAGTCTAGTGGCCACTGTACGCAGCGGTCATGCAGAATGTTTAGCAGACGAACAAGGGCGAATTACTCTGCCTTCAGTAGTCCGTTATCAGCAGAATTGTGCTCCAGAAGTAGGTACAGATGCATTAAAAGCCCAGCGCATTGATCCTTCCAATACCATTAGTTCGGCCAAACGCCTTATTGGCCGAAGTCTGGACGACATTAGAAATCAGCCTGAAACCCATTACCTGCCCTATCGTTTCACCGATGAAGAACGCATCATCAGTATTCAGACCCGCGCCGGTAATAAAACACCTATAGAAGTTTCTGCGGACATTTTGCGCGTGCTGAAAACACGGGCAGAAAATAGTTTGGGTGGTGAACTGGCTGGCGCTGTAATTACCGTACCAGCATATTTCGATGATGCCCAGCGGCAGGCCACCAAGGACGCAGCACGCCTAGCCGGCTTGCACGTCCTTCGTTTACTTAATGAACCTACTGCCGCTGCCATTGCCTATGGTTTGGATAATGCCGCCGAAGGAACGTTTATTGTTTACGACCTTGGCGGAGGTACATTTGATGTTTCCGTTCTAACATTAAGCCGTGGCTTATTTGAAGTAAAAGCCACCAATGGCAACAGTGCCTTAGGTGGGGATGACTTTGACCAGCGCCTTTTTTGTTGGTTATTGGAACAAAACAAATTGTCTCAGCTTAATGCACAGGACAGCGCCCTACTGCAATCACTTTCGCGCGCAGCTAAAGAATCCTTAACGACTGAACAATCCACCACCATAGCTGCTACGCTTTCCAATGGTCAACAAATAGTCACTGATATTAGCCGAGATACGTTCCATCAGCTTACACAACCACTGGTAGCCAAAACACTGGAGCCGGTTAAACAGGCTATGCGTGATGCGAATATCAGCAAAAACGATATAAAAGGCGTTATTATGGTTGGCGGTGCCACTCGAATGCTGCATGTACAGCAGGCTGTAGCTACCTTTTTTGGCCAAACGCCACTGAATAATCTCAATCCCGATGAAGTAGTTGCGCTCGGTGCTGCCATGCAGGCCAATGTACTGGCCGGAAATAAAAATGATGATGAATGGCTGCTTCTGGACGTTACTCCCCTCTCATTGGGGCTGGAAACATATGGCGGTTTGGTTGAAAAAATCATTCCGCGCAACAGCACCTTGCCTACCGCCCGCGCCCAAGATTTCACTACATTTAAAGACGGCCAGACCGCAATGATGATTCATGTAGTACAGGGAGAACGTGAATTGGTTTCGGATTGCCGCAGTCTCGCCCAATTTACTCTGCGCGGTATCCCGCCAATGGCTGCCGGTGCTGCACGCATTCGGGTGACCTTTCAGGTAGATGCCGATGGCCTGTTATCTGTTTCCGCAAGAGAACAAACTACCGGCGTACAGGCTCATATTGAAGTTAAGCCCTCATACGGATTGGATGACACAGTTATTACTCAGATGCTAAAAGACAGCTTTACCCATGCACAGACTGATGCGCAGCAACGCGCCCGTGCGGAAGCAATAGTAGAAGCTGAAAGCATTATTGGCGCAGTCAGCAGCGCCCTAAATCTTGATGCTGATTTACTCAGTGCTGCCGAACAGCAAATCATCGACACAGCCTTGGCACAAATCAGACACCAGATGGAAATTGGCAATGCACAGGACATCCGTGATGGCATACAAAAGCTTAGCCATGCCACAGATGAGTTTGCTGCCAGACGCATGAACCGTAATATACAGCGTGCCTTACAAGGCAAAAACGTTAGCGATATATAGAATTCAACCACAGACAGCTAAAAACTATCTGTACTTACACAGGAGATAAAACAATGTTAAAACTATATTACCTACCAGGTGCATGTTCATTTGTCCCCCACGTAGCTCTACAATGGAGTGGACTGGATTATGTAGCAGAAGCAGTAAGTCGCGATAAAATAAAATCTGCAGAATATCGGGCTCTGAATCCGCAAGGTCAGGTACCTTTACTTGTAGATGGAAACTGGGCACTAAGTCAGAATATAGCTATTATTGATTATATTAATGATTTAGCACCCGATAAAGGTATCTATGGCGCTGCATCAGCTACTGACCCTAAAATACGTGCCAAAGCTCGGCAATGGCTGGCTTTTGCCAATAGTGACCTGCATACAAAATTCAAGCCTCTATTCGGGGCAGCCAGAATGGTTGATGGTGAAGCTGCTCAGAACAGTCTTATTGCTTATGCTAGTAGTGATGTTGAAAACACATTTGCATCGTTAGATAAAATGCTGGCTCAGCAAGATTATTTAACAGGTAATAGCATCAGTATTGCCGATGTTTACATTTTCATTGAAATGCAATGGGCTCAGAGATGTAAAATTGATCTTAGCAAATATCAGCATTTGACTTCTTTTGCTCAGCGGGTAAGCGCTGACAATGGTGTCAACACAGTGCTGAAAGCACAAGGCTTGATATAATACTCACTCCGGCGTGGCTGGTAGCAAGAATAGACACCAGCCACGCCTTGCATCATTTAGAATGACGGAACTACCATGCCCAAAATTACTGTACTGCCTCACCCACAACTTTGTCCTGAAGGAAAAATTTTAGACAATATTCCGTCCGGCACCTCAATTTGTGATGCATTACTTGAGCATGATATTGAAATTGAACACGCCTGCGAGCAATCCTGCGCCTGTACCACCTGCCACGTGCTCGTGCGACAGGGCTACGACAGCCTACCTGAGCCAAGCGAACAGGAAGAAGATTTACTCGATCAGGCATGGGGGCTCGAAGCCGATTCACGTCTGAGCTGTCAGGCTCGTTTGGCAGATAGCGATGTAACCATTGAAATCCCCAAATACACTATTAACCATGCACGTGAAGAACACTGATATCAGAGCACAGCTCAAAATTACCGCTTGCCATCACTATTTTTTTTACTAATTCTTAACAATTAATACAGAATCACATCATGAAATGGACTGATATACATCAGATTGCCGAAGAACTGGCAGACCGTCACGAAGACATCGATCCTACCACCATCCGCTTTACTCGATTGCGTGAACTAGTATTGGCCTTACCAGACTTTGATGACCAGCCAGAGCATTGCGGTGAGCGCGTACTTGAAGCCATTCAGCAAGCATGGATAGATGAAACTGACTGAGCAGAAAAGCATACCAGCAATCAAACCATATCTATCATGACATTTTAAACAACAAACTCAACTGATAACAGCCAGAACACTATAGCCACCCTTAAGGGCAAATGTTCTGGCTAAAAATAAATTATCCAAATATCTAAGCTTTTTCTGTATTACGCCGTTGCAAACGCCAGCTACAAAACTGCCAGCAGCGGTTGAACACATGGCGATACACAAAAATCGCACACAGCAGGCAGCCACCGGCAGAACCAGCACAAATCAGAAACATGGTCAGTAACTGAAAACGAATGGCCTGATCAGGTGAAGCACCGGCCAGAATCTGTCCGGTAATCATTCCCGGCAGACTCACCAGCCCTACTACACTCAACTGATTAATCGTCGGCAACATCCCAGCGACAACGGCAGATCGTGCCGTATCCCGATAAGCTTCCCAGCCACTGGCGCCCATGGACAATAAAACTTCTACCCTAGCCTGCTGCTGGCGTAAGTCCTGTGTTAACCGGTCAAGACATAAAGCTACAGCAGTTAAACAATTACCAAGCACCATACCCAAAATCGGAATGACATACTGCGGCGAATACCATGGATGGATATGAAGCACCGCATACAGTCCTACTGCCGCACTTAACCAAGAAGCCAACCACACCGAAGACAGTGCATCACGAGTCAGACCACGATAAACATAGCTACCACGAGAGCGCGCCGAAAATCCGGCTATTAAGGTCATCACAGCAATAATCAGCAGTACCCAATACCATTGATTAGCCGCAAAAATCCATTTAAGCAACAAGCCTACAATGGATAACTGCACCACAGCACGCACAGCAGATATCAAAATCCGTTTCGTTAACCCTAGCTTTAGCCATAATGATACACCGGCACTCACCAAAATCAGCAAAGAAGCCAGAGCCAGCTCAGCAACACTAATATAATTAGTTCCTTGCATTATTGCCTCCCATTCTTTACCGAATGCTTGATGTGCGTTATTCGTCCGGCATCAAAATACCAGATTTCATCACCCACTTCGCTAACTTGTTGCTCACTATGCGAAACCCACATATAGGCAGCCTGCGGATTTGCCTGTTGCCACTGATTAACCAGTTTCTGTACCGTGCGTGCAGAATCCTCATCCAGAGAAGCTGTGGGTTCATCCAGCAACAATACCGGAGGATTCAACTGTAAAATACGCAGCAGACAAACCAATTGCGCTTCACCACCCGATAAATCGGTACCGTCACGCTCCAGAAAATGCTCATCCTTACCCAGATTCTGCAAAACCTGAAGCACATGTTCCGGCTGAAACGTCAAATGCTGATAATGATGCAAAGTATAAGGTAACTGCAAATTATCACGCACCGTACCCGGAATCAATACCGCCTGCTGACGCACATAAGCAATCTGGCTACGGTGCCGTGCAATACTATGTGCATTCAAATTCACAGGCTGATTCTGACAATACAACGTACCAGCAGCAGGTAAATCTAGCAAAGAAATTGTACGTAAAAAAACCGATTTTCCTGCTCCGGATGCACCGCTGATTGCCACACGTGCCCCAGCTCTGAGCTGAAAATCGATATCCTGTAATAACATTCTGCCATCATCATGGGCGCGCTGACACACACCCTCACCAGATAAAATTGGCGTATTCATGACGAACCACGCAGTTCTTTCGGCAGCACAAACATAATATTTTCCTCCACACCCTCACCTTCGGTAACTGTTGGATATCCCCAGGAAACAATCGTCTGTACAACATCATTAACCAGTACCTCCGGTGCTGACGCACCGGCAGTAACGCCAACACGGCGCTTGCCGGAAAACCACTCAGTCTGCAGACAGCTGGCGTTATCTACCATATAAGCATCAACACCCAGCAAAGCTGCCACTTCGCGTAAACGATTACTATTCGAACTGTTAGGAGACCCTACCACAATTACCACATCACAAGTAGCGGCTAACTTCTTTACCGCCTCCTGACGATTGGTGGTTGCATAACAAATATCCTCTTTATGCGGACTTTTAATGTGAGGAAAACGCTGTTTCAACGCAGCAATAATACCGCTGGTTTCATCTACCGATAACGTTGTCTGGCTCACATGTGCCAGCTTTTCTTCATTGCGGACCTGTAAACCTGCCACATCAGCAACTGTTTCCACCAGCAGCATTGCCCCCGGCGGCAGTTGCCCCATCGTACCTTCTACTTCCGGATGACCCTTATGCCCGATCATCAAAATCTGATATCCCTGCTCATCAAGACGAGATACCTGTCTGTGGACTTTCGTTACCAAAGGACAAGTAGCATCAAAAATACGGAAACCACGCGCCACCGCTTCTTGCTGTACCGCCTGCGATACTCCATGTGCCGAATAAATCAACGTGGCATCAGGTGGCACATCATCCAGACTCTCAATAAACACTGCGCCCTTGTTACGCAGATTATCAACAACAAACTTATTATGTACCACTTCATGGCGTACATAAATCGGTGCACCATATTCTTCCAAAGCCCGTTCTACAATACTGATGGCTCGGTCAACACCAGCACAGAATCCACGCGGATTAGCCAGTAAAATCTTTTTGTCGCTCATTCAACTTCCCGTTAGCTGGCTGATTTCACCAAAATTAAACCAATCAAGCTGCCTTATTCTTCTGATGAAAAATACTTTCCAGCACCAGCAAAAACGCACCGACACAAATCAGGCTATCCGCAACATTAAACGCCGGATAAAACCAATTATGGTAGTAAAACAACAGAAAATCAACCACATGACCATGCACCAACCGATCAGCAACATTACCAGCCGCACCACCGATAATCAACGCAGCAGCCACTTTACCTATTGTTCCGAATTCATCACGGATAATCCCACGCAGGAGGTAAATACAAATTACCAGCGCCAGTCCCATAAAGAAAAACTTCTGCCATCCACCCGCATCTGCAAGGAAACTAAATGCCGCGCCTGGATTATAAGCCAGCGTCAAATCAAAAAATCCCGGTATTACCGCAATTCGTTCCAGATAATGAACATTCTGCAATATCAGATATTTCGTTAGCTGGTCTGCCAAAAGACCCAGTACGATAATGGCACCATATAAAAACAGTTTTTTACGTTGCATAACCATCCTTAAAACCAGAACAGGCGTGACCGACTAAATCTGCCACACCTGAATCATTCAAATCAAGCCTAAAAAAACGACAACATTACAGCCGTTACCTAGTCTCAGGCATACAAACGCTTTTCACCGGCACCATCGACATTTTGCACACAGCGACCACAAATAGTCGGGTGCTGAGGGTCAGAGCCCACATCATCAGTATAATGCCAGCAACGCTCACATTTTGTACCCTGATCCACCGATACAGTGGCAGATAACTCTTCTCCAGCTTCTACGGTAACTTTCGCTACCATCAATACAAAACGTAATTCATCACCCAGCGCTGCCACATAAGGCAGCATATCTGTTGGCACCTTAATCGCCACATCAGCCTGTAAAGAAGACCCTACACTCTTATCTGCACGCAACGATTCAATAGCCACATTCACCGTATCACGCACTGCTCGGATCGCCTGCCATTTCAGTGTTAAGCTATCTACATCAGCTAAAGGCGGGAATTCATGCCCCGTATGGTACAGTACACTATCTTCTTCATCACCACTCAATACTGCCCAAGCTTCCTCAGCAGTAAAGCAAAGAATTGGGTTCAATAGAAGCACCAGATTACGCGTAATATGATACAGAGCAGTTTGCGCACTACGTCGGCCATGGCTGCCAGCCTGCATTGTATATAAACGGTCTTTCAGAATATCCAGATAAAACGCACCCATATCTTCTGAACAGAAATGGACAATATCCTGTACCGCAAAATGGAACGCATAACGGGCAAAATAATCATCAGCCACACGCTGCTGCAATTGCTGTGCCAAAACCAGTGCATAACGGTCTAGCTCCAGCATCTCATCCACTGGCACCGCATCTGTAGCCGGATTGAAATCACTCAAATTCGCTAACAGGAAACGTAGCGTATTCCGCAGACGCCGGTAGCTTTCTGACACTCGTTTTAAAATTTCATCTGAAATTGCCAGCTCACCGGAATAATCAGTAGAAGCCACCCACAAGCGCAGAATATCTGCACCCAGACTATCATTTACCTTCTGTGGTGATACCACATTACCCACAGATTTAGACATTTTCTGCCCGTTGCCATCCACCACAAAACCATGTGTCAGCAACTGTTTATACGGCGCACTGCCAACTGTAGCACAGGCAGTTAGCAGCGAAGACTGAAACCAGCCGCGATGCTGATCAGAGCCCTCCAGATACAAATCTGCAGGCCATGCCAGCTCAGAGCGCTGACGCAGTACTGCGTAATGCGTACTGCCCGAATCAAACCAAACATCCAGCGTATCTGGCAATTTATCATACTCATCCGCATCTGCGCCCAAAAGCTCATGCTTATCCAGCGCAAACCACGCCTCAATACCATGCTGCTCAATCCGCTTAGCCACCTCTTCCAGCAATTCAGCCGAACGTGGATGGAGCTGACCAGTTTCCTTATGAGCAAAAAAGGCCATTGGCGTGCCCCAGTAACGCTGGCGAGATACCACCCAGTCTGGACGACCTTCAATCATTGCCTCCAGACGCGCGCGTCCCCATGCCGGAAAAAACTCAGTCACCTCTACCGCGTCCATCGCCTTATCACGCAAAGTCTTCCCATCCGTACCTTCTTTATCCATACCAATAAACCACTGGCCAGTAGCACGGTAAATCAAAGGCGTTTTATGGCGCCAGCAATGCGCATAACTATGAGTAATTTTTCCATTCGACAGTAATCTGCCCTCTTCGGCCACCCAATCAATCACCACCGGATTACCTTCCCAGACCGTCATCCCTGCCAATCTGGGCACATCACTGATATATCGTCCCTCAGCATTCACTGGGTTATATAACTGAATCCCATACCGCAAGCAGGCAAAATAATCGTCCAGACCATGTGCAGGTGCCGTATGTACCAGACCTGTACCAGCCTCAGTAGTCACATGCTCACCCAGTAAAACCGGAATATCTCGATTCAGAAATGGATGATTCAAATGCAGATTCTCTAGTTGTCGTCCTACAACTTCAGCCAGTACCGCAGTATCATCCACATCGAAACCAAAACGTTCCAAAGCTGCTTCAGCTAGCTCTTTAGCCAACACCAGCTTACCTTTTGGCGTATCAAACAACTGATAAACAACGTCCGGCCCCACACAAATTGCCTGACTGGCCGGCAAAGTCCACGGCGTAGTTGTCCAGATAACCGCATAGGCTTCGCCTAAAATCTCATTCAGACCAAACACAGCAGCCAGCGCCGCGTTATCCTTAAACTGATACGCCACATCAATCGCAAAAGAAACCTTATCTTTATATTCAACTTCAGCTTCTGCCAGCGAAGAACCACAATCCAAACAGAACTGCACCGGTTTCTCACCCCGATACAAATAGCCGCCTTGCTGAATCTTTCCCAGTGTACGGACAATATCCGCCTCAGTCTGATAATCCATCGTCAGATACGGATGCTCCCAGTCGCCCAGCACCCCCAGACGCATAAAATCCTGTCTCTGGCGCGCAATCTGTTCCCGCGCATATTCACGGCACAGCTCACGGAATTTAGCAGCCGGAATATTCTTACCGTGCTTCTTTTCTACCATCAGCTCAATCGGCAAACCATGACAATCCCAGCCCGGCACATATGGCGCATCAAAACCAGCCAGCGTCTTACTGCGGATAATAATATCCTTCAATACCTTATTCACTGCATGGCCGATATGAATATCACCGTTCGCATACGGTGGGCCATCATGCAGAATAAATTTCGGTCGTCCAGCAGCCAGCTTACGCAGCTTCTGATAACGTTTCTGTTCATACCATGATTTCAGCCAGCCACCTTCACGCTTGGCTAAATTACCGCGCATTGGAAACGGCGTGTCCAACAAATTTACAGTTTTACTATAGTCAGTCATGACTTTCTCTTTAAAATATATCCGTTAATTCAATAATCTAAAAATCAGTATTATTTTACGGCCACCCGAAAGCTACTTAGCAATTCAGGCAGCCTGCCATATTCGTGCCGCATCCATATCAGCAAAAATCTGAGCCTGCAACGCTGCCAAAGAATCAAACTTCAGCTCATCACGCAACTTATGCAGAAAATGTATCCCTAAGCGCTGACCATACAAATTGGCAGCACAATCAAAAATATGTACTTCAAGCTTCTGCTGGCTACCCCTAGAAACCGTCGGATTTTTACCAAAACTGGCCACACCACGTTTACGTCCGAAAGCACCTGTTACATCCACCACAAAAACCCCATTCAGCGCATAATGCAAAGCCGGCAGATGCACATTTGCCGTTGGGCAGCCCAATTCGCGACCCAGCTTGGCGCCATGTTTCACTCGACCACTGAGCACATACTCATGTCCCAGCAGCAACTGCGCATAAGCCAAGTTACCAGCAGCCAGCGCCATACGAACTGCCGTACTCGAGGCACGTACATCCTCAACCACAACAGATGGCGTTCTCTCTGTTACAAAAGCCTCCTGAGCCTGCAATAAAGCAAAATCACCGCTGCGATGGGCTCCAAAACGAAAATCATCACCCACCAGCAAATAGCGTGCTGATAACTTTTCAATCAGCATCTGCCGGATAAAATCCATCGGCTGCATCAATGCAAACTGCTGATTAAACCGCAGCACATACACCGCATCCACACAACCACTTTCAGCAAGCAAATTCAGCTTATCCCGCAGCGGCGCCAACCGGTAAGGCAAAGACTTACCTGCCTGCTGCGCAAAAAACTCCTGAGGTTGCGGTTCAAATATCATCACCACCGAAGCAAGCCCTCGTTTATCAGCTTCCTGACGCAAGCGCAGCAAAATATGGCGATGTCCACAGTGCACACCATCAAAATTACCGATTGTTACTGCCGTACCACCAGACCAATCCGGCCGCAGCCCGCTCCCCAACCAAACTTGCATACAATTCTTGAACGAATCAAATAATAAAACACATCATTGTAAACACTTCAGCTCACCTTAGCCAGCGTAATTAAACAGCATTTTCCAACCTCTGCAACCAACAAATCCGCTTTATACTCAACGGCAAACAAAATTTGATACAGTTACAACAGCATTTCTTGCTAAAATAGCGCCCACATAATGCCAAGGCTTAGCTCAGCCGGCAGCAATACCCCAAAAACCACCATTAGGTAACACAATGGCCTTTCGTTTCGACATCATCTACGAATACCGTGAAATGTTTTATTACGGTGCGCTCACCACATTAGGCGTCACCCTGATTTCCACATTTATGGGCACCTTACTCGGCCTGATATTCGCCCTCACGCGTATCATCCGCCTCGAAAAGGGCGGCCTGCCCATACGCGCACTGGTATGGACACTGCGGCAAATTTCGCTGCTGTATGTCACCATCTTTCGCGGTACACCGCTATTTGTTCAAATTTTCATCTGGTATTTCGTCTGGTTTCCACTGCTCATCAACCCAACTGATGGCCTAATTATCAGCGGAGATCTTGCCGTAGAACTCCGACGCAGTTATGGTGCACTGATTGCCGGCACACTGGCTTTGTCAGTCAACTCCGGCGCCTACATCACCGAAATCTTCCGCGCTGGCATTCAGTCTATCGACCGCGGCCAATTTGAAGCCTCCCGCTCACTAGGTCTCAGCTATACACAAGCCATGCGCTACGTTATCCTGCCACAGGCCATCCGGCGCATGCTGCCACCCATTGGGAACGAATTCATTACTCTTCTTAAAGACAGCTCACTGCTTTCAGCCATCGCTGTGGCCGAACTAGCCTTTGCCGCCCGCGCCGCAGCCGGACGTTACCTAAACTACGAAACCCCACTCTACACCATCGCCATAATCTATTTGATTATGACCATAGCCTTGAGTTGGTTTTTTTCATGGCTGGAAAAAAGATACAATAAAGGTTATCAGCATTAGATTTTCTAATTTATAGCCAATTGTCTACAAAAACAGAGTTACTTAAAAAAATAGCTCTGTTTTTTTTATTAGCACAAAAAAATCAAATTTTTTTAAAATGCTTTCTAACTTGTCGTTTGATTCTGCAATCATCAAAACATTGAGCAGCACGTCTAGCATAAGCCACAAAAGTTTTACGCCCCAGATGAGAATATTTCCTATAAAGTTTACGTTTAAATAAAATTTCACAATGATGTTTATCACGCGATTTAATAGCTAATTTTTTGGCTTTATGCAATATTTTATAATAACGTGATATAAAATCAGAGCGGATAGGTGCATGTTCACCATCAAATATCACACCTAGATATTTCTGTTTTGGAATTTGTGATCGTGCTCCGTTACCCGCACCGCCTGTACTGCACATAGCATATGGGTACAGCCAGACGTTACAGGCAGGGCTGCAGGTGAAACGCCTTCTATCCAAACTAGGATAAATTTACAATTTAAATTATTCTAGTAATTAAAAATTTATCACTCTGTTTATGAATCAGATTATGTTTTTTAAATAAATGAATTAATACTTTATATTAATATCAAAACAACATACTAATTACTAATTTTTATCCAAGTTAAATGCAATTATTTATTACTTTATAAAATATTGATTCACGAAAAATTTTGAATAAATATTTTTTATACATGGATAATTTAATATTTTACTTAAAAAGTATAATAAAAAAGGCTTTTGAGATATATAGAAAAAAGATTAATAATAACCGATTATTATCAATTTATATAATATGTTGAAACTATAATTTTGTTTTCAAATGCTCCAATATTTTTATAGAAGTATTTAATTCATCAAAAAGTCCCCATTTCTTTTTTATTTCATAGAGAATAGGTAGTAAGGCAACATTGCCTAAGTACCCAGCTGCTTCCACCATTTCATCATAAACTACGTCTTTACTTAATTCCTTCATTAACACCTCAGTAACTCGTTTATCCTTCATTTTAGACAGCCCGATTATGGCTTCATATCGTACATCAAAATTATTTTCATTCAATAATAATACAAAGCAATTTCGAATTTCAGGTGTATCATATCCATTAACATTTACTGCAAAAGCAGCCCAATCCTTAACTTCACTGTGACTATCTTTTAACAACTTAATTAATAATGGTATTGAGGCCTTATTATCAAACATTGATAGTATAAAGGCTGTACTTTGTCTTACATTTACGGATTTATCTAAAATAGTATTTTCAGCGAGTGATATCAAAGAATCTGAAAAATTTTTTTTAGCCTCGTTACAACGACGCCCAAAAGAGACCACAGCATACGACCTTACTGTAGCTGATTTATCTGTCAGAGCTAAATCAGACAGTTTATCTATAACTTGTTTTTCTTCTTTAGTAGATAAGTGGATCTCTCCTAAAATAAAAGCAGCTAATGCTCTAGTCCTATAATTATTACTAAAACAGTTTATTTGAGCAACTTTGATAACTCTACTACCACCTTTTAACAGTAATACTCTTGTAGCCTCTAAACTCAATTTAAAATTATTATGACTAAGTAAAGCAATTAATTTATCTTCAGGTAAAAATCTACATCTCTGCCAGTATTGAAATTCAATATTTTCTTGTTTTTTACTATATGCAGATCTAGTCATCATCTATCCATTTTTTTACGTAGTTTATCTTTACTTGCTTTTGAATGTCTACATCCCCTTGCTTTTTCTGTAGATTTGGCTTCTGCTTTAGCTATTATACCTTCATCAATTAATTATTCTAATACATCGCATCGATCTGATTTTTTATTTCCAGCTAAAATTTCAGCACTTTGCCCTTCACCAACTATTTCTATAATTTTAGTATCTGCAACATTTTCTTTTGCTGCTGCATATACATGCTCTGGACAAAGACCAAGGTTTTTACTAAATTCTTTTTCCTTACTTTTATGTAAATTTTTAGGCATAAACCCAAAAATCACATTCTTGCTCGATTGTCCGACGAAACTAATCTCAATACTGCAATACCAATTCTTATTCCAATACCTAAAGCTAGTGGAACAAACTCCCCATTCGGATCACTATATACCAGCGGATTTCCACCTACATATTCATACGTGTTTATTTCCCCAACCAACCCTATTGGGTCACTCTGGATATACCGTCCCGTCTCCGCATCGAAATTCCTGAAGTAGTTGTAAAATTCATGCCTAATTTATACTATTACTAATAATATCATTAACTTTTTAGATATAAATAAACCCTTCATCACTGCATTTTTAAACAGTGATGAATTTACATATACTTATATCGATTTAAATTAATCTATATCACTTAGTTCTGGATATTGCTGATAAATAAAATTTAAAACTCTTATTTGAAGTTCCCCAATCACTATACCAATACCTCTTTTCAAAATCTTATATTCTTCATCAGAAAGTTGGCCTTCCATTTCTGTTAATAACTTTGTTAATGAAGAAATTGAATTTATAGAAATATTATTAATATTTTGGGCATGATTTTTTTTCATTATAAGGTTCCAATGCATTCACGATATCACTTTTTATATTCTGAACTTTGTAAATCACGTGGAGGAGAGTAAAGCAAATGTTGATATTTTCATACAATTTATCACTTCTTGAGAGACTAGCCAATTTAGAACACATATTTATACCAGAGTTTGATTCGTCTATGAAATATTTATTATTAGTAAAATTTAATAGATTTTCCAATGCTTTAAACGAATTTTCAAACTCATAGGTGATTGATTTAAAATATATTAAGAACTACTCTTATTATTGAATTTAATAATATACATTTTCTAATTTTAGTTTACCCGCAACTTATAGTTCCTTTTCTAGACATCATTATTGCGCATCCTAATTTATTTGTAGAATGATTTTTTTAAATTTATTCAGAACGCAATCCCAATAAAATAATCCGAATACATCAATATAGAAGCGGATTTTCACCTACATATCCATACGTGTTTACTCCTCCTGCTAACCCTATCGGGTCACTCTGAATATATTTCCCCGTCTTCGCGTCGTAATCCCTGAAGTAGTTATACGATAGTCCAGTCTCTTCGTCGTAATACTGTCCCGGAAACCTCAGGTTCATGGTGATTTGGTTATTTGCATCCAGTTCGCTGTTGCCAAATGCATCACTGGTAATCTTCCAGCTCTGTTCGCCTGCACTGTTTATTGCTAGTTGTGGGGTGCCCAGATGGTCTGTTATCAGGTAGTGATAGCTGGCATTTTTTAGGGTTTGGCCTTCGCTTAGATTCGCCTGCCATAAGGGCCTGGTGCCCCAATCGCTGTCTGGTGCCCAGCCGTACGCTACTTGCATCCGTCCTGTCTGATCCAGTTCTGCTATCAGCCCTTCGCTGCTGTAGATGTAGTAGGTGGTTTTGCCATTTACGGTTTTACTGATGCGACGGCCAAATGGGTCGTATTGGTAGCTGGCTATTTCTCCGCTGTCGTTACTGACTTTACTTAGTCTCTCGGCAGCGTTATAGCTATAGCTGAGTTTTTTATTGGCGTTTTCTTCTGTCGCTAGCTGCCCGTTGATGGTGTAGCTGAGGCTGGTCTGTTGTTTGCCTTCACCCCATTTGATGAGTTGGTTGAGGTCGTTGTACTGCCACTCACCTGGTTGTTGGGCGCTACCGGTGCGGTTGCCGATGGCATCGTAACTGTAGGATTCTGCTCGTTGCGCTAGGCTTTCCTGTTCCGGTTTGACTTGGGTTAAGCGATCCAGTTGGTCATACTGGTAGTTACTGCTGCCTTTTTCTGTCTGGATACTGCTGATGTTGCTAACTTTATCGTAGCTGTAGTGGCGTTCGAGTAGGGTTTGTCCTTTGCTAACCAGTTTGATTTGTGTTGGTCGCTGTAAGGCATCATAGCTGTTGGTTTGTTCTGCTTGCGGATAGGTGATGCGCTCAGGCTGATTCCATTGGTAATCACGCCAGTTAATTTCTTCTCCGTTTGGCAGTATGGCTTGCTGTAACTGGCCGTTGGCATAACGATAGTTTACTGTGCTGTTATCGGGATAGGTGATGCTGGCTAGGTTGCCATCTGTATCATAGCTGTATTTTAAGGTTTTGCTGATGCGGTCATAGCTGATGTTTTCTTCAACGATTCGTCCCAGGGCATCGCGCTGATAGGTGTAATGGCTGTTGGTGCTGCCGCTTTGCTGTACGTCTGTCAGCTGGTTGTTGGCATCGTACTGGTAGTTGACTGTCTGTTCGGCGGTGTCGGTACCGGCTGCGATGTAGTTTTGCTGACTGATGTTTCCCGCTGCATCATACTGATACTGTATGCGGTTGCCGTTGGCCTGCTTCTGTTCGGTCAGCTGATTGGCTGCGTTGTAGCTGTATTCGACGTCGTTGCCCAGTGTTTTGGTTTCTTTGAGCAGGTTGTTATTTTGATCATATTCAAAGTGGTACTGGTTGCCTTTGACATCAGTCAGTGTGCTGAGGTTGTCAGACAGGTCATACTGGTACTGGGTTTTACCTGACAGTGCATCTATGTCGGCTGTGATTTGTCCCAGTGCGTTGTATTGGCTTTGGCTGGTGCGGTTGGCAGCATCGGTGCGGCTGATTTGTTGGCCTAACTGGTCATAGCTGCTGTGGCTGCTTATCTGGGTATTGCTGTCCAGCTGCTGGTTGACGCTGATGGTGTTACCCATGTTGTCATAATCGTAGCTTTCGCTGTAGGTCGGGTAGTTTATTTTGGTCAGGAGTCCAGACTGACTGGTGCCGGGTGCGCCATATTCGTAGCTAAGCTGATTGCCGTTGTAGTCTTTATACTGGCTGATTCTGCTGTTGCTGTCGTAGCTCTGTTCACTAACCAGTCCGGATGGGGTGATGGTTTTAATCAGGCGGTTGAGCTGGTCATACTGCTGGGTAGTAACTTGATTCAATGCGTCGGTGGTTTTTACTTCGCGCCCTGTTGCTGTATTTTGATAGCTGTAATGAGTGCTGTTGCCTTGCGCATCGGTCATCTCTACTATTCGGCCGAGGGCATCGGTTTTCATGGTAAAGGTGTGCTTGAGTGGGTCGGTTACTTGTGTTGTGTAACCGGCAGCGTTGTAACCCAATAGCCATTTCTGCTGTAATGGGTTCTGTAATTCGGTTGGCTGACCTTGTATGTTATAGCTGTACTGGTACTGTTGCCCTTTGCCATCGGTATAGCTGGCTATGTTGCCGTAGCGGTCAAAGCTTTGCTGCAGGCTGATGCTATTTTGATTATTGCCTATGGTGGCTTTGGTTTGCTGACCTAGGTTGTCATACTCGAAGTTGACGATGCGTTGCTCGGGTTTGCCGGCAGCATAGGTGATTTTGGTCGGCTGGTTGGCAGCATTGTATTCAAAGGTGATGCTGTCGCCTTTGGCGTTGATTTGTTTGACCGGTTTGTTGGCCTGATTGTATTGATATTCTTCTACTGCGCCATTCGGATAGGTGATTTTAACTGGATAGTCCGCTTGGTTATACTGGGTAGTGGTAATCTGTCCGCGTTCGTCGGTATATTTGACGATGTTATTGGCGCTGTCTCTGTCATAGCGGGCGGTAAGATGGCCGTTTATGCTTTCGGTCAGTACGCGTCCATTGCTGTCAAATACGGTGACGGTTTTTTGGCCGGCCGGATCGTTGACGGTGATGGTGTATTGTTTGTTGACGCGGTTGTACTCGGTGTTATAAACAGTCACAGCACCGGTTTTGCTGGTGATTTTGCCTACGCGTGCCAGTTTGTTTTCATGATCGGCTGCGCCGGTGCTTACTACAGCACTTTGCGATATTACGCCACCATTGCGGCCGCTGCCCATGGCAAACTGTGATGAGGGTACGGACACGATGTAATCAATTTTGGTGACGCCACCATCGGGATCGGTGCGGCGGTTTATCTGGCCGTTGTTGTCGTAACCATATTTCCAGACGTTGCCCATGACGTCGGTTACTTGGGTCAGGCGGTCTCCGGACCAGTTGTAGCTGACGCTGCGGCCACTGCGGTCGGTGGCTTTGATTAGGTGATCCTGATTGTCATAGTCTAGGCTGTATACGAGTTCGCCGTTGTTATCTTTTATGGCTTTGCGCTGCCCGTCTTTATCTAGCTCAAAGCTAACTTGTACGTTGTTGGCATTGCCATAGGCCAGTGGCCGCCCTTTGCTGTCATAGTTTATCCAGTTACCCTCTGGATCCGTCCAGCGCCAGCCGGTTTCGGTTTTGCTGATGGATACTTGTTTGTAGGTATATAAGTCGGCTTCGCCGCTGCGCTGATACAGGGTACCGGCTCGGTCAATGGTTTTGACGCTGCTGTCGAGCGGATCCAGTACGAAGCGCAATTCGGCCCAGGCTGGATTGAGATACCAACGTCCATTTTCCCAGGTACGGTTGAGTTTGACTTCTCCACCTACTACTTTTACCCGCATGTCTACGGTGTTTTCGGTATATTCCGTATTCGGTAGTCTGACACTGGCATGACTGATGCCAGATATTTTTTCGTCATTGCCGCTGATGCGGGCATAAGCCATCTGCGGCAATGCCATTACCAGCATGAGTATGTAGCTGATTACCCGGAACAGCCATTCCTTCAGGCTGTTCCGGGGTCGGTTGTTTGTTTTCATTTTTTGACCCTTGTGTTTAATTTATTTATTTTGTTTTATTTGTTGGCATTAGCGCGAACCATCTTTCGAACCACCTGAAGCACAGGGCGCATCCGGGGTACAGCCAGGCGTTATCGGCATCGCCTCCGGCGAACCCGCTCCAGCCCCATTTCCGAAAGTGCCACTGCCCACTCCTCCAAGTGAACCGCCGCCTCCCCAGCCAATACCACTGCCCTTGGTTGAGCATTTTTTACCGGTGTACTGATAGAAACGTCCACTGCTGCTGCCTTTGGAAATGTCACCACTGGGACACTCACTCTGATGTGATTCCTCATAGCTAGCTTCGTAGGATGTGCAGTCGTCTTCATCTGGTGCAGCACGTAGCAAGTCTGATAGCGAAGCAATTCTGGTTTCTGCCGGCGCCTGTTGTTTCGGATCAAGAGCAGTCACTTTATAGGAAATCACTACTTTTTCTTTTGGTTTGAGCACACTGGGCACTTCACCAAAAAATTCATACTTGAAGTGAGCATCAGTTTTCGGCAAATTCAGTACCACATGGTCAGCCTGTACCAGACCATAATTGCTGACTGTAATCTGGCCCGTTTTTTCTTCTCCAACCTGCATTGCACCAAGATTAATAGACAATGGTTCGAGCATAATGACAGGTGCCGGTACTTGCGTATTAAAGGTGGCATTAACATTAATGTCATACACATCTTTAATGGAGGTTTCAGTCACGCCAAACTCTACATTGATTGTCTGATACTCCAGAAATACATGCTGATTAGTTGTGCTATCAGGCTGAACCACTATACGGCCGCTGGCATCCATATGATTAGGTGCGCTGACGCGATAGCGATAGATGCCTGCCGGCAGCTTGTTTAAGGTTGCGATACCATCTTTGTCTGTATTGAAGGTATATTGTTCTGTTAATACACTATCATTCTGCAACTTGATGGTTGCTCCTTTTACGCCTTTGATGGGCTGTCCGTCTGCATCTAGGGTGGCGGTATAGATATCAGCCACATCAAAGTGAGCTACGCCCTGTCCGCTCTGGGTAACGGAAATTCTTACCGGAATAGTGCCTGCTACTTTACCGCTGCTGGATACTCTGATAATAAAGTTGTAAATGCCGTCAGGGATGCTGTTGTCCGGCTGAGCCATGATTTGTACCGGTACTTTTTCATCAACCGCAATTTCATTAATATTTTTATCGCTGGCAATAAATACCCAGCTCGGAGCGGGATTACCCTGCTCATCTACCAGCTCTACCTGAACATTTTTTGCCGCTGCCAATCCTTTATTGCCAACGCTGACTTTGGCTGTGGAGCTGGTATTTTGCTGCAAGCCGGTCTGTATATAGGTAGGCGATGCATACAATTCAGGCATTGGCAGACCAAGCTCATAATTAATCTGTAATTTACCGCGTACCAGATCTCCTGAATCATCGGCATAGGCAAGCAGATACAGGCTGCCCTTTTCGGCTGCATGATCGTCTGCGGTGAATTTAATTGTTGTCGTGCGACTCTGTCCGGGGGCAATATTTACAGCTTCAGATTCAATATTCACGCCCTGAGGCAATACGCCATCTGGCTGATTTTCAGCAGCCAATACCCAGCGCAGGTTTTTAGCACCGGTACTGGCTGTAGCATTAACCTGTATGGGTGTGGTGATGGTTCGCGGCGCTTTTAGCTGATAGCCTTGTATATTAAATGCGATGCGGTTGATATCAAAACTGCCCTGACTGGTAACAGTTTTTTCATCCGGATGAATAATGCCAACCTGATATGTACCCGAGTCAGATTCCTGCGGGGTAAAGGTATAGGTGAAATGGCCGTTTTCATCAGTGGCAACAGCTATTCTGCGCTCAAACCCTTTTACATTCAAAACCAGTTTTAGCGGTACGTTTGCAGCTATCGTATTTTCAGCACGATAAACAGCCTGCCCGCTAATGGTTACTGGCTGCGGGCCATAACTAACCGCAGGGCTGATTGCGGTAATTTTACCGGTATAAGGTGTGGGAGGCGGAGCCGGTGGTTCAATTTTGACATTGACCGTACGGGTGCTGGTCACTGTTTTGCCGCTGGTATTGGTCACTTTTGCACTGATTTTGTGGCTGCCATTATCCTCCATGGTCAGAGGCCAGTGTGCCTGATAGGGGCGTTCTGACAGAGTAGCAAACTGTTTGTTATCTATCAATAAATCTACTTTTTCGATACCAAGTTCATCTGCAGCATCTACCTGAATATCAACCGGAGCAGCAAGTGTTTGATTATCACTGGGAGTAGTAATGATTGCAGTGGGTGTCGGTAAAGCAAAATCAAACTGCACCGGTGCACTGGGCTCACTGCTGCCAGCATCATTCTGCGCTACAGCATGTAAGCGGTAACTACCTTCTTTCGGCAGCAGAATATCCTGAGTGAAATAGCCTTGTGCATCAGCGGTAACTTTTTCACTCACTGGTTTATCATTCAGATACAACTGAACTTTTGCACCAGACTCAGCTGTACCCTGAACTTTTAATGCTGCGTTCTTAACTTTTGTCTGGGTAACAGGGCTGATAAGTACTGGAGGTGTAACCGTAATAGCAGATGCCTGAGTATAGCCTGAGCTGTTGCCTGCTTTATCCAAAGCATTCAGACGAGCATATAAGATACCACCGGCGGGCACATTATCTATCTGCATATTATTGCTTTGCAGATTAATATCCTGATCGATAATGGGTTTATTGAAATCTGGATTATTGGCAATTTGCAGATGTATAGAGGCTATACCACTCAGATTATCACTGCTGCTGTAACCAATTCGCACCGCTTTGTCATTAACACGACTGAATTGGTTCAGTTCCACAACCGGTTTGGTCGTATCTACGGTAATGAGCTCAGAGGGTGAAGACCACATTTCCCAGGTAGCACCTCGATTAATACTTCCGCGTACACGGGCGCGATAAGACTGTCCATTTTGTAAACCTGCATCATAAGTATATTGATTTACTTTATTCAGTATTTTTTTATAGACGGTATTTCCGGAAGCATCCTGAATTTCAATTTCCCATGTATCAAGTGTATTGATATTCTGCCATGTCCAGCTTGGTGCCTGATTTGTATAACGGGCAGCAGGTTGTGGTGCAGCCGGCGTTAGATCAGAGATGTCGATAAAATTGTACTCAGCATTCTCATTCTTGGTATATTCACTTAAATCATTATTTGGCGTAAATAAAATAGCCTGTTCTGGTTTAATGATATTGGCTTTATTACAGCCTACTTGAACGTTCTTTGGCGTGATGCCCTGAATACCAATTGTTGCACTCTCGCCTTTGCTTAAATCAATATTTAAAGTACGATACTGATATTTAATCTGATTTGTGCCTTCATAAAGAATCGCTTCAAAGGTACCCATAGGCAGATTTGAACTATAAAAATACTGATTCGTCCATTGCACAATGAGTTTTCTGTTTGGCGCTTCCCCCTGTGTTTCGTACTTGATGGTACCCGCAGGCTGGCCATATACATCAGTTCTTAAATCATCCCAGAAAACAAACAGTGTATTATTGATTGCAGGTAGGCAAGAGTTATTGTAACTGCTGCTTGGATTCGAAAATTGTAGCAATCCATTTGTACTCACATAAAATTTATTATATTTTTTGCCATAATAATTAAACTCAAAACCAATCGGTAAAGCGCCACTGACTTTATCATCACCTTTCAGTTTTGTGTCGGTACCGGCATAGCTTGCCGCACTGGCAATGGTGCATAATGCACAGACAACCATTGCATATGCTTTTCTCTGCTTATTTTTATGTTTTGGCTCTTTTTTTATGTTTAAACCGAAAAACCTTTTTTTCCAGTATTGATAAATATTCATTGTGTACCCCTCATGAGTTCGAATACTCCTTAAATAAATTAAATAGTTATGCGGCATGGTCTGGATAAACTTTGTCCAGCATGATTCATTAAATTATTTTGTTGTTGTATATATTGCTGATAAGCCGCTAATCCGCCTTGCAACCAGACAATATGGTCGTTTTCTGCAAAACTCATTTGCCGTTGCAATAGCCTAAGCGTTTGTTCATCTGGGCTAACCAGTACATAGCGTATAAAGGCATCATTGCGATTATCACCTTGGCTGATGTATTGCTTTAGTTCTGGACTAGATATCTGGACAAGACTAAATTGTTTAGCAGGTAGTTCTGGTAAAGTATTCAGTTGTGATGAATTCAAACCTATACTAATCACCTGCCATTGTATGGATTGACCACCGGATAAAAACTCCAGTGCAGAGATTTTCTGCAGATTGGGCTTATTATGATTTTGTACTTTTTCCCAGACAAAAAATCCTCCGCTTAAAGCATATACGTGGTTAAAACCTTTTTTTCTTAAATTTTTAATAGTTTGATTTATCTGTAATTCATCAAAACCAGTTCCAACCAAAATCACGGTTTTATGAGCTAAAAAATCGGCACTATACAATCGACTAAGCGGTACAGCCAGCATTTTCAACCCTGTCTCTTGTTGCACTGCACCAGTTCTGATATCCACCCACACCGCATCCTGCCATTGCGGCTGACTTAACGCTTTTATGCTAAGCCAGTATTTATGATCAAGTGGTTGTTTAACGTGGTTTTGCGGCCAGTTTACGGCTACAGGTTGTTGTGCCAAGTCTGGTTTATCATTGAGACAGGCAGATAATTCCTGTGCCAATATCCGTACACTGAAAAAAAATAAAATTCCAGTGATATAAATAATCTGTGATAACTTCAGCATCGCATATCTGTATTTTTATTGGTTTATCATTCAAAATTTACAGCTACAACGATATATCGTGGTGTTGCAGCTGAATAATCAAGCTAAATAGTATTTCTCATCTAATTGAAATATTAATACTTACCAATTAGCTTGATTTGACAATGGTTAAAATGGTTTATTGCTAATATGTAATCATTATTCGACTAAAAATTATCATTTGAATTCAACATACAAGCGCTTTTATTTCTGAATCGCGTAAAATTTCTACTCCGGTGGCCAGTAATAGAGCGATTGCACGTTAGCAACCACTAGAAAAATTTTAAATATCTTCGAATAGCATTATTAATTAGCTATATTTCATAAAATAAACAAATAATATTTATTTTAAAAGCATAAATTACTTATTACCACAATCCAGATAAGATTAATTGTCATTAAAAACTTTCAACCTCTATTTTATGGTTGCCATTAAAATACAAATATTTTTAATCTATTTATTAAATTCAAAATTTTTCTATTGTGAATAGTTCCTCTATATTAGCTAAATATCAATGAAATATTAACTTAATTGCATAGCTCCATTATTTGCAACAATCAATTCTCCTGCTCGCATTAATGAGGCTCACAAGCGAATCAAGATAAAGAAATGGTACAGATGCTCTATATATACGGATTTCAGATTTAAAGGTTTCAGAGCTTTGTGATTGCGCTCTATCTTGTTTTGAAGTCTGAATCCCGGATTTCATACGGCTGTATGTAGCCAATAAATTTTGTAAACAGTTAATAATTTTTTAAAATTAGATAATAACTTTCTTTTGCACACCTTTAATATTAGCATACCCTAATATTTTTAGGCAAATAATTTGTATCAGTTGATTAAATATGCTTAAAAAGCCTTGTTTTAACTATCAGCAATTAGATGATACTTATTTTTCCATACAACAATTTAGGAAGTTATCTTTAAATATTTCTGTTTCATGCGCGATTATTTGCACCTTTAGAGACGTTTATATCTTTATCTTCTTCAACTAGCAAGATTTAATTATGCTATTAATTTCCAAAATATATCTGGATAATGATTAAGTTAACTAATGAAAATGTTTTCTTAAACAGGCGAATTAAAGTAACAACAGAATAAAATTATTGGACAACGTAATGCCGTCTTTCAACGCTGATATATGGTATTCGTCGCTGAGTTTCAAAAATATCATATGCGGGTTTCAATTGTTGCCAGAAAGGAAAATATTCTGAATCCTGATTTTTTTTCATATTAGATGGGCTCATCATAAATGGAAAAATATGTATCGGAATCTGCTTCTGCCCCTCGTCTAATGCCAAGCTGACGAGAGTATATATTTCTTCTATACTTGAGTCTGTCATGGCATAACAACCTGCAGAAACACATTTACCATGTATCATAATATAACTACCGTTAAAACCATTTGCTTGATCGTAAGTATTTGGAAAACCAATATTAAAGGACAGATGATAACGGCTATGTGGATTGAGCAGATTTTTCTGGGTTGCATAAAAGCCTTCCGGACTTTTGCCATCACCTTCTGCTTTTTTAGGTCCCAGTCCACCAGAAAAAGTACAAATTTTCCATGTTTTATATAGCTTGTATGGCTGATTTTTATGTTGAGTCCAGATTTCCAGAATCCCTTCCTGCTTAAAAAGACGCAAATAAATATTATCCCCGCGTACTGGATAATTGGCCGGATTCGTTTGAAGTGGATATTCCAAAGCTTGAGCATGATGGTATCGATTCAATGCCTGATTAATTGCTGATAAAGAATCAATGTATAGCGGATTATTCTTCAACACCAGCACAAACCCAGCAATAAAAGCAATTACACAGCCACCCACAAAAAAACCAAAGATTCTATTATTCCTGAATTTAAAATTGTTTTTGCGTTTTCTCACTACAGCCGAAATCAATAAAACAAACCCTACAGCAACCAAAAATATCAGGCTGGAGAGGCAAAGCAGGTTTCCGATTAATTTTGACATATATTATCTTTGATTTTTTCAACAGAAATCTGACTGTTTAAACTGATGGCTGGTTGTTAAACAACTGATTTATATGATTTCGTAAGCGCTTTAAGATTAAAAGTATCTTATTCAACTTATATTACTATAGTATGTAAAAATAAATCAATTTATTTAGCATTCTATTCAGAATTTAAATTTACTAATCAATTATTTACTTTCTTGCTGATTTTGGCAATCCATAATAACTTGATGCTTAACTTGTATTTAATCAAACAGAAAAACTTAACATTCGGCAACTAATTTATTTTTTTAAAACGCATTAGTTAATATTTTGTGCTGCTTCAGCTTCAATTTGCTATTTAAAAACTACTGAACAAACATCTGTTGTTTCTTGATAATTTCACACATAAAAATTATTAGCAATAAGAAATAAAAAAGCATTACCCACAGCCTGTAATCCATTGGTAATGCTTTTGTTTGTTAGTTACTTTTTGTCCAGCTGACACATACTGTGATGCGCTGTCCAGAAACCTACTAAAATGATTTTACCGCTTGTCTCTTACTTTTTTTCTAATGAAACCGGAAAGGTAACTAAATTATTAGTCTTATTCGGATCAGCTAACAACCCCTGAACTCGTGCTTTAAAATCAGCCTTACCGCTTGCGCTGGTAATTTTGACTGTCAGCAGAATAATCGTCTCTTCGCCTATAGGCAGTTTATCAATCCGGTTTGCAGACTCATTATAATTGCCCATCACTACTTTCTGTTTCGTGATTTGTACATCATCGGATAGCGATTGCAGAGAAATATTGCGTGCTTCCGCAGGACCATTGTTGGTGATAGTCAACAACAATTGCACACAGTCAGCCGGTAATGCCGGAGTAAGCTCTACTTTTTCAACCTCCAAAGCAATATCAGCTGCTCCAGGCATCACAGGAATACTGACCTCATTATTATTTAAATTAGCATCCTCCGTCTGACTTTTAATCCGAGCCGTAAACTGGCTTACCTTATCGGATCCGGTCACCTTAACCGTCAGTAACAACGTGGTGCTTTCTCCGGCGGCTAGATTATCGATACGCTCTTCCTGAGTATTGTAATTTCCAGCCAGTACTTGCTGAGCTGTAATCTCCAGATTATCTGGTAACTCAGGTTGGAGATAAACATTACGTGCACTCAGTGGTCCGTTATTACTAATTGTGACGAGTAACTGAGCGGTATCTTGATCTAAAGAATTATTCCATTCAACGGCTTCAGCACTGATTGCAACATCTTTCTTACCTGGAGCCACAGCAGCAGATGCAACATTATTACTCATATCAGGGTCAGCTGAATCACTGTTGATATGTGCAGTAAATTCACCCTTACCATCAGCATTTTTCATTCGCACAGTAAATAGCATCGTAACCGCCTCATTGGCGCCAAGCGCATCGATACGCTGCTTCAGAGAATTGAAATTGCCAGACAAAACTTTTTGCTCAGTAATTTCCAAATCAGATGACAATTCAGGCTGCACATGAATATTTCGTGCAGTTTCCGGCCCTTGGTTCGACACAGTCAGTAAAAATTGTGCCGTATCCGCAGGCAGTTTATCATTCCACTCTACTGTCTCAATATTCACAGCAATATCTGCATCACCAGCCACAGGCGGCTGAACCGCAGCTTGCTTAGCAAACAGATAATTTTCAGCATGCATATTGTCTTGCAGAACAATATGCTCGATTTTACCTGCCAGAGCCTGACCACCGGCACTACCTGCCACAGCTGGTCCGTCAATCATATCTGCAACATCGTCAACCCAGATAGAATAATCACCGGCCGCTAACTTATCAAAACTAAACCTGCCTGATTCGTCAGTGTAGGACACTTGTTCAATGCGCTTACCGGCCACATTCTGCCCTGACAAAACAACCTTGATATGGCTTAAACCCTTTTCATCATGATTTAGCAGGCCATCAGCATTCACATCATTGTAGACTGTACCGGCTATCAGCCCCTGAGCATACGTAGCATTATGCTTAAATAAACTATACTGACCGGTAGAATCAGAATCGAACACATTCACATAATAAGACCAAGACATATCCTTATTACGCGATTTGGATAACCAGACATTATCACTTAGCAAGTGTTTACCATCCGAACGTACCACATCGTCTGGCTGTCTGCTGCCCTGAAAAGGATCCGCCACCTTGGCATAAACAAATCCTTTTGTAGCAGGAAAAGAAAGCTGATAGCCTTTATCACCTGCTTGCAATAAAGCTTGACTGCTCTGCTCAGACACATCTGAGTTCAGGCCACTAGATTCATACAAACGTACTACATCACCATCACGAGCCAGAAAATCTGTGACATCATCGCTATCCGGTAAATCAGCTTTTACATCATGAATTAAGGAGTGGGTATTCGTGGCTTTCAACAGACTGGTCACAGCCCCACCCAGTGTATCCGCATGTGTAAACGTGGCCTTAAAATCCGTAAATGTCCCCGACAGACTGGCAATCATATTCCAGCGGCCAACTGTAGAAGCACCACCAGCAATATCTCCAAAATTCAGCAATAGACTTTTATCTGCAGACTGATTATTGATATAGCTGCCCAGAATAGAAAAATCCACCAAAAGATTTTTCTTATTTTCCACAATCTTCGGCTGAGCTGAATCAATCACCGTGTGATAAGAAATGCCCTTACCATCATTGCGAATACGAACACCAAGAGTAAAAGGCTCAGGTGTTTCTTCCTCAGCCGTAAACGGATCGTCACCATAAACTTCTCCCGGTAAAAAATAATCGAGCGTCAGCAATGGCTGAGGTTTCACTACCACATAATCTGGCACCACATCTACTGTCGTTTCCTGACCATTTAGCTCATAGGTGAGTTTTGCGCCTATATTGTAAAGCGTGTCCTTATCCTGAGCTGCGCCAAATGCAGGAATAATCATCCAATGGATATCAGCATTGGATTTGGCCGCAATCTGCCCCGTCCCATTAATATCATCAACACCGGACAAAGAATCAGTACGATAAAAGAATTTGGCCTGGCTATCCTCAGTTTTTTGCGTAACTTCTACTGGCTGATTATCCTTATCCGTAAAAACCAGCTCCACACGAATATTTTTCAGATTTGCATCCAGACCATTTTTAATTAACATCCGAGCATCAAAAGCTTGCCGCTCAAAAGACAGCTTTTGCTCAATCACAATTTTAACTTCCGCACACTCCACATCCTGCGCAAATGCCGATCTGACCGACAAAATGCTACAGAACAAAAATGCCAGAAGAGTCAGCATATGGCAAAACCCCTTACCATATTTCAACAGGGTACCCTTCATCATTTAACCTTTATATATTATTATTCATTTTATTGAATTTACAGATAAATCAAGTCACACTTACTCATCTACTCATATTTATCTGTTTACTCTCCTTAAAAATATTATTTATAGATAGTTCTAATTTTTATTCAGATTCTTATATTCTCCATTTTAATATGCATATAAAATTATTGTAATTAAAATATAATGATATTTTTTAAATTATCAGATAAATTATGTCCCATCTAGTTATAATTTAAACAGCGTAAATAAATTATCAAAATCGGCTGAAGAGATTTCAAACCCATAAATATAAATATAATCAAGACAATACTTTTATTCTGAGCTATATAAGTGGAATATTATCTGACCATAAAAGCCAGCAAAGCAAAAAGCCGCCGGCACAAAAATCAATTATATTTTTTCAAAAAACTACAACTAAAGCTTTGTATATGGCGCGTTAGTTGAAAGAATTAAAAGTACAGCACTCAAAATTAATGCTGACACAAAAATAAAGTAACCAAGCATCCGGCTTATATTTCTTCAAGTGAAATACTTTCCTAATATTTGTTCTGGAATGCACGATTTTTATTGTAAAGCATAAGTATGCAATGAATAAAATTTAAATTTGCATTAAATTGGAAGCAAAGTTCACAAAGAAAAATCTATAAATAGTACACATAGTATTTAAAAGAAATATAATAGCTGTACAAGCAAAATCAATATTTAACCTAAACTATATTAAGATTAAACAAACGAAGCTGAATTTTTTATCGGCAAAAGATATCAAAATTCTTTCTATAGATTAAATATTTAATCATCATAAAATTCAGACCCATTATAAATTATTACAAAATGTTAAACCTCTAATTCCCATCATTACCCTTTTTATAAACTACCCTGCCAAATATAATAAATATTACAGCGAATATCTTTACACCGTTTTTATACATGAATCAGTGCAGCAAAATCCTATTTACAAAATTTTTTTAACTATACCCTTTTTCAATTATCATTTGCAAGCCAAATTTAGTACAAATAAATCCCAAAAGCATAAATATATAAACAAACTAAACATCATGAATTAGTTTAGAACACTACTAAGCCTACTTTATTTATAAATAGATGGAGTAATAATAAAGATATAATTATGTATCAAAGTTTAATACACATTTAACAGATACAAAAAACCAGTACCTGCCAAACTGATTACTCTCACTATACGATTGAATCATTCAGCTCTTTTCGTTTCAATGATGCCTAGACATATCGATAATAGAAGCCGATACTTTTCTCATGTGTAGGAAAAAATGATAACATTAAGAATATGTAATTAAATTTACCAATATGGCAAAGCCAACATACCATATTAAAAATATTGTAAATTTTAAATTGTGTAACAGATACATGGCAGTCGGTATTTTTATCAAAAGCGAGGCTGTTAATTTTTAGATAAAAAAGTATTGGATAAGAACAAAAATCATGGCTTATTACCTTAATCTTTTTTCACCAGAAACTTATGCTGCATTTACTCATTCGAATAAAACGATTATTGGTTTTCGTAATCGACAGCAAGGAATGGCAAACCGTATTAAGGCTGGGGATGTGCTGATTTGCTATGTGACACGTTTATCGCGCTGGTGCGGTTTGCTAGAAATAGTAGATGGACCATTTCTGGATGATACGCCCATATTTATGGTAAAAGACGATCCTTATATTGTTCGTTTTCATGTTCGCGCTAAAGTGTGGCTACCTTTGCATGAAACATTACCTATTCATCTAGACGAAATATGGCAGCAACTTTCATTTACCCAATCTTGTGATAAAAAAAGCACCATCTGGACAGGCTTTGTACGTTGTAGTTTAAATAAATTTACAGATAAAGACGGTAAATTTCTAGCTAGTACGTTATTAGAGCAATCAGTAAATCCAGAATTACACCCATTGGATGAAAAAGAACAAAAAAATCTTAAAGTCCATATCGTGAACCGCATTGACAAGGTTGTAGAAGTTTCTGTACCTGACAATGATGATGAATTCTTGGCAAGTGATAAACAGCAGCAATCTCAAGATGTGCGTGAATCAATTAAAATGCAAGCATTACTAGCGCAGATAGGCGCTCGTATGGGGCTACGTATCTGGCTGCCCAAAGCAGACAGGTGCAGGGTATTAAAAGAGTGGAAAAACGGAACAGAACTTTTATTAGACCATTTGCCGCTTAATTATGACGAAGCAACATTAAGTACAATTGAACAAATTGATGTAATTTGGTTAAAAGAACGTTCAATTGTTCGTGCTTTTGAAGTAGAACATACTACTTCGATTTATTCCGGTTTGTTACGGATGGCAGATTTGCTTGCATTGCAGCCAAACATGAATATTAATCTACATATTGTGGCTCCAGACGCGAGAAAGGGGAAAGTGTTTCAAGAAATTCGTCGGCCCGTATTCTCTCTTTTGGATAAAGGACCGCTGTTTGAAAGCTGTAGTTATATTTCCTATAGTAATTTAAAGGAATTGAGTAAGCAAAAACATTTAAATAGAATGACAGATGCTGTTGTGGATGATTATACGGAGAAAGAAGAATTGTAAGGCTTAGATTTCAATAATAAAAATACAAACCTACAGGTAGGCTTTTTTACCAATAAGGTTATTCATTGCAAGTAAGTAATAGATATGAAAAAAAATTTGCTTATTAATACAACTATCACCGAATCAATTTTGAAATTAAAATACATTTCAACTTAAGCGTAATCGTTTTTTTGTTGCAAACAAATTTGTGTTTGCTATAGATAGCACACGCAGTTTATTAAATAATTGTTTTTTTTATTAGGTTAGTTCAATTCAGAGCGAAACTAATAACTACTGTGCACAACCAATCCATCATAAGCAGGTTCGCAGTTTTTCGGGCAACGCTGCTTTAAATTATGGTATTCCTGTTTATGGGTCATGTGGATAAAGTAAGTATGTTTGGCCTGAATGCGTTCGGCGTAAGCAAAAGCCTGTTTGGTACTAAGATGGCTGGGGTATGAAGTGTCCATCAAGCAATCGAGAAACAGGTAATCTAGTCCCTGTAAATGTGCGAAAATGGATTCGTCAATATGGTTTAGATCGGTAAACCAAGCAATGTTGCCTATGCGATAAGCACTGCTTGTCCAGCTTCCATGTGATACAGCAAACTGCCATACAGGTACGTCTTCAATAGTGAGAACCCTGCTCTGCCCCTGATTTAACGGTAACTCATGTGCGCGCAGTACAGGACGGTTCCAGTGGTTATTTTGTTCCAGAAAAGCGTAATCAAAGCGGCTGCAAATATTAGCCAATGTATCACGATGGCCGTATATCGGTATGGGTGCGCGCTGTTTGTAGCAGAATGCGCGCAAATCATCGATACCGTTTAGATGGTCGGCATGAGGATGGGTGTAAAGCACGCCATCGATATGCGACAGTTGATGTTGTAAAGCCTGATGGTAAAAATCGGTACCGGTGTCAATTTGCCAGTGCTGTTTGCCTATCTGAATATGAGCACTGCAACGGGTGCGCCTGTTTTTCGGGTCGCTGCTGGTGCAGGTAGCACATTCACAACCAATTACTGGCGTACCGGAAGAGCTGCCACAGCCAAGTACAGTTAGGGTAATCTGTGTCATGGCTGACTAGTCAGCGGTGGTAATTTGCTAAACAAGCGATAGGTATTGGCGGTGGTGGCTGCTTCGATGGTTGCCATGCTCTCGCCGCGAAGCTGTGCGACAAATTCGGCGGTGTAACGTACGTAAGCCGGTTCATTTGGTTTGCCACGCTTGGGCACTGGAGCCAGATAAGGAGCATCAGTTTCAACCAATATGCGATCTAAAGGTACGTATTTGCAAGCTTCTTGTATCTGCTGCGCGTTTCTGAAGGTCAGTATACCAGAGAAAGAAATATAAAAGCCTAAATCCAATACTGCTTTAGCAAAGGCAGTATCTTCGGTAAAGCAATGGATAACGCCCTGTTGTGCTTGGTTTTCATGTAGAAGGCGCAGTGTATCCGCAGCAGCATCACGGGTATGGATAATCAGGGGCAGACCGGTTTGGTTGGAGGCCTGTATATGCGTGCTGAAGCGTGCATGCTGCCAGGCCAGATCTCCACTGCACCAATGATAATCGAGGCCAGTTTCCCCGATACCGACTACTTTAGGATGTTGTGCAGCCGCAATCAGTTCATCCACACTCATTTCCGCCGAGTTTTGGTCTTCAGGATGCACTCCGACACTGGCAAACAGATTTGTATGCTGCTCGGCCAGTGCCAGCACTTCGTCGGCACTTTGGCGGTCTACGCTAATGGCAATAGCCTGCCCTATTTCTGCCTGTGCCATATTCTCCAAAACTTGTGGCAGTCTGGCTGCCAACTCAGGCATATTCAAATGGCAGTGTGAATCGATAAGCATGATTACAGGGTATATGTTGTGCGTTCGCTCAGCAGTAAACCAGGCAGAATATCTTCAATACTCTGCTTTACGGCAATGCTGTCTTCATCTTTGCCAAATGCCAGTCCGATTCCCTGAGGCTGGCCGGTAGATGTAGCGGCGGTGTTTATCCATACTACTTTTGTACGCAGATATTTGGCTTCGTTGAATTCGGGCAGGTTTACCGCCAGTAATACTTCTTCACCCATTTGAAACGTATCTGTTGTGGGTGCAAACAGGCCACCATGCTGTAGAAATGCCATATAGCTGCGATACAGCTCTGGTTTATCGGGAATGGTTAAATTGAGCATTTTGCCCGGCAGATTGGTAGGCGCTTCAGCCATAAACTTCCTTTGTGCTTATGTGTGTTTATGCTGCCACACATTAAGATAATCTATTAACAGGTCTTCCAGTTGCATTTTAACATTGAGGGTATGTTTACCGTAAGGGGCCAGCGCATTTACTCTGTCGATTAAAGCAAACAGGGATAACGGGTCGATTTGTGCAGTAATCTCGTTCAATGCATTTTGCCAAGCCGGATAATACATGGCACACATATGCTGCTGCGCTAAAGACATATCCAGTAACCATTTGGCCAGCCAGTCGAGAAAGGTTGCCAGAGCCAGTTTCTGTTTGTCAAAGGCAGCAGCATAATCCAGCATGGCAATCAGACGTGGCTTGACGAGCAAAGGGATAAGTTCGTTACGTAGCTGCGTATGGCTGTCGTTATCAGAAAACAAGGGTGCCCCGCCGTGAAAGGCAAGTAAATCAGCCGTTTTTTCACCATGTAATTGTTGAGCAAAGGCCAATGCCTCTGCTGGTGTAGGCATGGTTAACACCACCTGACGACAACGACTTTTAATGGTAGGTAGCAGGCGATCTTTCTGATGGCTGACCAGAATAAAAATCATCCCAGCCGGCGGTTCTTCTAGAATTTTCAGCAATGCATTGGCGGCCTGTGTATTCATACTTTCAGCGGGGTAAATTAAAGCCACACGTTTGCCGCCGCGATGGGCACTTAGGTGAGCAAAGTCGAGCACATTACGGATGGTTTCTACTTTAATTTGTGCCAGCTTTCGTTCACCGCCGTCGCTGTCTGCTTCTTCCGGCGTCACCATCAGGAAATCCGGATGGCTGTGCTGGCTGAATAAATGACAAGAAGTACATGTACCACACGGCTGATGATTAGCTAGCGGGGACTCACACAGCAGTGCTTGCGCCAGATACTCGGCAAATTCCCGCTTACCGATTCCCGGATGGCCATAAAGCAACCATGCTTGCGGTTGCTGCTGCCAATGCTGGGCAATCTGTTGCCAAACAGGTTCGAGCCATGGGTAAATCATGGGTTCAATCCAAACTGTTGTGCCAGACTCTGATTGATTTGCGCTGCTACAGCATCCAGTTGCAGGCTGCTATTAATGATGGCGTAGCGTTGCGGTGCCGCCGCGGCACGGTCTAAATAAACCTGACGTGTGTGTTCAAAAAAATTAGTATCCAGTTGCTCAAAGCGATCGGGACTTGTGTTGTGACTTAGACGCTGCTGAGCCACAGCCAAGGGCACATCCAGTAGTAGAGTTAAATCGGGCTGCAATCCCTGCTGTACCCAGTTTTCCAGAACAGCGATATCAGCCAGAGGAAGACCCCGTCCACCACCCTGATAAGCAAAAGTGGCATCTGTAAAACGATCACTGACAACATGCATACCTTGTGCCAGAGCCGGTTTAATCACCTCATCCAGATGCTGCTGACGGGCAGCAAAAATCATCAGTGTTTCAGTGCGGGCATTGGCACGGGTAGCAGGATTAAGCAAGAGCTCGCGTAACGCTTCACCAATAGCAGTGCCTCCCGGCTCACGGGTAAAGAGTACCGGCAATTGGTGTTTTTCAAACCATGTACGAATGGTATCGAGGTTGGTTGATTTACCGGCACCATCAATCCCATCCAACGTAATAAATTTTGCTTTCATCTATACTAATCTGCTCAGGGTTTTTTCAGAATATACTGGCGAACCGCTGCGTTATGCTCGTTCAGACTGTGGCTGAACTGGCTACGTCCGCTACCATCATTACGCGCCACAAAATACAGGTAATCATTACTTGCCGGATGAGCAGCCGCTTCTAGCGCAGCTTTGCCCGGCAATGCAATCGGGCTGGGCGGTAGTCCGGCGCGAGTATAAGTATTGTACGGTGTGTCACGACGTAAATCAGCTTTGCCAATTTTACCTTTATAGCGGCTGCCCATGCCATAAATCACGCTAGGGTCTGTTTGTAAGCGCATATGCTGATTAAGCCGATTAACGAATACCGCGGCCACATTGCTTCTGTCTTCCGCATGTCCAGTTTCTTTTTCTATCAGACTGGCCATAATCAGCATTTCGTAGTCAGACTGGTAAGGAAGATTACTGCGCCGTTCTTCCCATGCGGCCTGCAAATGTTTCTGCATCGCCTTATATGCTTGCTGATATAGCGATAAATCACTGCTATCAGAGCTAATATCATACGTTGCTGGAAAAAACAGCCCTTCTGCGTGGGCATAATGGGTATCATCTGCCACTTGTTTAAGTATCTGGGCATCAGTCCAGCCACGAGTAAGATGTTCTATATCAGGTGTACTATCAACAATCCTGCGCATCTGTGCAAACGTACTACCTTCAATAATTTGCACATTAATACTGTCTGGCTTACCATTTCGCAGCCTTTGCAGAATCTGCCAGCTTGATACCGAGCGGGGTAAACGATAATTACCACGATGAATTTTATCACCCATGCCAAGCATATAGGCCGTGCCAACAAATACCCAGCGATTGTAAATCACATCATTAGTGGTTAGTATCCTGCTTACCCCGCTAATACCATAGCCTGCTGGCACTTTCAAACGATAGCCCGCGTTGCTTTTAGGCATAAACAACAACAATGCCCATACTAGCGCAAACATCAGTAAACCCGTCAAAATCAGCAATACCGCCCGTCGTTGTTTACGCCGCATAAAAGCTATCCTGTTAAATAAGATTATTTTAGACTAGCCTGTAAGTATAAATTTAATTGGCAGAAGCCACCACTCCTGCCTTTAATCCGAATGTGTGTCCAGATATGCAATATTTATTGGGTAGAATAGTTTACAGATTGAGAACTGTATTTTTACTTTAACAAGAAAGCTTAAGCTAGGGCTTGCAAAATTCAGTAGTTCAGGTAAAATGCGCAGCCTGTTCAGCAATAAACGCTGTAACAATCGGGGGTATAGCTCAGTTGGTAGAGCGCTTGCATGGCATGCAAGAGGTCAGCGGTTCGATCCCGCTTACCTCCACCATATAAATAATGATTTTATAGATAAATGGACGCAAACATGCGTCTTTTTTTGTATCTGCTTTTTACAGCGCTTGGGTTTTGCTCCGGTTTTATAAATTATTCGATTTTCTTTTACCTTTGAAAATAAAAGCAAATGACTATTTGTAAATAAAATCATGCTAAAAATAAGAGAAATGAATCGCATGAATTCCATTTTAGCCAATTCTAAAAATCTGAAATTCATACATATTCTAATTGAAAGCTATTTTTACCCACTTATATCCGAAGCTGTGTAGAGATTGGAAAACATTAAAATACTAAAGTAGAATTTAGGTGAATACTTATCTTTAGCTGAAGATTAAAGATTAAGCATATTTTTGAAATCTGCTATCTGCTGCAAATTTTTCTATTTTGGAAAGGTACTCAATCTAGCTATGTAACAGATACAATTTGAATAAAAAAGAGATTCTTTTTATTCGAATAAAATAAATTTTAAAGTTTATACAAATTTAATATTTTAATTTAATGCAATTTAAAATTAAATTATTTATTTCATTATTTCAATCATTTTTATTAATCAAAATATTTTGGTTTATTTGATATATAAACTTTTGCAGCGATTCTGCATTTATTCCCAAAGCACGCACACATAAAACGCAATCTGCAGCTTGTGTGATACCCCACAGATAATCATCGTTTTCAAGTGGCCAATCTGGCAATAAAGCGGTGTATATTTGGTTAATTAGCTGCTGTATGTCCGTTTTGCTGGCGGCTGTATTGACATAATAGAGGCAGGCTTGGTGAGTATATTGCTCCATCTGTCCCAATACATTAAGAGGTTGGCGATTGGGTTGCCAGAAGATATTGTCGCTTAGTAATGGCTGTTGCTGATAATTAATGGTTACACGTGATGACAAATAACGAAAATCCCAGCGTTCATGATTAAGTACGCGGCCGCAGGCGATGATTTCGCCCAAAATTAGCTGGCAGTTATCCGCCAGACTGATTTGCATACTTTGAGTTAAGGCCGCATCGCGATGCAGCACCAATGGATGCGGTAGATAGCAAAGCCGGCTGTTTTCATGCAGAAAAATACGTGTATGCTGCTGCGCTTCTGCTGCCTGAGGCATGGATTGGATGCGAGTAAAGGCTTGTGTGAACAAGTACAGTTGTGTTTGTTGCGCCAGCTCTATCTCAATATCTATATGATCACCCGCTAGCAAACCCGGCGAAGAACTCATCTGCATCACCGAGAGTGCCTGAGGCCATACCGGTGTAGCCATATGGGGTAAAGTCAGAATTTTCAGTGGCGGTGAATAAAAGCAATTGCCTAAGATTGTCTGTCTGCGCTGGTTGAGCTGAGTGACAAGTGCTAATCGGCTGTGCATAAACGTATCAAGCCTGCAGGTTCTGCTACATTTTCCAGTAAGGCGTATTTTTTAATCCAGTCTATTATTGTATTTATCCCCTCTTCTCCCATCAGATTGGTAAATACAAACGGCTGCCCTTTACGCATGCGCTGAGCATCATGCTGCATAACTTCGAGACTGGCACCTACGTAAGGAGCCAAATCGGTTTTGTTAATGACCAGTAAATCAGAACGGGTAATACCGGGGCCCCCTTTGCGCGGAATTTTTTCGCCCTGTGCTACATCGATCACAAACAGGGTAACATCGGCCAAATCTGGGCTAAAGGTGGCGGAAAGATTATCACCACCACTTTCAATAAAAACAATCTGAATATCTGGAAACCGCGCCACCATTTCGTCTACTGCTTCCAGATTCATGCTGGCATCTTCACGGATGGCGGTATGCGGACAACCGCCAGTTTCTACACCCATAATACGCTCAGGTGGCAGCAAGCTATTTTTGGTCAGAAACTCGGCATCTTCCTGTGTATAGATATCATTGGTGATTACTGCAATGCTGTATTGCTGTGCCATATGGCGAGTCAGTTTTTCAATCAATGCAGTTTTGCCCGAACCCACCGGACCAGCAACGCCGATTTTTATGTATTGACGCATCTTATGTGCAGACCTTTCGCTTTGGTAAGCGCTTATTTGTATTTATTTTGTGAACAATGTTTTTAGACTGTTAAACCCATGTGAGCAGACAGAAAGGCAAATCAGCCTTTTCTGTCTGAACGGAGAGTTAATAGCGATCAGGCTGTGAACAGCATCCCAAAGCCAACCAGACCAATCAAGCTGCCGGTCAGGCGCAATAACCATTGCTGTTTGCTCAAGGCGGTACCCAATCCAAAACCGGCGGCGTGCAACGCAGCGGTAACAATAACAAAGCCACATGCATAGCTGAATGCGCCATGAGCACCCATTTCAGCACCATGTGCTACACCGTGAAACAGAGCAAACAATCCGACCAAAACCATGGCTGCTGAAGCCGGTACTTTTTTAAGCCACGCTGCAGCAAGGCCCAGTACCAGTACCGAAGCGGCTATTCCCTGCTCCAGCATCGGTATCTGCATACCATGTGCACCAAGTATAAAACCAACTATCATCACCCCAACGAATGTTGATGGTATTAGCCAGCGTGCTTTTCCGCGGAAAGTAGCAGCCCACAAACCCACGGCCAGCATTGCCAGCAAATGGTCCCAGCCACTGAGCGGGTGCAATGCACCCGCCTGCCAGCCTTCAGTAATATGCCCGGGGTGAGCAAAAGCCAGTACCGGACTTAACAATAACAAGGTAAATATTTTTTTCATGATTTTCTCCATTAAAGATGAATCTAACTCATATATAAACGAGTATATAATCGTTCATGCTGCATGGCTCTGATATCTGTGGCCAGTGTTGTCGCACCTAATTGCTTTATAGAAGGCTGCATACTAGCAGCAACGGTTTCAGCAATCTTTTCATGCAATTCAATTAACATTTCCTGCCCCGCCATCTGGCTAAGTGGAATCAATTTCACCCCATTAGTAATCAGGCTCACTACAGCGTTGTAATAAAATGCCTGTAGGGTAGCCGCTTTATCTAAATGCATTGCAGCTGCCAGCAGACCAAATACCAGTGGATAAAATCCCCGTACCTGCTGTGACAACAGTGCATCCTGAAAGGATCTCACTATGGCTGTCTGGTAATGCGGTGCAAAAATTTTAAGCAGGCGTATGCCGAGTTTGTAGCTGCTCTCACGCAGTTCACGAGCTACTTTGGCAGCACCTATCTGTTTATCTAGCTGCATCAGTGCTGGCAGATTATTGTCTTTGCTGGAATGGTAGGCCAATGATACATAGGCACCATCATTGTGTATCCAGTTTTGCTGCAATTGGGTACAAACAAATTCTTTCAAGGTAGCCGTATTATGTACTGCGCCGTGCTGGACAAAGGTTTCCAGCCCGCCAGAGTGGTTAAAGCCTCCAATTGGCAGCGTAGGATCAGCCAGCTGCAGCAATAAACCTGCACGGGTTAAAGCGTGAATATCAAGCTGGCTTCCAAAGTTGCTCATAGATGCAAACATTAATGATGGTGGTGTTCTGCAAAATCATGGCTGTGGCTATGCGTGTGACTACCGCCCACACCTGGTGCAGAATTGGCACGCAATTGTTCACTCAACCGCCTTTGCTGGCGTGTAGGCGCAAAACCAGCTGCTTGCAACCATTCAAACAATGGTTTATCAAATGGCAACAGTAATTCATTTCCATCTAAAAATAATGGGGTATGTTTGTTCCCGATTTCATAGCAGGCACGTGCCATTTCCGCTAGGGTCTGTGGTGCCAGCACCATCACTTCACTAGGCTCAATCTGCACTACGATAGCCAGCTGCTTATCCAGATACACCACATCATCATGATGCAGACGTTGTCCTTCTTTCAGCAGGCGAAAAGCAATTTCTCGCCCGTCTTTGGTGGTGGTGCGGATAATGCGGCGGTCTGCTTCAAACCATTGCAGGCAGACGGTATCGACTTTCTGGGTTGTTATCTGCTGCTGTTGTTTAAGCGTTTGCAGATTGCCGATAATGGTTTGGATGATGAGATTCATTTTGATTTTTGATGATTTTAAGTAACAATAAGAGAATATAATAAAAATTATGAAAAATATTTAATTTCAAACAGATTAATATAAAAACATTTGACTCGAATCACAAAGATTTTTTTCGTCATATTAAATTCAATCCAACATTTTTAATACAAAGAAAATTTATTTCAAAAACATAAAGTTACTTTTACTATCTGAATAAACAAATTTTATGCATTGAGACAAATGGTATGAATTTTTTGTCCTAAATTTTAACACCATTAAAAATAAAAAAATTGATTTCATTCCATTCTTAATCATCCTCAAAACAGAAAATACCGCTGCGCCAAAGCTACTTTTTTAGCTGGCTCACAGGTAATATGCTCACCATTCACGCGTACTTCATATGTTTCCGGATTCACGGTAATTTCCGGCATGGCATGATTATGAATCAGGTCTTTTTTACCAATATTACGGCAATTGCGCACAGCAAGAGTTTGTTTATGTAATCCATACCGGCTACGGATATCGTTATCTACTCCAGCCTGTGAAACAAATAATACGGCAGTATCTTGCACAGCCCGCCCCAGTGCACCAAACATAGAACGATAGATTACCGGCTGAGGAGTCGGGATAGAGGCATTCGGGTCACCCATACGGGCATAACTGATGGTGCCCCCTTTGATGATAATTTCAGGTTTGACGCCGAAAAAAGCTGGTTTCCATAAAACCAAATCGGCAATTTTGCCAGCTTCAATTGAACCGACATAATCGTTGATGCCTTGAGCAATGGCAGGATTAATGGTGTATTTGGCTAAATAGCGCTTGATACGGAAATTATCATTGTTACCGGTTTCTTCTGACAACGAGCCACGCTGCTGTTTCATTTTGTCGGCAGTCTGCCATATGCGCAGGATAACCTCAGCTACTCTGCCCATCGCCTGTGAATCCGAACTCATAATCGAGAATACACCCATATCATGCAGAATATCTTCCGCAGCAATGGTTTCCGGTCTAATGCGTGAATCGGCAAAGGCCACATCTTCAGCCACACTTTTGTCCAGATGGTGACACACCATCAGCATATCCAGATGCTCGTCGATGGTATTCACGGTAAACGGGCGTGTGGGATTGGTAGACGCTGGTAAAACATTCGGATACATAGCAGCTTTGATGATATCCGGAGCATGGCCGCCGCCTGCGCCCTCTGTGTGAAAGGTATGGATTACTCTGCCATCAATAGCGCGCATGGTATCTTCCAGAAATCCGCCTTCATTCAGAGTATCGGTGTGGATAGCAACCTGCACATCCATTTCATCCGCAATTTTTAAGGAAGCATCGATAACAGCCGCAGTGGCACCCCAATCTTCGTGAATTTTCAACCCCAGCGCACCGGCGGCTATCTGTTCACGTAAAGGCTCGAGGCTGGCGCAATTGCCTTTACCAAAAAAGCCCAGATTGACTGGTGCCTGTTCTGCCGCCTGTAACATTTTTTGTATATGCCACGCCCCTGGTGTAACTGTGGTGGCATTGGTTCCGTCAGCTGGCCCTGTCCCTCCACCAATCATGGTGGTGATGCCGGATTCAATGGCATGGGTAATCTGCTGCGGTGAGATAAAGTGGATATGGGTATCTATTCCCCCGGCAGTGGCGATCAGATTGGCACCATTATGGACTTCGGTGGCCGCACCGATAATCATGTTTGGTGTCACACCATCCATAGTATCGGGATTACCTGCCTGCCCAACGCCCACGATTTTACCATCACGAATACCGATATCAGCTTTGACGATGCCCCAGTAATCCATTATCAGTACATTGGTAATCACCATATCCAACACATTCTGGTTGCTGCGTGTGGCAGTAGCAGACTGCGCCATACCATCCCGAATGGACTTTCCACCGCCAAATTTGCCCTCTTCTCCATAAGTAAGTAAATCGCGTTCTACTTCGGCAAACAATTCAGTATCACCCAAACGCACTTTATCGCCTACGGTAGGCCCATAGGTAGCAACATATTGCTGACGGGAAATTTTCAGGCTCATGGCAGATTCTCGATTCAATTTACTGGTAGAAATGTTTAGTGGTGACTTAGTTTGGTTCTGTCCTGTATCTGGATACAAATAATTATTGATTATTTAGACTGCCATTAATAGCATTATGAAATCCAAATATTTTTTTCAAACCACCATATTCGGTTAAATCTATGGTTTTTACTTCACCAGGCTCGAAACGTACAGCATTACCAGAAGGCACATTCAGGCGCATGCCGCGCGTTTTTTCTCGTTCAAATTCCAGTGCCGCATTGGTTTCATAAAAATGATAATGTGAGCCCACTTGTATGGGACGGTCGCCACGGTTCACTACAGTAATGGTAAGGGTACGGCGATTCTGATTGGCGATAATATCGTCTGCGGCCAGCACATATTCTCCGGGAATCATACATTTCTCCTGATCAGACGTTGTACGAATATTTTTTTGCATGTAGTTGCTATTTAGCAGGGCGTAACCTGCAATGTTTGAATTCTGTATCAGCGAATGGGCTGGTGCACGGTCACCAGTTTGGTACCATCCGGAAAAGTTGCTTCAATCTGTACTTCATTTACCATTTCAGCCACACCTTCCATCACGTCAGCACTGGTTAATAATGTCGCACCATATTGCATTAATTCTGCTACGCTCATGCCGTCACGTGCTGCCTCCTGTAGCTGGCTGCTGATGTAGGCTATGGCTTCGGGATAATTCAGCAGTACACCGCGAGCACGGCGTTTGGCAGCCAGTTCGCCGGCCAGAAACAGCATTAGTTTTTCCTGTTCACGACTGGTTAGATGCATGGTTTGTTTTCCTGTGTAAATATCTGAGTGTTATTTACATTACGCTATAAACTAAGATAGTTTTATTTACAATTGATAATAAACTTAAAGTAGTGTTTCTGTATATAGGTAGCTGAATGTTTCGGTGAAATTGATAAACCCGTATAAACATATGCTTATACGGGTTTATCACTGCTGAAAACTGGATTTATTTAATATAAACAGCCCAATATAAAGAACAATGCAAGTTAAATCACTCCCTGAGCTTTTACTCTGGGCTGGCTTTCCAGTTTATTGAGGGCTGACAGATAGGCTTTGGCACTGGCAACAATAATATCGGTATCAGCACCCTGCCCGCTAACCAGATGGCCTTCACGCGACAGCCGCACTGTCACTTCGCCCTGACTTTCGGTACCCGCTGTAATGGCGTTTACCGAATACAGCTGCAAATCAGCGGTACTACCCGCTTCTGATTCAATAGCTTTGAAGACAGCATCAACCGGACCAGAACCATGGCTGCTGGCGCGTTTCTCGTTTCCGTCCACATTAAAGACAATTTCAGCTACCGGCTCTTCACCGGTTTCACTATGAATACTCAGTGAAACGTATTTGTAACGATCAGGCGCGCGGCTAACTAACTCATCTGATACCAGTGCATGCAAGTCCTCATCGAAAATTTCGCGTTTTTTATCAGCCAGCTCTTTAAAGCGGGCAAAAGCCGCATTTAAAGCTTCTTCACTATCCAGCTCAATCCCCAGTTCTTGCAATTTGGTACGGAAAGCATTGCGGCCGGAGAGTTTGCCTAGTGTCAGGCGGTTGGTACTCCAACCCACTGATTCAGCAGACATAATTTCATATGTTTCACGGCATTTCAGCACGCCATCCTGATGGATACCGGATTCATGTGCAAAAGCATTGGCACCTACTATGGCTTTATTCGGCTGCACCGGATAACCGGTTACAGTAGACACCATTTTCGAAGTTGGTACTATCTGCGTGGTGTCGATATTGGTTTCCAGCCCGAAAACATCATGGCGGGTTTTCAATGCCATTACCACTTCTTCAAGGCTGGCATTACCGGCACGCTCACCCAATCCATTAATGGTACATTCTACCTGCCTAGCACCGCCAATCACCGCTGCTAGTGAATTACCTACAGCGAGTCCGAGATCATTATGGCAGTGTGCCGACCAAATTACTTTATCGCTACCCGGTGTTTTCTGAATCAATTCACGGAAAAAGGCTTCTGTTTGAAATGGGATGGCATAGCCCACGGTATCAGGGATATTAATGGTGGTGGCACCTGCTTCAATTACTGCCTGACAGATTTCTGCTAGAAAATTAATATCGCTACGCAATGCATCTTCGCAAGAGAATTCCACATCATCCGTATATTCGCGCGCGATTTTAACGGCTTTGACTGCGGTTTCTTTCACCTGCTGCGGTTTCATCCGCAGTTTATGCTCCATATGCAGGGGGCTGGTGGCGATAAAAGTATGAATTCGTTTCTTCCTGGCTGGTGCGATTGCTTCGCCAGCCTTACGTACATCGCGTTCATTTGCACGAGATAATGAGCACACTGTGGCATTCTGGATAATTTCAGCAATGGTGTGAATAGCATCAAAATCCCCTGGGCTGGCTGCCGCAAATCCGGCTTCAATTACGTCCACACCCAGCTTCTCCAATTGACGTGCAATGCGAATTTTTTCTTCCTTCGTCATAGCCGCTCCCGGCGACTGTTCTCCATCACGCAAAGTGGTATCAAATATAATGACTCGATTATTGGTACTGGTCATTCTTGGTCTCTCCAAGGTAGTGTTATTGTGTTGCATAAATGCATTGATATCGAGCGGCTTGTTTTGTTTCTCAGCCATCAGAATAATTTTTTGCAGTTGATTCAGTGGTAAGGAACCACGCTTACGCCATTTATAGATGGCTGCAGCAGAGGCTGCGCTATCAGGATAATGCTGTTTCAGGGCCTCAGCTAAAGCATTTACGCCACCAAAATAGGCAATTAAGCGGTCTATATTCAATTGCATAACTGACCTTTTGTCCAATTTACTTTTTTCATCATGCTACAATTATTCTATTACGCTAATATACGTAAAATTGGACAAAAAAACAAGTTTATTTTATTCAAAGATATTATTGAAACTATTTTTTAGACATTTTGTACATATTAGAATAATGGTTTTATTTATTATAAAAAAAGCACCATAAACCGTCGTATTAGCCAAAATTAATTAGATATGACGACGGTTTTCTAACTGCTAGAGCTTTTATTTAGCCAAATCCCCTTTCAACGCAACACCTGCAATTACGCCACCAGCATGGCATTCGTATTCATTTGTACTGGCCATACTGTTTTTCTTATAATAGCTGACAATATTCGTTACTTTAGTGGCATGATTAGATGATGCCTGTTCCTGCAACTGTTTTACAGCAGCCAGAAATGCCCATTGACATGCTGCTTCATCTGATTTACCAACGCTGCTGGTTTTTCGATTAGTCACCAATCCAGCCTGCACAACCCGCCCTGAGCTTTTGGCAAAATATAGTTGCACATTTGGATTAAGTACTTTTACTGCTTCAGGCGAATTGAGTGCATCCTGAATCGGAAGCAGTAGTTTGTCATCACGCGCATGAGCTGCAGTTACACACGCCATAAATGCAATCATTATGATGGTACGGGAAAACTTCTTCATTCATTACTCCTTTAATTGTTAAAAAATACTACATGATGAACATAGACTGCGTGATTCTGCTTGCCTCTGCTGATGTATGCGGGCTTTATAGCAATCAGAAACTGGACAACACAGACAGAAAGCGTTTGCAGCAACATCCTGAATTAGAACAGCGTACAGACTGGCAATCGAGCCGTTTTTTAAAACAACAGCTTGCCGATCCATACAGCATTTATTCACTGACCCATAAAAAAGGCCATGCTGGTTTGATTGCCACTTCAACTACTCAAGATGCAATCGGAATTGACATTGAATACGCTCAAAAGCGCAATTTTCTTGAACTGGCACAACTTTTCTGTACTGAAAATGAACAAGCGTGGCTGGTACAACAGGCCGATTTAAGCACGGCTTTTTATCAGTTATGGACACTCAAAGAAGCTTTCATCAAAGTCAGCCGCGGACAATTGGCTGACATGCACCGCTGGTGCTTGGTACCACAAGGTTATAATGCTTTACATATACCGGCACACAATCCTCCTGTGAAAGCCTATAGCTGCGTGATTGATAAAAACTGGCATATCAGCGTTATTTACCCCTCCTCCTTTTCTATATCCCCACAGTGCTGTACTTCTGTCTTCGGACACTGGCAAAACTGTCAATTTAACTGGCATCAGTGGCCAATTAATCCAGCCGTCTGAATACTAGAGACGAATTCACCCCGCCAAAAGCAAAGTTATTATTCATTACAAATTCGGTATGGATCGTACGCGCAGTGTTTACAATATAGTCCAGCTCGCCACAGCGACTATCCACTTGATTTAGATTCAGTGTGGGCGCAAACCAACCTTCATTCATCATCTGAACCGAAAACCAAGATTCCAACGCTCCGCATGCACCCAGCGTATGTCCCAGATAGCTTTTTTGAGAACTAACGGGCACTTGTCCGAAAACATCTTGAGTGGCAAGTGTTTCGGCAATATCGCCTTGCTCTGTAGCTGTACCATGTCCATTTACATAACCAACTTCAGCTGCGTCCAATTGCGCATCTTCTAGTGCCATCTCCATACAACGACGCATGGTCATACGTTCAGGACGGGTAATGTGTGATCCATCACTGGTACAGCCAAATCCGACTATTTCAGCATAAATTTTAGCACCGCGTGCTTTAGCCATTTCATATTCTTCCAGAACAAGAATACCGGCTCCTTCACCGATCACCAGTCCGTCTCGGCTGGCATCATAAGGACATGGTGACAATTCAGGAGTCTCATTGCGCAAACTGGTGGCAAAAAGTGAATCAAATACAAAAGCTTCAGAAACACATAATTCTTCACCTCCTCCGGCTAGCATCATGTCAATCTTGCCATATTTAATGGCTTCATAGGCATAACCAATTGCCTGATTACCGGAAGCACACGCGCTGGAAGTTGGAATCACCCGTCCGGTTAGACCAAAGAAAATAGACAAATTAGCAGCAGTGGTATGCGGCATGATGCGCACATAAGTGTTGGCGTTAAAATTTGCCGAACTGCCATTGAGAACCAGTTCACTGATATCCCTTATGTCCTGTGGACTACCTGTAGAAGAGCCACAGGCTACACCCATGCGCCCATCTTTAATGGATTCATCACCAAGCAGTCCGGCTTCAGCAAGTGCATCTTCTGCTGCCTGAGTGCACATCTGCGCGACTTTACCCATGCTACGTAGCTGCTTGCGCGTCCAATGTACCGGCGGTTGATAGTTCAAAATCGGAGCTGCTAGTCGGGTATTCAAATCTTTATAACGCTCCCAGTTGTCCATATGGACTACTTTATTTTTATAGGCAAGCAATCCAGCTTTTATTGCTGGCCAGTTATTACCTAGAGCGCTGACTCCCCCCATACCTGTAATGACAACACGTCTCAACATAATCCTCCGTTTACAGACAATACTTGCCGTGTGATGTATCCGGCCTGTTCGGAAACTAGAAAAGCTACCGCATGCGCAACTTCTTCTACCTGTCCCATACGTTGCATCGGAATGGCTTTAACAATCTCATCAACAGGTACATGCTCATCAATCATTTCGGTTTCAATCAAGCCGGGAGCCACGCAATTAACGGTAATCTTTCGTTTCGCCAGTTCTACGGCCAATGCTTTGGCTGCACCGATGAGACCCGCTTTAGATGCGCTATAATTTACCTGCCCACGGTTACCGGTAATACCCGAAACTGAAGCCACACAAACAATACGTCCAGCTTTACGCCTGCGTATCATCGGCATCATCACTGGATGCAGTACATTAAAGAATCCATCCAAATTAGTATTCAGCACCTGATCCCAATCTTCATTACTTAGAGCTGGAAAAGCATTATCACGGGTGATTCCTGCATTCAAAACCACGCCATAATATGCACCATGCTCTTCTATGTCAGCCTGCAATATTTCCTTGCATGCCTCTCGCTCACTGATATCAAAAGTGAGGATACGGCTGCGACCGCCAAGTGCAGCTATTTCAGCTGCTACGGATTCAGCAGAATCACGCCTTTTGCGACAGTGAAGTACTATATCCCAACCTGCCTGAGCTAATGTGAGGGCAATGCCTTTGCCGATACCGCGTGCGGAACCAGTCACCAAAATAGTTTTATCGTTATTCATCATCATGCGTTATTATGTTTTCAGTAGGGCTGTAAACGTTCAGTGCCGCTTCAGCCAATAACATTGTTGGCTTTCGATTTTCCTCACACAACCAAAGCTGGCTGTCAAAAACACCAAAACCATTTGCATCCTGCAAAGATGCCTGTATTTTTATCTGCAATATTGCTGGAACGGGCAACGCAGAAAAATAAAGCTGTAGCTTTCTGGTTCCGAGCAAAAAACCTAACCGCACCGGTTCACCAGCATCACGTGATAATACTCCAGCCCAAGCAGCCACTCCTTGTGCCATGATCTCCATGGCCGCCCACGAAGGTAAGCAACCCTCAGATACCAGTATCTGTTCTGGTTTTACACAAGCATATGCTGTCAGACTATGAGCATCATAGGATACTATTTCATCCAATAACACCATTTTGCCACTATGAGGCAGCAGAGAAGCCACTTCATAAATCGGGGTTTGCATTATTACTCCCTATAATCAAAGCAGTATTATTGCCACCAAACGCAAATGAAGTGCTTATAGCAATGCGCGGACTTTCAATATCGAACGTTTCTGAATAATGGGTCAGATGAATAGGAGCCAGCGCAGGATCAATTTTTGTCTTTGCCCGATGCGGTGGTAATAAACCAGCCTTATTGGTTTGACGGCTGATTATCGTCCACAAGAATGCTGCTTCCAGCGCTCCAGCTGCACCCAGCGTATGGCCAGTTAAAGCTTTAGTTGATGCACAGGATACTTCAGCACCCAGTTCGTGATGAATTGCCAGTGCCTCCATAGCATCATTATGGATGGTTCCAGTACCATGCAGATTAACCCATCCAATAGAACCGGCTTTTAATTGTGCTTTTTCTAAAGCCTGTTGTATTACTTTTCTGGCACCTGCGGCATCCGGTCTCGGGCTCGACATATGATAGGCATCACTACAAGAACCATAACCGAGTAATGGCAAACCTTTGTCTGCATCAAGTGTCATAATAAAAACAGCAGCACCTTCTCCAATATTGATGCCATCACGTTCAGCAGTAAATGGCTGACATTGACCCGAGGATAAAACCTTTAAAGCATGGAAACCATTAATGGTCAGTGCCGACAAAGTATCTACACCGCCACAAATTACGGCATCACATAATCCCATACGCAACAATCGTGCGGCACTAATTAAGGCTCTTGCTCCAGATGTACAAGCTGTTGAAATACCATAATGAACATTGCGTAACTGATAGATATGTGCAACAAAATCTGCGGGAGAAGACATCAACTGCAAGCTCTGTTTATAACCACTGTTCAGCCAGTCTTGTCTGATAAATCCATACTCCATCGCAGAACGGTTTTCATCTCCGCCTGTGGTGGATGTACCTAGAACAACCGCTACTCGATCAGCTCCATATTCTGCTATTGCAGCCTGTATCTTATCCTCAATTTGAAACAGTGCATGCCACAACAACTGATTATTCCGACTGCGAAAATCTGAACTCAAATCAGTCGGAAAAGGTCTTAACGGGGAACTAAAGGCACCAAATAGATAAGATTGTCCATTTACCCAACTATCACTTGGTGTCAAATAATTATCTTTTTTACCCAGCAAAGCTATGATATGTTCATGCACCCCGCATCCCAGCGAACTGACCATTGCCGGCTGACTTAGAAAAACCGGCCTATTCATCAGCTAACTCTCTGATTTGCCAATGCTGGTTCTTCCAACTGATATCTGCAACAGTATCCCCTTTACCGGTAACAATCTTGACATCATTCAATACAGAGGGTACCGGCCAGTGATGCTGCTGTCCAAGATAGGCATAGACCACAGAAAATAATTGTCGGGCGCCGGGGTTTGGTGGCATAAAACCATCATTACGCCATTTACCATTTTGCAATATCTGTCTTGAAATCGGCGCCCCCAGACTATCCACCTGTACAAAACGCCATTGCTGTCTTCCCAACGGCTCAATTAACAGCAGACTGTTATTTCCATTTACATCAATAATTTGCATACTTAGCGTGTGTTTTAATTCGGGGAGTACATTAATTACCGGTACACTGTGGCAGGCATTCAGAACCACCATAAGCAACACGCAAATAAAAATATTCTTCAGCATGATTTAGCAGGACCGCATATTTCAGCCAGTACATCCAGCCGACGTTCTGAATTAGTGACAAAAGGATTATTTTCATCCCATGCATATCCTGCAAGAATAGAACTAATCATGCGCCTGATTTCAGGATTATTGTGCTCTGCATAGATGACATCCTGAAATTTTGTACTATACCAGCCATTAACATAGGTTTTAAATGCATTGATACCTACTTGTAATTTATCGGCATATTCCTGCTGCCAATTCACCGCCTCACCCGAAAATTGTCGGTGCAATACATCCGCCGCTAACTTGGCTGAATGCATGGCAATGGTTACCCCAGATGAAAAGACTGGATCGAGAAACTCAGAGGCATTGCCCAGCAAGGCAAAGTGTTCACCATACAAACTTTTAACATTTGCAGAATAATTGCGCAGAGTTCGAAAAGGGACTTCATTATCCCATTGAGCATTACTCAGAATACGTTTAAGCATTGGTACTTCACTAACAAACTTCTTAAGAATTGCCTTTGCCCCCTCACAACCATAATTATTCAAGCACTCCGGTTGACCTACCACACCAACCGATGTGCGATTATTGCTAAAGGGAATAAACCATATCCATACATCACGCAAAACAGGATGAGTACATATCAGAATTTTATTGCGATCAAATGTGGGGTCAGTCACATTGTCATCAATATGAGTAAAATAAGCCATACGCTCTGGTAACGAAGAGGGATACTCGAGATTTAATAGTTTCGCTAAGACCCGACCATAGCCACTGGCATCCAGTACAAATTGTGCCTCAATCTGGTAAGCTTTATCTTGTGGATCGGACACCGAAAGCACAGCAGCCTGCCGGTTAAATTCGATTGATTCAACACTATGCTCGAAACGCACTTCTACTCCCTGCTTTTGCGCCTCACTAATTAGAATATGGTCAAAACGGGCACGGGTTACCTGAAAGGTTGTTCCTGGGCCCGGTGAAAACTTATCGGTAAAATCGATAGTCGTATAGCGATTACCCCAACTAAAGGCAGCACCGTTTTTAAATTGAAAACCATCAGAAATACCTGCTTTTATAGCCTCAAGCATCCCTGCCTCTTCGATGAATTCCATACAGTGCGGCAACAGGCTTTCTCCAATTACAAAACGCGGAAAAACCTGCTTTTCCAGCACACAGACCCGATACCCTTTTTTATTTAATAGAGCACTTGCAATGGCACCTGCCGGCCCTGCACCGATAATCACCACATCAAACTGACTCATACCTACCCCTTGTTTTTGGCTCTAGGCAATAAACTCAGAGCCAGTATCATGCTAAAAAACACCCCTATAGCCACACTGCGACCGAAGCTAGCTATAGCAGGAGTCGCACTGAAACCCAGAATGGCAAATGAAATCATTGTTGTTATTGCGGCAAGCAATACTCCCGCCAAACGCTCAGCCACAGCCATCTGCTCTGTAGAAACATAAATGGCATAATCCATACCGATGGCTGTAACCAAAAACAAACCAAAGATCGCAAACAAAGACAAAGACCAGCCCACAAAAGCAAATACCGCAAGACAGGATAGCGAAGACAAAACGGGAACGGCTAATAGCAATAATCCTTTGCGCCAGCCAAACGCATAAACTAATAACAGAATTGCCAAGACATAGGATGCTAACTTCAGGAAAATAGCTTGATTGCGTGTATGAGTAAATAATTGATTTAATGCCTGAAGATTATCAACAAAATAAATCTTGTTGTTTTTATCTGCAAGTTTTTGCAAGGCTGCTGTCTGTCTGACTCCAGACAAACTAATAATAGACGCTATCTCTCCATTCTCCATCTTGCCAAGATATAAATCCTGCCACACAGTGGCCAGATCATTATTCAGGCTTTGAGATATAGACTGAACCGGCAATTGTTTTAGATTAGTCAGATAATTCCTTATATTGTTTTCATCGATTCCTAAATAAACTAAATCCTGCCAGTTATCCGAATTTTTCAACAAACGTTCAACATCACTTTTGCGTTGCTTTTGAATAGCAGTCGGCATAACCCATTGATCCAGAGACTGGAACCCAGATAATTGTTTTTGTAAAACTAATTTCTGCAATTCTTGCCCTAAAGCCTGATTTTTAGCCAACAACTCATCATCATTGTTTGCTTGAATCACAAAATACTGAGCTGAAGGCGCAGTCTGGGTCAACTCCCCAACTTTCTGAGCCTGACTCAGCCATTGTGGTGACAAATTTATCCATTGACGGATGTCATCTTGAGTGTTCAAATTTAACAGACCCACACCCAGCAAAATAAACCCTAATAACAACGGCCATTTTTTCTGTACTACAAACAGGCGATAGCTAGTAATGGCATTTCCTAAAGAAAGCATTACCTGTAAAAAACGGGGTTGAATCTTTTCTTGAGTACGGCTGAAAAGCAAAGGTAAGCACAACAAACTGAACAAAAATGCACCAATCAATGCCGCAGCAGAAAAAATAGCTGTCTGTTGCAATATCGGTAACGGCGTAATTAGCAAAGCCGCATAGCCTAGTAAGGTAATCACTAGACTTAATAAAAAAGCTTTGCCGGCAATATGTAATGCTTGCCAGCGCTGCCAGTGCTGCTGAATCACGCCACTAGCTAACCAGTGAAGAGGAAAATCCAGCAATATTCCTAATAAACTGGTTCCCACAACAAGGGTCAGAATATGTATTTTGCCGAATATAGAGACTGTAGCGGCCACACCAAACAAAATACCTACAGCCATAGGAAGTACCAAAAACAGAATACGCAGACTGCGAAAAATCATGAGCAACAACAGAAATGTCAGCCCCATACCCAGTATGCTCATATACTGGCTTTCTCGTTCTCCAGAAGATTTATTTTCTGCTGCAAAGAGCGCACCACCAGCCATCAGAATTTGTACATTTTTCTGCGCCATCGAAGCTTGTGTAGCCTGTACTAACGGCAGCAGTTTATCTGGTACACTAATCAAACCAGACTTTTCTGGCAAACGCGCCCGTAATAAAATCCATGTCTTGCCATTTTCTTCAATATTTAACCAGCCAGTTTGAACGTTATAAAATATCGGACCATCCGGACTGGCCTGATGCATGATGATATTTCCCAATCCAAGCCAATCTTGATCTGGAGATAAAATACTGCGTTCGGCAAATGGATTAACAAGCACTTGTGCCTGCTGAGCAAAAGCACTTTTCGGATCATTGATAATATGTCGCCAACTATTTTCCGATACAACAGCCAATTGCAAACGCTGCATAGTGGCCTTCAAAGCTTCAACATCCGGTTCAATTTTACCGGTAACGGTTTGAAAAATACCGCTGGCCTGCCATTTTTTTTGCAACATCTGTGCTGCAGAGATGGTTTTATCCGCTGAATCACTGCTCAGTAAAATCACGATATCGCGATTCATGCGCTGATTCATGCGCTTTGCAGCTAGCTGCTGAGTCTGTGTGTTTTGCCCGTTAGACGGAAGCAGGCTGATTAAGTCCGTATCCAGACGATTTTTTTGCAGCCAGCTACACAGCAAAGAAATAGCCACACACAATATTAGTAGCAGGTACAGCCATGTCCAAATACGTTTACGGTAAAATGGCATGTTGTTCAAACCTGTTTAGAGCTGAATTGAATTTTAGCGCTGTAAATGCAATCTCAGTGCGATCGCCCTGCACTTCTGACAGAATGATTTTCTTAACTGCTTGGTCACCCTGAATATCAATGCTAGTAAAAATCTGTTTCATCAATACGCTTTTAGGTTGCAGATGCAATTGCCAGTTTTGCGCTGTTCCTGTTAATCGCGTACTGAACTGATTCTGAATTCCGTTAGTTTGACCGCCAAGTAAATCCAAAAAAAGTTTCACTTGATTTTTTTGCGCCGCGGCTGACTGGCTACTGTCTATCCACTGATTATTGGCATTAAGCTGCTCAATTCCCGTCTGACGCACCCGCATGGTATTTGTAAAAGGTTTTTTCATTTGCCACAACAAACCCGCTTTTGGCACCAGTATAAACTGGCCCTGTGTCACAATCGGCTTACTGGTACCACGTAAAAATCGCTGCTGAACAAAATCACCTTTGATATTTTGTGGCTGTTGCAGCTGCGCTTGTAAATCTGTTAAACCAAAAGCACTTACCAGTCCACTTAATAAGCACAACCAGCTTACTAATAAAAAATTTCTTAACATGATTTTTTTTCCTGTGCAAAACCATTCTGCATTGCTAACTTGACCGCCTTAACCCAGCTTTCTGGGGTTTGATACTGTGTTTCCCGAGTTTTCATACACACTGCAACCTGCATAGTAGATGCTTTGGTCAGTTTTTCACCTGTTGCACAGTCACTAATAACATAATCAAATTTTAGACAGCTTTCATATTCCTTTAATAAGACATCGATGAGAATTTTCTGCCCGAAAACTGCTGGACGCACATATTTCAACTGCAATTGCACAATTGGCCAGCCATAACCATTGGCCTTCATGACATTATAATCATAACCAATGGCACTTAAAAAAGCACAACGTGCTATTTCCAGATATTTAACATAGTGTCCATGCCAGACAATATCCATTGAATCAACATCAAAAAAAGGTACTTCCATTACCATACTGTACCGCAACTGACTATACTGCTTTGTCATCTTGATTCCAAAAATCAAAAAAATTAAACCACTGCCTAGGCGCTTTGATACAGTATGCAGTGAGTAACTCAGCATACTGCTGTACATACTGCTCTATAGTGCGTTCCCGTTGATGCCGATGCCAATTAATACTGTCGGCAAACCGCTGTAAATACAAATGGTAGCTTCCATTTTCTTTAAAACAGAAAAGGGTATTTACCGGTACTTTGAGCAATCCGGCCAATAACCACGGCCCCTGAGGCCAACAGGCCATTTGATTTAGAAAAGGGACATTGATAATTTTTTCACCGTGAACCGGTACTCGGTCAGCTGCAATAGCCAGCCATTCTCCACGCTGTACCCGATCATTCAGTTCCATCATCATTTTTGCATCCAGCGATGTGACCTGAATCAGGCGGATACGATAAGCTCCGGCTTCTTGCAATGCTCGATGAAATTTCACTGCATGGCCGCTATGAATCAGCACATTTAGCTTCAGATGCTTATGCTTTTTCACCAATGCACGACAGATTTCGGTATTGCCTAAATGTGAGCAAACAAATATTTGTCCTCTTTTTCCAGCCGTTGGCCGGTCAATCTCCTGGCCAAGCTTATCTGGGTCATGAATGATTAGATTTTCATAACAAAATTTTCCTTGCCACACTGCAAAGCGATCCACAATATTTTGCGCGAATGCATAAAACTGTCGGAAAACCGAGCTTTTCTTACTTAATACGGGTGTTAGATAAAAACATTTTTGTGCCAGCAATTGCTGATAGCGGGCAATATTACGTCTGGAAGATGAAGACGTAATATAGAAATACGTAACCACCAGACAAACTATCGGAGATAGTCCCCAAGCCGGAAAGTACTTAACCAAATAACGGGTCAGCCATAAAGCACCGCTACTGCCTCTTTCCTGCTGATTTGCCCAATGGCGGATGTTCTTAGCCATGCAGAATCCTTGACCATTTACGCCTTAGCAAAACTGATGCATTTCGTAACATATTGAAAAACAAACGTGCATGCATTCTAGAAATAAGAACATTGTCCTGCCAGAAGCGAAAATGAGAAATGCCATCCTGAGCATAAGCCACAGGTGTATCGATCCAGACAAAGGAACACCCGCGCCGGTGCAAATGTACAAGCAGCTCGGCATCAAAATCCATGTAATTACCTACATATTCACTATGAATAACATCTAGCGTTGGTGTAACCGGATAAATACGAAATCCACACATACCATCTTTTATATCTGTCGATAACGTATTGACTGCTAGCCAGAAATTTGTAATCTTACGGCCATAAAGGCGAGATTTGGGTGTACCGGGTCCGTAAACCGGTCGACCACAAATCACCGATTTCGGTTCCTTCATGGCTGCATTTATTAATTTTGAAGTATCAGACAAACAATGCTGAGCATCTGCATCCACCTGTAATACATGAGTATAATCATGCAAAGCTGCATAATTGATACCTTCTTTTACAGCTGCACCCTTGCCGCCATTTTTCTCACGGTAGATCACGGTGATACTGGGACGAACCAATTGTTGCAATTCTTTTCGGATTTCATTATCAGAACCATCGTCCACAATCAGACAGTCTATGTTGAAATCCTGCATAGCCAGTGCCACTTTTCCTACTGTGCGTAAATGGTTGTAATGAGGAATCAATGCTAACAATTTCATATCGTTTCACTTGTACCTGCAGGAATAACCATACGGCCAGAAGAAATTTTTTTTTCATTCATAATACACTGAAAGGTGATTTTTTGGCGTACACAATCACGTTTTAAATGCAGTTCTACCGTATCAGCAGGCCGTAAAAAGTTTTGAAATTTCAGATTTTCTATCTGCAATGGATGCTGTTTTAACCAGCCGCATTGTTGCAGCAACTCTATGAACCATTTAAGCTGAATAACGCCAGGTACGAGATGAAAATTATCGAAGTGACCGCGAAAATAAAGCAAATCCAATGGTATCTGTAGGTGAAACAAGTATTCATCAGCCGTTATTTCCTGCTGATGCAACACTATAGGTTTAATAACCGGTTCTGCCCATACTCGCTCAGCATCAACCGGATTCAGCTTACTCTGACTATTTCGCGGTAAAACCGTACTAAAACGCCAGTAACGAGGAATTGAAATTCTTTCATGATTTTTAGCCAGACATTCTCTAAGCTGGTTGATGATATGCTTGCGTCCATACTGACGCCATGCATGAATACCAGAATGATTCAAAGCTACCCATGCAGCCAGATGGCTGCCATGTGGATGTTTTAGAATATGAACATCAGATATCCATTCATGTTGCATCAGCTGGTTTTCCAGTTGCAGCAAGGATATGCGCTTATCTGCTAATTTGATGATACGATCAAGTCTACCCAAAAGCTCAAAACCATCCTCATACTCAGCTATCTTATCCGCCAGAATCTGCTCCGGCAGACACCGTGGTGACTGAATAATCAGACCTTCTACCGTACTTTTATGCATAACATCCTGAAAAAATTGCCAGTGCACTTGTTCCTTGCGATAAGCTATTACGCCCGTTTCTGTACTACCATAAATTTCCACGACATCAGAACAAATATGTTGCTGTAAAAAATATTTACTTTTTTCGGCCAGGGCACCGCCAGCTGAAATAATTGTCGCAACATGTCCCTTAACCAATTTAATATCATGCGATAAGCGTAAGGTATGCAGCAAGGTAGGGCTGCTAACCCAAATCACGCGCTGAAAAGATGCACTACTGACCAAAAGTCCTTCTGGAAAGACTAAACGCTGCCGGTAAATGGGCAGACCCAGATACAGGCTTAGCATTATCCGAAAACTCAAACCATACATGTGCTGTACACTAACACTACCTAAAACAACTGGTTTTAGTCGAAGAACGGATGCCGGTAAAACGGAAGCTATTGTTTGTGCCTCAAGCCATAATTCCTCCCATGTTTTTTTTATTATTTTGGCTATTCCAGAAGAGCCAGATGTTTGCAGCAAGATATTAATATTATGAACGATAAATCTGCTACTCTCAGCAGGCGCATTGGTTGACCACTCAGATTGTAAAAAGGCGGGAATAGTCAGTTTATCGGGCATGACATCGGTTAATAAAATATCCGATGACTTATTAAGCCAGCAACAGTTTTCATCGGACAAATAAGTAAGCAAGCAAACATCAATACCAGCCTTGACACAGGCCAATAACGCAATGGCAAAATAGCCTGCGTCATCGAAATACAAACTTGCACATTTTACGGATCGACAAGATAAATACCGGCTCAATCCAGCTACCTGTGCCATAGCTTGCTGCCAGTTCAGATTGCTTGAACCAGTAGCAAATAAGTGCTGACTTTGGGTACGTTCTGCCCAGAAATGTTCTGCCATCATCATATGGATATTTTTAATATTAGACGACGGTATAGGAATTCTCCGCTCAATAACATTCCCATGAGCATATAAGAAATTACGCCGGTATAGATTGCCCATGCCCGCCAGTATGCACCCAGAATCAATGCGGAAATAATCAAAATATTCACAATAAAAAAGCCGCACCATATCTGTGTTACACATCTGGTGTACCGTACTCCGCTTTCTGGCAGATCCGGATGCTGTAAACGAGCAAGGCGTTCAATTACTGATTGTTTGCTGAACAAACTAGCACCAAATATCAGTAACAGCAGTATGCTGACCATCACCGGATACCAGTACATGAATTTAGCTGAATGTATCCAGCATAAAAGCATAAAAATAAACGCCAGAACAAACGACATAATTTTCTGTAATTTTTGTTTACTCAGTAAAGCCCGTAACAACCATATACATGCCATCAGGATGGTAACTGCTGTAACGCCGAAATATATCTGTCCGAAATACCAAATAAACGGATAGAGAAATGTCACCAGTACCAGTGTCAGATTTATGAAAAATTGCAACCTAGGCATTATCTGACTGTTTTGCCTTGTTTATCACTGCCTGAATGACATCAGCCACTGTACGCACATTGCGAAAATCTTCTGCCATTAATTTATGCCCTGTTTGTCGCTTGATATAATCAATTAAATCGATTGCATCTATACTGTCAATTTCAAGATCATTGAATAAATCTGCCTCTGGCTTAATTCGTTCGGGTTCAATTTCAAAAAGATTTTCCAAAGCTTTGGCCAGAATGGCATAGATTTCATGTTCAGTCATTTGCTAGTTCCCCTATTCAATACAACATTTATCATAAGCATTTACTTTGAATATAGTTGGCTAATGAATGAACGCTGTAAAAATGTTCACGCAGCTCGCTGCTGTCGCTTTCCATTTGCAAGCCAAATTTTCTCTGAATAGCCAGACCAAGTTCCAAAGCATCTACAGAATCCAGCCCTAGTCCAGTATCTCCAAATAAAGCAGTATCATCTTTGATATCGTCTATTGTGATATCTTCCAGACCCAAACTATCAATAATCAATTCTTTAATTTGTATAATTAAATCTTCCATTTAAACTTTCTCTTTTACATTCCTGCTGAAAATATTCCTGTAACTGCTGGTTAAGCTGTCTGGCCGCTATGGGTAAGGGTTTGCTTTGCAACCAATCTTGTGGGTCAATATCGTTGCCTACATAAAAATCATATTGAATTTTTTGTTTCGGTATCTGATACCATGGTTGATTTTTTTTTAATGCCGGCGGATTCATCACGATTACTACCGGAGTGATTACTGTAGCGCTGCGTAATCCGATAGAAACAGCACCACGATTAAAGCAGATTTTATTATCCCAACCGGTACGCGTTCCTTCAGGAAAAATCAGCAGGCTTTGACCGCTCTTCAATACTGCATCAGCGTCTTCAATAATCTGTAAAGATTCATCATTTGGCAGAAATCCACAGGCTAAAATTGGGCTTTTCATAATAGGATTAGACAATAAATCCTTTTTAACGATGCAGTTTAGCTTGGGAACCTTAGCTAGCATAAACACCACATCTAGCAAAGACGGATGGTTTACCATGATAAGCTGCCCCGGCCTGCCAAGACGCTCAAACCCTTGATAGCGTACAGATATGACTCCAGTAAATCTCAGGTAATGGATAAACCCGGCCCAGATACCGCCTACCAGTCTTCGCGCCTTTAAATGACTAGCACTTTTTTTCCGAGTATTTGGTAAGGTATAAGGCAAAAGGAGAATTTTAAACACTATTCCGAAGATACCAAACAACAAAAAGCCTATTGCTGTTGCACACCAGCGCCATAACCAATTACACCAATTCATCAGTTTATTCGCCAATACCATACGCCCTGCGGTGCAGACTGCCAGCGCTCCGACTGAGCATTTATCCGCTGCACAATCCATTCTAATGTGCTGCTGTAATATTTGAGCTTACCTGCATCTGTAAGGACAGGATGCTCGGCACAATACTCCAGATTGACTTCATCGCCATGGGTAACGACCAATCCCAGAGCCATGGGAAATGGTGCCCGTACCGCATTGACTTCATATTCTGATGCCATTGGTTCATCCACCACTACAATCAGTACCTGCTGTGCACCTTCTTGCAGTAAACCGACGGCTTCAGTTACACCTAGCTCCAGTCCATTGTATTGCGCACTCAATGCGGTACATTCACTCATATCTGCGCGAAGCATCGACCACTGACCGACGATGGCATTGTGTACTGACAAAGCAAATGAAGTTGGTGATAACTCTTCCTGTTTTATCAGACTTTGCCATAATTGAAAGCTACGGTTTATTTCACCGTCATGAGAAACGAATACCACAGGACAAGCTGTATATTCAGGTAACAAAGGCCATGATGCTGCAAACATCAAGCGTGCAGCGGAACTAAGGCGACGTCTTTTCATGACTGGTAAAAAAGAAACATCTATCTCTCCAGCAGATAAATTCTTTATTACCTCCCCCTCAGCAACCCACTGTTGCCAGTCTGCTAACGTACGGTGAAAAGGGCTGACCGCGCGCCATGCAGATATCGCAAACTTCATAAATATGTTTAAAAATATTATAAATGTCGCATTATATGTAAATTTATTGCCAAGAACAATTAAACTGTTTCCTAAAATGTTAATCAGAAAACATTTACTATAATTTGATTAGCATCATTAACATTTTATTATTAAATATTTCCGACATTGATAATCATGAAAGAGAGAATGTCATAACCCATAGATATAGCTGTCTCTTAACACAACTGACATTATTTATTTCTATTTAGCTTTTATAAGTAAGAGTGATGGTATTAGTTTCATATCATTATGAATGTTCTGTGATAGATAGTGCGACAGAGGATGCGCTATTGCGAATAATGCCGTTCTAAAGTTTTAGTCAAAGATTTTAAGCTAACAAAATAGGCAATTAAGTGGTCTATTTCTTGAAGCATAGCTGATATTTTGTTTAATTGACTTAATTTAAACATTTACTCAAGGTTCTGTTTAGCTCTTAATTTCTATAATGAGTAATCAACTTTGATTTTGCTTAAAATAAAAATAAATATATTAACTATTATTGATAATAAATATTCAAATTCGAGTTTATATTCACCTAAATTTAAATATTGGTTAGTTTCTTAAGGTAAGTTATGAAAATATTGAAAATTTTGCATAAAGTTACAGGATTAATATCTTTAATATTAATTTTATTATTTATGGTCAGTACCATTTATGCAGAAATAAGTGGAAATATTCTTCTAATTCAAAAAGTAAAATCTTTGATTGTTTGGCGCGGTCTGTTTGTTCTGATTCCATGTTTAATTATCACAGGGGCTATTGGTTTCAAACTGGCTAGGCAATCGAAAAATGTTAATGTTTTAAAGAAGAGAAAGAGAATGCCATTTATAGCGTTGAATGGCGTTTTTATCCTTATTCCTTGTGCTATATATCTAGAGTATCTCTCATTTAAGATGTTAGATAGTACTTTTTATTCAGTACAAACCTTAGAACTATGTGCCGGATTAATAAACTGCATATTAATCATTTTAAATATTCGTGATGGTATTCGTATTAATAAAATTAAAAAATCGTTACTCAGCTAAACTTAAAGTTTTTTGTAGTTTTCATACTATTTCTATAAATATATAAATTTTCTGCTTCATGTAGCAATATACAGAGGGATGGATAAAATTAACTAGACAGAAAAATCAGTTAAATTAGGATTAAATTATATTTTTAGAGTATGGATTAGACATCTTATCTTCAATTTTATGCAATAACCCAAAATCTTGAGAAGTATTGTGTATATCAAAACTAATTTGTTGTGTACATTTAATTATAAACCATATATTCACAAATGATACTTCTTCTAGTCCTTTAATTTATGTACTCTTTATAGATGGTACAGCTGATAAGGAATCTTTTTTAAGGGGTAATGTCAATTTGCCTGTGAAGAGTCCGTGGCCTCATCGTATTACCTATCATCTAGTACGGCGCTTTCATTTTCGTTTGTTTAGGTATTTGCAAGCGCGTTGGCAGTTGCCGTCTGTATTTGTTCGGTATTATTATCGTTGTGATTATTTAAGTTATACAGAAATTTTTTACCGTGAGGCTAAACGCTACCATAATGCTTCGGTGCCTCCGCTGACGCTAAATCCGGCTTTTATCCGTTTATACCAAAATATTGGCCAGCACACTCAGGTTTTGATTGTTGGCCGTAGCCTTGGTGGATGAAACGGTTCGCATCTGAGCAGGATAGTAGTTGCTCACAGTGTCCACTGCCGTTTTTTAGTTATGCTGGATCGATAGTCTATCGAAATCACGATATCCGGATCGCCGGTCATCTTATACATCAGGCTCAGATTTACCACAATATTTTTATATCCATATAACATAAATATATGTATATCAGTGGCTTTTACATACGGCCAGCAGAAAACTGACATTCTGCTGAATGGAAAAACTGGGTTTCGTGGGCTGGCTGGCAGTGGTTAATTAAAACGGCCCCCCGGAAAGTCATTTAGTGGTTAATCAATGTACACAGTATTCTCATCGGCAGGCTGAAAATATGTTTACCTGCCCTACCCGTCTGGGTCTAAGTACTGCCTCAGCATTAATGCAGGAAATTGACGGTTTGTTGCAGAATGCTGATTTACTGCCGCTTAACAATTGATTCTTCTTGAAACCTACCGTTGGGTTCGGTGACACATTTTATGTGTGATTAACCAAACGGAAAGTTAAGCCGATGAGATACGCTTTAATCAAGCCAGATGGCGCTAACCATGCGGCCTGTTTGTCCATCACGCCGGTACGAGAAATAGCGTTCGCGCTGCAATACCGTACACTCTGTGCCACCATAGACTTGATGTACACCGGCATCTGCCAGAGCTAGCCGTGCCAGCGCATATATATCGGCAAGATAATGGTTGTTACCGATGTCAGTAAAAGCAGCCTGTGCTTTGGGCTGATGCAGACAGAAAGCTTCCCATACGTCGGGACCGACCTCGAAAGCTTCGGTTCCGATTGCCGGACCAAGATAAGCCATTATTTCCAATGGGCTGACCCGCATGGCTTCTATGGTATTTTGCAATATGCCGCCGGCCAGTCCGCGCCAGCCGGCATGGGCGGCAGCTACGGTTGTACCGGCACGGTCACACAGCAGCACTGGTAGGCAATCGGCTGTCATGATGGCGCAGGCGACTTTTTCTCCTTGGCGGCTATAGCTGGCGTCGGCTTCAGCTGGCTGTCCAGACTGCAATGCAGATAATGCCCTTGTGGCTGCGATTACATTTACACTGTGAGTCTGATTCAGATAGGCGATTGGCTGTGCTGCCTGCTGCTGCACGATGGCGCGGTTTTGTGCTACGGCTTGAGGATGATCACCTACGTGTGCACCAACGTTCAATGATGCAAATGGCGCTTTGCTGATGCCACCCAGTCGTGTAGTGATCAGGGTATGTACATTGTTTGGTGCTGGCCAGTCTGCCTGTGCAAAGGCATTTTTGTCCTGACACAGACCAAGTGCCTGATTCATGTCCCATTGTGTATTCATGCGGCGGCCTTATTATTCGCGTATGTAAATTACATCCACGTCGTAATCATCGTCATCCCAGTCTTCGTCTTCATCATCGGTCAGACGTTTCTGCCATTCATCAGCGTTTTTGATGGCTGAATCCATGCCTGCCTGTAGACGCAGTACAGAAAGTAAGTGATAGATATCTTCGGGCAGTGAAGCTTCAAACTGTACTTTTTCTTGTGTCTGCGGATGAATAAAACTGAGCCGGTAAGCATGCAGTGCCTGCCGTGCCATTGCTTTTATTGCTGCTTTGGCTTCGGTGGTAGCTGGATGGCGCGGGTTGCCATAGAGCGGATCTCCAGCAAGCGGATGGCCTGCGGCTTTCATGTGTACGCGTATCTGATGGGTACGGCCGGTTTCGAGCTGACATTCGATATAGCTGAAATCGGCATATCGTTCGAGCACTTTGACGTGGGTGATGGCTTCTTTGCCTCCAAACGGTACCACGGCCATTCGTGTGCGGTTATGCGGATCACGGCCAATCAGTGTTTCGATTTTGCCATCATAAGGTACGATTCCGTCAGCCACTGCACGATAGGTTCGTTTAACAGTCCGTGCTTGTAGCTGGCGTACTAAGTGTGTTTGTGCCGGCACGGTTTTGGCTACAACCATGAGGCCGCTGGTATCTTTATCTAGACGGTGCACGATACCGGCTCTCGGTACTTGTGCCAGTGCCGGGCAATAGGCGAGCAGGCCGTTCAGTAGTGTGCCCTGCCAATTGCCTGCTGCGGGATGTACAACAAGACCAGCCGGTTTATTCAATACCAGTACGCTATCATCTTCATATATAATGTCCAGTGTCATAGCTTCGGGGGTGAATGCGAGCTGGCTTTCATCCTGTTGTATGGCTGCCTGTATGGTTTCACCGCCGATCAGTTTATACTTCGGCGGTACGATGTGGCCGTTAACGGTAACGTGATTTTCCCTGATCCAGGCAGTGAGACGGCTGCGGGAGAACTCAGGCGCCAGTTTGGCCAATGCTGCGTCCAGGCGCAGGCCGGCTAGTTCATTAGGTACGGTCCAATTTTTATAACTTTGTGCAGCTTCATCTGCCGCAAAGGGCAAATCATCGTTATAATCGTCATCATTCTCTAACAAAGAAGTGTCTTTCATGAAAAATTTGTTTTTGGCGGTGGCCTTAGGCCTTTTACTGAGTGCCTGTGCCAGCACAAGTACGGTCGATAAGGATTCCCAGATTACTCAGGACTGGTCTGTTCAGCGTCTGTATAATGAAGCACACGATGAGCTGATGCATCGTAATTATACTCATGCAGAGAAATTATACGAAATTCTGCAGTCTCGATTCCCGTATGGTTCGTATGCGGAGCAGGCTCAGCTGGACACAGCATATGCTTATTATAAAGATGATGAGAATGATAAAGCATTGGCGGCAATTGAACAGTTTCAGCGTTTGTACCCGCAGCACCCCAATATGGATTACGCTTTGTATTTGAAAGCACTGATTCAGCTGAATGAGGACAAATCCTTTGTTAATAAGCTGGCCAAACAAGATTGGTCTGACCGCGACCCGAAAGCTAACCGGGAAGCTTATACCACTTTTGCTCAACTAGTAGAATATTTCCCTCAAAGTAAATATGCTGCCGATGCTCGCGATAAGATGCAGAAACTGCTGGATGCGCTTGGCGGGAATGAGCTTTCAGTAGCACGTTATTATATGAAACGTGGTGCATGGCTGGCGGCTGTTGGCCGTGCACAGACGGTTATTTCTCAATACCAGAATACGCCTAATGTGGAGGAAGCACTGGCTATTATGGTTTCTGCGTATGAAAAACTGGGTGAGCAGAAGCTCAGTGATGATACTAAGCGCGTTCTGGCACAGAATTTTCCAAATAGCCCGTATCTGCAATCTCCGTGGCAGGATCACAATGCCATTCCATGGTGGCGTTATTGGAAGTAAAGCCTAACGGTAAATCTCAAAATCTGATGAACAGTGCTATTAGATCGATACAAGGTATCGGTCTAATTTTTTTATTTTGTTATTTGGACTGGAGACTGAAATTCTTTTTAATCCTGTATGCTATAAAAATTTTATCCAGATAAGATAATAATTTGGATATTGATGTTTTTGAGTTGAGGGCGATTTTGTATCGATATTTTTTATTCTAGGTTTAATTGGCTATAGTAGCCGATGGTGATGAACATATATAAAAGTTAATATCCCGTTTTTAAAAATTTTTTACTGATTGCTAATTGTGTTGCACTGGGCTATTTGTTTGCCAGCTGTTTATTTTTTGCAGTATTGCTGAATCTGCGAAATTCTATGCTCAAAAGCAATGAAAGTGGCATTTATGCTTGTGGCTGATTTGTCCGTGCCAGCCAGCGAATGTGCATCTGTGCGTCTGGTAGCAATTGTTTTAATTCAGTAACTGCTGCTTCTGCCAGTAACTTCCCACACATAAATATATCGATAGCGGCATACTGATGCTCCGGCCACGTATGGATACTGATATGTGACTCGGCCAGTAGCAATACGCCGGTTACGCCTCCACTACCACCAAAAGTATGAAAATAGCTTTCCAAGATATGTGCCCGTGCAGCTTGGGCTAGCTGACGCAGGAGCTGCTCGATTGCACTACTGTTTTGTAACCATTTGCTGTCCAACTGATAAACATCCAGCAGACAGTGCTGCCCGATAATATGATTATTCTGCATTATTTGTGCCAATGTCCACTGCTACCTCCATAATAGCTGTGACCAACAGTAGAATCTTCTGCTTTCTCAGAAGAATACGAAGCATAATTTATCCAAGTGAAGCCGATCACAATCAGGATGGCCATGAAGATATTGAATTTTTTATAACCTTCTGCTGAACCGAATATAAAGAGTTCCCGATAAGGAAAATCACGGAGTAATCCATAGGCAAGAAGATGCCAACACAAAGGCGTGAACAGATATTCAAAATCTGCTACACCAGCAATAAAAATTTTAATAAAAATAGGCAAATTCAAAACAATAAATACCAGCATCCAGAAGGTTGGCGTGTAGATATCGGTACTGAGATGCAATACGTTTTTCACCCGCCAGCTTTTAATGTTGGCTTTGGTAAAATCGTTTGCTTTAATGTTTTGATGTTCACGAACAAGAACTGCTGCTTTATCAGCAGGCATGGGTTTGGCATCAATGCTGATGTTTTTATTTCCCTGAAACCATGCAGACACCAGTGTCGCCGGTATATTGCTGACGACAGACCATGATTGTTCGTTTCGGGTCAGGGTGGTAGATAATTTACGCTCTTCGCACCCATAATCGATGTAATACATGCTGTCGCCAGGAGAGACTTGCCAGTAAAAGGCTCCAGCTGCATACTCAACTTGAGCTGCGTAATCATATAAAAATGGGACGCTGTCTTTGTTTGCATTAATTGGTTCTAGCGGTTTTTTCAGAACCGGCCAGTCATCCAATGTGGTAGCTATTGCCCATTGGTTTTTTCCCTGCTCCACCAGCCACAGAAACCCTTTTTTGGGTGAATAGAGCAGATATTCTGTCCAGCCAGCTGAGTCATCCTCATCTTCACTTTCTTTGCGTTCAGCCAGCTGGATATAAAGCGGTACATCCGGCATAACTTTTTCTACCGGTACGTAATACAACACCATGGCGCCCAGCACCCACCAGTTTTCATTATCAATGCGTGCTTTGCTGCCGATTTTAATGGTTAGAGCGCGTTGTTGATGCTCACGCATTTCATGCGTCGCATTCTGGTGAGCCGTTTCTTCACTCATGTTGAGCTGGCTGCGGCAATACTGGCAGACAACGTGGTCTGCCACACCGCTTACCCAGCGTATTTCCCCGCCGCAATTGGGACATTTACCTCTTTTGGTACTGCCCTTGACATAACCGGAACGGGTACGAATCTGGTCGGGTGTACGGGTGTTTTGCAGTCTCAGGGCACTGAGTGCCACGCCTTTACCGGCAAAGACTTGTGGCTGTGCCTGACCGTCGGCGTAATCTAGTGTAATGAAGGATGTACCATTGCGGCAATCTGCTACCTGTGCCTTTTCCGATTCAGGTAAAGGCACCGGCAGTTCGCCTTCGGCTGCATACTGGCCGCGGCGGATATCACGGATATCGGCTACGGCATAGTGCCGGTCTCTGTATTTGAAATAAGAGCTTCCTACTTTGAGATTGCTGAATTCTGGTAAAGCTTTCGCTTGAGGAGGTGTAGACTGCAGGCGGGTGAAAACAAAGCGGTCATTGGATTCAGATAGCCATGCACTGCTGCCATCATGCATCAGTGCATGCCATTCACTCCACGAACCGGCTTCGTAGCTGACTTGCATACGCCCGATGAGGGTGAACGGTTTACCCTGCCACATCCCGGTAGTACCGATTTGCAGTGGTGATAGATCATTTAAAACTGCAGAATGGCGGCCGGATAGTACTAATGCATTCTGTTGGATTAATAAAACAGAATGACAATAGCCACAAACTGCGGTGACGGCGGTTGCTGAGCGTATACCGATTTCGGCACCACAGCTCGGACAAGTACTGTGCAGCAGATAGGAAAAACTGTTCATACAGCCATTTAGTCAGTGAGTTTTCTGAGAATCTCGGCCTTAGCTGAATCATAGTCGCTCTGACTGATAAGATTCTGCTCCAGCAGGGTTTTCAGCTGTGACAATCGAGCGGTTATATCTGCTGTTTCTGGTTTAGAGGCCGGTGCGGAAGTGGCAGCACCGGTGATACCTGAAGTCATGACATTAGCAATATTCATACCGGCAGCTAATCCAGCTCCGATGCCGGCTACTCCGCCTTCATTCTGTGCAGCCAGTGGAATAGCCTGAGCCGTCTGGTATTGGGTGTAGCGTCCCATGTCGCCAACGATACCCATGCCCATGCGTTCATCCAGCCGCTCTTGCAGGCTCTCTGGTAGGGTAATGCTTTCTACGGTGAAATTTTCCAGCGCAAGTCCCATGGCGGTGAATGCCGGTTGTAATAGAGTAGTCATTTGTTCCGACAGCAGCATCTGATTAGCGGCCATATCCAGAAAAGGAATATTTGCGTTGCCAAAAGCGGAGGCAAGCTGAGTAACAGCCAGATTGCGCAGCTGTTCTTCCAGTGTTTCGGTGCGGTATTCTTCGCATACACCGCTTACTTGGCTAAAAAACAATTCTGGCTGGGCAATACGGAATGAATACATACCAAATGAACGCACAGAAACAGCACCGAAATCATTGTCGCGGATAGTAACCGGCTGTGCGGTGCCCCAGCGTCTGGAAAGCTGCTGACGCATATTGAAGAAGTACACGTCGGATTTGAATGGTGATTGAAATAATTTACCCCAATGTTTGAGATCGGTTAGTAAGGGCAGATTCTGGGTATTGAGTGTGAATGTACCGGTACCAAACAGGTCGGCGATGGCGCCTTCGTCTACAAACAAGGCATTTTGTGATTCGCGGACAATGAGTGCGGCTCCGTTTTGAATTTCCTGATCCTTAATCGGAAAACGCCACATCAGGACTTCAGGGTCGGGGTTTTCCCACTGGATTACATCAATGAATTGTTTCTTGATGAAGCCACCGAGTTTGTTAATGCCAAAAATTGAGTTCAGAACCATTTTTGTATCCCGTTCAGATGTTTGATTGTTAACTTAGTGCAGCTGCATTAAGGATGCCGATCGACACTGACAGCCCGAAAAACAAGGCGCCGACGGCGATATTGTTGTTCGCCAGTTCGAAATTGGCCTTGGGGATAAGCAATGTGGCAATAAAGTACACCAGAATCTGCACAATCATGGCTGCCGCGCCCCAGATGATGAAACTGATGAGATTGACAGATTGCAACATGCTGGAAATGAGGGTGATGCAGAATCCGATCATGGCGCCGCTCATTGAGACGGCACAGGCAAGGTTGCCCTGCTTAATCAATTTTAGTTCGGCTACCGGAGTTATTCGTATATAAAAAATAATAAATACGATAAGTAGCAACAGGGCAACGCCAAAATATTTTAAATATTGTATGTACTGCCAGAGAGTAATTACCATAGTTTATTATCCTGACTGTTTAGTTTTTTAACATACCGTATAATAATGTTTTTGTATAGTTTATTATTTACTTTTTTTTGCAATTTGTTAGCTTTAGCTTGAAATGTGGTATCAGGTTTGTTGCTAGAGCAGAAATATTTATTAAGTATTTTTTAATCGGGATGCTTTATTTTTATTACAGAGCTGGTTTCAACGGACGGCAGGTGGCTGCTGTGATGCTGAAAAAATATTAAAAGGATAATTTGTGAATCCTGCTTTGATTGTTTCTGTGTTTGTTGTGGCCAGTTGTGGGCTGGCTTATGAATTGATTATGGCGGCACTGGCCAGCTATTTGCTTGGTGACTCGATACTCCAGTTTTCGTCGATTATCGGTGTGTATATGTTTGCGATGGGCATTGGTGCGCATCTGACTCGTTATATATCCGACCGTGATGCGCTGAGCCGCTTTATTGATATTGAAATTCTGGTGGGAATTGTCGGCGGTGTTTCGGCGCTGCTTTTGTTTGTTTTATTTGGTTTTTCTGCGGCACCTTTTCGTTCGGTGCTATACGGGCTGGTGCTGATTATCGGTATTATTACGGGAATGGAGCTGCCGCTGGTGATGCGGGTGCTGAATCTGCGTGAGGTGGAGTTTAAAGAAGTGGTCAGCCGTGTACTGACTTTTGACTATCTAGGAGCGCTGGCTGTTTCGTTGTTGTTTCCTCTGATTCTGGCTCCAAAGCTGGGCATGGCAAGAAGTGCGCTGTTGTTCGGGATTTTAAATACGGCAGTGGCACTGCTGACAGCGCGGCTGTTTAAGCACGAGCTACCTCGTTACCAGCGTCTACGTATGCGCGGCAATATAGTGCTGTTGGTTTTATTGCTGTTTTTCTGTTACGCCAATCACATTACGAATAAAGCAGAACAACATTATTTTGGTGACCCAGTGGTGTTTAGCACCGCTTCTCCTTATCAGCGGCTGGTGATTACGAAATGGCATAATGATACAAGATTGTTTCTTAATGGTAATTTACAGTTTTCTTCAGTGGATGAGGCACGCTATCACGAAGCACTGGTACTGCCGGTGATGGAGCAGAATCCGCAGGCCTCCCGCATTTTGATACTAGGTGGCGGAGATGGGCTGGCAGCACGGGAGGTGCTGAAATATCCACAGGTAAGCCAGATTACGCTGGTGGATCTGGATGCAAGTATGACGCGTGTTTTCCGTACTTCGGCAGCTTTGCGTGAGTTGAATCAGAATTCGCTTAATCACCCGAAACTGCGCATTATTAATGCGGATGCGGCACAATGGCTGCAACACAATCAGGAAAAATTCGATGTGGTGATTATCGATTTTCCTGACCCTTCCAATTTTTCCCTCGGCAAACTGTATTCGGTACCAATGTACCGTATGGTGGCGCGACATTTAAATCCGCATGGTAATCTGGTGGTGCAGTCTACTTCACCTTACTTTGCACCCAATGCGTTCTGGTGCATTGTCAATACACTGGAAGCTGCCGGACTGAAAACGCTACCTTTTCATGTGTATGTCCCTTCTTTTGGTGAGTGGGGCTATGTGATGGCCAATCAGACTGGTGAGTTTCTGATTCCAGACCATTATCGGGTGCCGACACGCTATCTAGATGCAGAAACGACGCGCGAAATGTTTGTGTTTCCAAAAGATATGCAGCGGCGAGCAGTAGAACCCAATCATCTGAACACGCAGAAGTTAGTGGAATATTTTGAGGCTGACTGGCGCGCGGTGATGCGCTGATAGGGGTAAACAGATGAAAATCAGTCGCCGCCGGTTTCTCAGCAATGTGTTGGGCGCCAGTATGGTGGGTTTGAGCAGCTATGAGGCGTGGCGCTATTTTGTACCAGGGCAGCCACCAATCAGTGTGGATTTCCCCGGTAAAGCTGTGGGGCATGCTATTCGTGATGCGCAACGACAACCTCCAGCTAATATTCCAACACGCCATGTGAATACGGTGATTGTCGGCAGTGGTGCGGCGGGGCTGTCTGCTGCCTGGCAGTTATCCAGACAGGGCATGCACGATTATATTTTACTTGATGGTGCTGAACGCAATGGCAATAATCGCGGTGAACACCAGTTTGGTGTGGATTACCCCACCGGTGCGCATTATCTGCCCCTACCCTCACCGGAATCGGAACACATCCGAGAATTACTCGGCGATTTACAACTGTATCAGCATGGTGTGTATGATGAGCGCTCACTGCTACAGGTGCCCAATGAGCGTTTATTCTATCAGCAACACTGGCAGAATGAATTGCTGCCTCAGCGTGATGCCGATAGTCAGCGTTTTTTCCGTTTTATTCATCAGATCAGCAGCCAGCGTGGTGTGGATGGCAAGCGTGTATTTACCATTCCGCTGGATTTGGCCAGTAACGACAACGAATGGCGCCGTCTGGAACGGATAACTTTTGCCAATTGGCTGGAACAGCAAGGTTATCACTCGCCTACTCTGCTGTGGTATCTGGACTATTGCTGTCGAGATGATTATGGGCAAGGCATCGGCCAAATCTGTGCGTGGGCCGGCCTGCACTATTTCTGCGCCCGTGGCACAGAGCAGAATGAACACGGTACAGTGCTGACCTGGCCGCACGGTTTACATGAGCTGTCGCAGCGGATACGCGCATTTTGCCGTCTGCAAGCTATCGAAAACATTCCTGAAACCGATCAGCCATTTACTCAGCCGCACAGTCTCCGTGCTTATGCAGTTTCGATTGAAGAAGAGGCTCAGGGAGTACGTCTGTTAATCTGTACTGCACAACAGCAATATTTCTGGCTACAGGCACGGCATGCAATCTGTGCCATGCCACTGTATATCGCAGCTCACGTGGTGCAGAATATTCAGCGATATGGTTTTCAGCCGCAGACCCATATGCCTCAGTATGCCCCTTGGATTGTGGCTAATTTTTTGCTGCGCGGCATGCCTCCAGAAAAAAGAGGCAGCGCGCTGGCATGGGACAACATTTTGTATCAAGGTGATGGGCTAGGCTATGTGGTGGCCACGCACCAGCAAATTCGGCAAGGGCCGCCACCCTTTACATCTTTCACTGCCTATACAGCATTGAATCATGATTCGCCGACCAACATACGTCACTGGATGCTATCGGCCTCACCTGAAGAAATATACCAATGCGCGGCTAAAGAATTGGAAGAGATTTATGGCATTGTGTTGCGAAAGCGTATGGTACAGGCGCGTATCAGTCTACGCGGCCATGCCATGGCCGTACCACAGCCCGGTTATCTCACCAATGCGGGCTTAATGGCGTTGCGCTCGTATCAGGGTCGTTTACAGTTTGCCCATAGTGATTTATCCGGCTATTCGATTTTCGAGGAAGCCTGCTATTGGGGTAAACGTGCCGCTGAGCAGATTCTGGCACAACAATAATATTGATTACCGGTCTGATTTGAAAAACAACAGCCTGTGTACGAACTTGTCCACAGGCTGCTTAATCTGCTACTGATATACTAGATTTCGAAGTAATCCATAATACTTTGTGCGGCATCACGTCCTTCTGCTATGGCGGTAACCACCAAATCCGAACCACGGGTGATGTCGCCGCCAGCAAAGATTTTTGGATTGGCGGTCTGCTGTTTGTATTCACCACTAGTCTGAATACGGCCGCGCTCGTCCACGGTGACACCAACTTCACCTAACCACGGCATGCTGTGCGGTGCAAAACCAAAGGCTATAATTATGGCATCACAGGTAATGATTTCTTCACTACCGGCTATGATTTCGGCACGGCGCCGGCCGCGTTCGTCTGGTACGCCCATGCTGGTGCGGACAACCTGAATGCCGGTTACTGTGCCTGCTTCGTTTGTCACCACAGCCTGAGGCTGCACATTGAATTTAAACTGCACGCCTTCTTCCCGCGCATTGTTGAATTCTTTTCTGGAGCCGGGCATATTGGCAGCATCGCGGCGATAAGCACAGATTACTTCTTTGGCCTGCTGCCGCAGCGCGGTGCGTACACAATCCATGGCAGTATCGCCGCCACCAAGCACCACGACACGCTTACCTTCCATGCATACATAATCTTTGCTATCGATGTTTAGCAGATGTTCCGTATTGCCAATCAGATAGGGCAAAGCCAGATAAACACCGCTGGCCTCTTCATTTTCGATGCCGGCACGTAGTCCCTGATAGGTACCCACGCCTAAAAACACTGCATCATATTGCTGCTCAAGCTCTTGCAAGCTAATGTCGGTGCCGACATTGACACCCAGTTTGAATTGTATGCCCATATCAGTGAGTACGTGCCGCCGCCGCATCATGACTTCTTTTTCCAATTTGAACGCCGGTATACCAAAGGTGAGCAGGCCGCCGATTTCGGATGCCCGTTCGTATACGGTCACGTCCACACCATTGCGGATGAGAACATCGGCACAGCCGAGGCCGGCGGGTCCGGCTCCAACCACCGCTACTTTTTTACCCACTTTTTCCACGGTGGCAATATCTGGATGCCAACCTTGCGCAAATGCCTGTTCGGTAATGTATTTTTCGATGGCTCCGATGGTAACGGCGCCGAATTCCGCATTCAAGGTACAATCGCCTTCACACAGACGATCCTGCGGGCACACGCGGCCGCAGACTTCAGGAAGGCTGTTGGTGGTGTGTGCTAACTCAGCTGCTTCGATAATCCGCCCTTCATTCGCCAGTCGCAGCCAATTGGGAATGTTGTTGTGCAACGGACATTTATTCTGGCAGTACGGATTACCACAGGCCAGACAGCGGTCTGCCTGAGCAATTGCCTGTGCTGTGGTAAAGGGCTGATAAATTTCCGCAAATTCCTGCTGGCGTACGCTTAGCGGTTCTTTCGGTGGATCGACACGCGGTACATCAATAAACTGATAAACATTTTCGCGTTGACTCATGTGGTGTTCCTTGCACGATTTTTGATTATTGCTGTCTTAATGTCTGCTCTTACTGGGTAACAGCGCGCAATTCAGTGACGGTACGCGGTTTGTGCCCCAGCAGCGCATCGACATCATTGGCTTTTGGTTTCACCAGCACAAAGCGGTTCACATAGTTGTCCCACTCAGCCAGAATGCGTTCCCCCAGCGGGCTGTGAGTATTTTCCACATGCTCGGCGATGAGGCCGCGTAGATTTTCCTGATGCATGGTGAGTGCGGCGATGTCTAAACCTTCAACCAGCTCAGAATTAATACGCTGTCTGAAGCCGCCATCCACATCCAGCACATAGGCAAAGCCACCAGTCATACCGGCACCGAAATTGATACCGGTTTTGCCTAATACACACACTACTCCGCCGGTCATGTATTCACAGCCGTTGTCGCCAATACCTTCCACCACGACTGTGGCACCAGAATTACGCACCGCAAAGCGCTCACCTGCCTTGCCAGAAGCAAACAATTTGCCACCAGTAGCACCATAAAGGCAGGTATTGCCAATAATGGTGGTGTCTTCTGGCCGGAAAGCAGTGCCGCCATGCGGCCTAATCACGATTTTGCCGCCGGCCATACCTTTACCGACATAATCGTTGGCATCGCCAGTTAGATACAGATTCATGCTACCAGCCAGCCAAACACCAAAACTCTGTCCGGCAGTACCATTTAGATAGATGTCAAAGCGTTGTGAAGTACGGCCACGATTTCCATGAGTAGCAGCAATCTGTCCGGCTAAGGCAGCGCCTACGGAGCGGTCGGTATTATTGATATCATAGGTCAGATCCACATCGGCACCGCTCTGTACGGCATCGCCAACGTCCTGCATGATAGTGTGATTGAGGCGACCAGTATCGAATGGCGGATTGGTTTGCGTACAGTAGCGAGCACTGCCATCCGGTACCTTGGGTGAATACAGTAACTTGCTTAAATCCAGCGTACCCTGTTTCGGAGTGATGCCAGCAACGATTTCCAATAGCTCCGTGCGGCCGATTAAATCAGTCAGGCGGGTGATGCCGAGCTGTGCCATGATTTCACGCACATCCTGTGCAATGAATTTAAAATAATTCATCGCTTTTTCAGGCAGACCGTGGAAATGTTCGTGGCGCAGAGTGTCATCCTGCGTAGCCACGCCAGTGGCACAGTTATTCAGGTGACAGATACGCAGATAGCGGCAGCCCAGCGCAATCATCGGGCCAGTGCCGAAGCCAAAGCTTTCCGCTCCCAGAATAGCCGCTTTAACGATGTCTAGACCGGTTTTCAAGCCACCATCAACCTGTAACCGCACTTTGTGGCGCAAATTGTTTTCTACCAGTGCCTGCTGGGCTTCTGCCAGTCCCAGCTCCCACGGACTACCAGCGTATTTCACACTGGTTATCGGGCTGGCGCCAGTGCCGCCGTCATAGCCGGATATAGTAATCAAATCTGCATAAGCTTTGGCTACGCCGGTAGCGATGGTACCCACGCCCGGTAAAGACACTAGTTTTACCGAAATCAGCGCACGCGGATTAATCTGTTTTAAATCGAAAATCAGCTGTGCTAAATCTTCGATGGAATAAATATCATGGTGCGGGGGTGGTGAAATCAAGGTGGAACCGGGCACAGCGAAGCGCAATTGCGCGATGTATGGGGTGACCTTATCTCCGGGAAGCTGTCCGCCCTCACCCGGTTTGGCACCTTGCGCTACTTTTATCTGAATCACATCGGCACTCATCAGGTAGGCCGGTGTGACGCCAAAACGCCCCGAAGCCACTTGCTTAATCCGTGAAACACGTTCGGTGCCGTAGCGACGTGGGTCTTCGCCACCCTCGCCAGAGTTGGAATAGCCGCCCAGACGATTCATCGCCGTGGCCAGTGCCTCATGTGCCTCTGGACTTAATGCACCAATCGACATAGCCGCGCTATCGAATCGTTTATATAAATTTTCTGCTGCTTCTACCTGTTCAAGTGCCACTGGTGTGGCTGCTTCCGTTTTAAGCCGTAGCAAATCCCTCAGCATGGAGGGAGGGCGTTTATTCACAGCATCCGCATAGTGGCGGTAACGGGCATAGTCACCGCTGTTGATGGCAGCCTGTAAGGTATTCACCACTTCTGGATTGTAGGCATGGAATTCACCCTGCGGCTTGTATTTCAGAAAACCGCCAATTTCCAGACCACGGCTTTTCTGCCATGCACGTTTGTGGAACCAGCGCAGATCATCTTCTAGCTGTGCAAATGTAGCCCCTTCAATACGGTTTACCATATTTTTGAAACACAACTGCATGACTTCATGATGAAAACCAATGGCTTCGAAAAGACAGGCACAGCGATAAGACGAAATGGTAGAGATACCCATTTTGGAAATGATTTTATACAGACCCTTATTGATACCATTACGGAAATTGAGCATCACCTGCCGTAAAGGTTTAGTAATCGCACCAATACTTACCATTCTGGCCAGACTTTCATACGCCAGATACGGATACACCGCTGTAGCACCTAGACCAATCAGTACGGCAAAATGGTGCGGATTTCGTGCAGATGCGGTTTCAACCACAATATTGGCATCGCATCGCAAATTGGTTTCTACCAGCCGCTGCTGAATCGCGCCCACACTGAGCACAGCCGGAATCGGCATAGCATTACGGCTGACATTGCGATCAGATACCACCAGCAGAACTGCCCCATTTCTGACCGCAGCAACTGCCTCATCACACAAATGCAGCAAAGCTTCCTGCAAGCTGGTTTCATTTGGGTTGTACACCGCCTGCAGGTGATGATGCTGATAGTGTTCGGCAGAAAGCTGAAGCAACTGCTGCATATCGGAGTAAAGCAATACTGGTGATTTAAAATTCACCCGATGCGACATGCCTTCAGCCTCAAAGAACACGCTCATCTCACGCCCGATACAAGTATTCAGGCTCATCACATGCTTTTCGCGTAAAGGGTCTATTGGCGGATTGGTTACCTGAGCAAAGTATTGGCGGAAATAATCAAACAGCAGGCGTGGTCGCTGCGAAAGTACTGCAAACGGCGTATCGTCTCCCATCGAACCTACTGCTTCCTGTCCATTCTCGCCCAACACACGAATCACACTTTCCAGCTCTTCCATGTCATAGCCAAATAGTTTTTGGTAAACCAACAGCTGGTCTGCTGAAAAAATGGCTTCTCCGGTTTCATTTTCCGGCAGTTTTTCAAATGGAATTAGCGATAAAACATTTCTGTCTAGCCATTCTTTATACGGATGGCGCGTTTTCAGCTCGATATTAATGTCTGCCGACTGCATCAACCGTCCTTCACGCGTATCAATCACCAGCAGCTCACCGGGGCCGACACGGCCTTTTTCAACCACCTCATCGGGAGCGTAATCCCAGATACCTACTTCGGAGGCAATAGTAATCAGCTTATCTTGCGTAATCACATAGCGCGCTGGCCGCAGACCATTGCGGTCGAGCGTACAGGCTGCATAGCGCCCATCACTGAGCACAATTCCTGCCGGCCCGTCCCATGGCTCCATATGCATAGAATTGAAATCGTAAAATGCGCGTAAATCGTCATCCATATCTGGATTGTGCTGCCATGCCGGTGGTACCAGCAAACGCATAGCACGAAACAAATCCATACCACCATTCACAAACAGCTCCAGCATATTATCCAGAGAACTGGAATCCGAGCCAGTTTCATTCACAAACGGCGCAGCGGTCTGTAAATCCGGAATCAAAGGCGTATGGTATTTGTAGGAGCGTGCTCGTGCCCAAGCACGGTTGCCGGAAATGGTATTGATTTCCCCATTGTGCGCCAAATAGCGAAAAGGCTGCGCCAATTGCCACCGCGGCAGCGTATTGGTAGAAAAGCGCTGATGAAACAGACAAATTGCACTTTGCATACGCAAATCAGCCAGATCAGGATAAAAGCGCGGCAAATCCTTGGGCATGCATAGCCCTTTATATATCATCACCTGATTAGACAAGCTGCAAATATAAAAATCTCGGTGACTAATGCGTTTCTCAATCCGCCGGCGCGTCATAAACAGCCGCCGCTCCAAATCGCGCGGCAGCCAGCCGGCAGGTGCATTCACAAACACCTGCTCAATATGTGGCATATCGGCTAACGCAATGGCGCCAAGCATTTTAGGGTTGGTGGGCACCGTGCGCCACAGAGAAATATTCAGCGTTTCCTGCGTCAGCTCTTCTTCAATAATGGCTTTGTACTCCTGTGCCAGCGCCTCATCGCGCGGAAAGAAAATCATGCCGACGGCGAAATTTTTAGCCAGAGTGATGCCGCTTTCCTCAGCCACAGCCTGAAAGAATTTTTTCGGCATTTGCAGCAGCAGGCCACAACCATCACCAGTTTTACCATCTGACAAAATCGCGCCGCGATGCTGCATGCGCGACAGCCCCAATATTGCGGTACGCACCACCTTATGGCTGGGTTCACCCTCAATATTGGCGATTAATCCAAAACCGCAGTTTTCTTTTACCAGAGTATGGTCGTATAAGCCGGACATCAGGAAACCTCGTTTGCTGCACTGATTGCAAAGCACAATTTAGTTAGACAAGGTAACAAACATACAAAAATTTACCCTTTAACGTCAAAACCTTTTTTCATAGAAACGATAAAAAAAACGCTATAATTTGAATCAATTACAGCATAAATCACTACCCAGAGACATATATATGCAGATTAAACCGGCATTTAATCAAAAAATCACTATATTTCACCAATTTACATAAACGTGTTAATCAGTCTTCAGAAAGCAAAAAAATTTGCTGAAAACACGAATAATGTCATCAGCAAATTATTCTAAATGAAAATAATAATCAATTATTATTGTAATTCAATTATATATAACAACTGGCAGCCTACACCTGACCCTAAAGAAAAAAATTGTCCTTATCCTGCGTATCTTTAACTTGAATGAATGTGCAGACTTTATTTGAAATCCTCTCACCAGCCTAAAACATTTTCTAATTTATGTTTGCGACAACAGCGCAGATCTTGCGCCAAAAATAGTATTCAATAATCCCTATCCAGAACCAGAAAAGTAAATTCTCTGAGCAGCACCATGCCGATGATCACCGGCAATATATTCATTTCCATTCCAACCAATATCAATTTTTTGCCAAAATATTCATTTAATCTCCCACTGGTAAAGCTATCTGCCTAAATAAACACAACTGATAGAAAATGAAAATTAACAAACAAATGACATTTAAAGTATTTATCGATAAAATAAAATATCATTACAAAATTAAAATAAATTTAAATAAATGAAAAATATTTTTTGCCTGATCATCATTGCCTTTCTCTGTGGTTGTATGACTCCGAAAGGCGATTATCATATTGTCGCGGAAGATGAATTTGGAAGAGATTTAGCTCCGAATATTAAATTTGTTGCACAAAATGGCACAGGTATTACCAGCACTAAAATTAGCCTGTGTGCAGGTTCTCCAGGAGCTATTATTCGCATATACGATTTACATACAAACGAAGAAATAAAAAGTCTAAGTCCACGTAAATGCCGCTGAAAAAACGAAAAGACGCATTGAAATTTTAGCGGCTAAAATTCACGCGTATCGTAAATAACAGCCAAAATACGCATCTTCTAGTTTGCATGCTGTATTTTGCCATCAATAAATAAGGGAGATGCCCGCATCTCCCTTGAAGTTTTATTCGTTTACCACACCTGCGTGCTCAGCCTGCACATCTGCATGATAACTCGAGCGAACCATCGCCCCAATAGCACCATGCTTAAATCCCATCTCATAAGCACGTTTTTCAAAAGCCTTAAACTGCTGCGGTGTCACATAGCGCAACACTGGCAAATGGCTGTTGCTGGGTTGCAAATACTGGCCTATGGTAATCATTTCTACATCATGGTCGCGTAAATCCTGCATCACTTGCAGAATTTCTTCATCACTTTCACCCAGACCAACCATCAATCCAGACTTGGTGGCTACTTCAGGACGTAGCACCTTATATTGCTTCAGCAATTTCAGTGAATGCAGATAATCTGCACCAGGACGCGCCTGTTTATACAGCCGCGGTGCCGTTTCCAGATTATGATTCAGCACATCCGGCGGAGTCTGCGCCAGAATTTCCAGTGCAATATCTAGGCGTCCACGGAAATCCGGCACCAGCACCTCAATCTGAGTATGCGGGCTGGCTTTACGGATAGCAGTAATGCAGTCAGCAAAATGCTGCGCACCACCATCACGCAGATCATCACGGTCAACAGACGTAATCACCACATAGCGCAAATTCATCGCTTTTACCGAAGCAGCCAGATGGCTTGGTTCCTGCTCATCCAGCGGATTAGGACGGCCATGGCCAACATCGCAAAACGGACAACGACGAGTACAGATATCACCCATAATCATGAAAGTAGCCGTACCCTTGCTAAAACATTCACCGATATTTGGACAACTGGCTTCCTCACATACCGTATGCAACTTCTGTTCGCGCACGATACTTTTAATTTCAAAAAACTTCTGACTGCTCGGTAAACGTGCCCGAATCCATTCCGGTTTTTTCAGCTTTTGTTCCAGAGGAACCACTTTAATCGGAATACGTGCCGTTTTTTCTGCACCCTTGTGTTTTACCCCTTGGCTGTTATCTTGATTCATAGTACAACTTTCTGTGTAGATGGCCGCTCAGGAGGCGGAGCATTCAATTGCAAACTCAGGTAGCCGGTTAAGCGTTCTGCCACTTCAGCCAGTGTTGGACACGGCTTTATCAGCTCAGCAATCTGCGTCATATGCAAGCCGGCATAGCCGCAAGGATTAATGTGTGTAAACGGAGTCAGGTCCATATTCACATTCAGCGCCAGCCCGTGATACACCGCACCCTGTTTAATGCGCAGCCCCAGCGACGCGATTTTCCGGCCGCTAACGTAGACACCGGGCCGTTTCGGGTCATTCTCCGCTGCAATGCCATAATCGGACAGCGTAGCAATAATACTGTTTTCCAACCGGCTTACTAGCTCACGCACGGTAATATGGCGACGCTTAAAATCAATCAGCGTATACACCACCAACTGACCCGGGCCGTGATAAGTCACCTGCCCACCGCGGTCTATCTGTACTACCTCAATATCATCATGCACCAGAATATGTTCCGGTTTACCGGCCATGCCCTGTGTAAATACGGGCGGATGTTCAACAACCCACAACTCATCTTCGGTTTGGGCTGTGCGAGCAGCCGTAAAATCTTGCATTGCAGCAAATACCGGCTGATAAGCGCGTAAACCCAGCTGCACCACTTTCATAGTACAACTTTCACCATCGGATGGCTGCTTAAAGAACGATAAATATCATCCAACTGCTGCTGACTTTCGGCACGAACCACCACTGTAGCACTAATATAATTACCCTTACTACTCGGGCGGGTATTAATATCTGAAGCTGCGGTTTCTGGCGCATGCTGCTGCACCACGTCCAGCACCCGAGCCGCAAATTCCGGATGCTGTTCACCCATTACCTTAATCGGGAAATCCAGCGGAAATTCAATAATACTGGTTTTCAGATCATCACTCATCTTCATACCTTTCCTGTTTGGTCACGTTTTTACCATGTAAATCACATGCAAAACAGGCTTAATCACGTAAAAAAATTTAATCACAGGCAAACAGCAGCCTTAAACCCATATTAAACAGCTCTTTTCTGTGCCAGATAGGTTTGCAGACCCCGTTCACGCAATACACAGCTTGGACACTCACCGCAGCCGCCTTCCACGCCGTTGTAGCAAGTGTGCGTATGCTCGCGCACATAATCCAGATAGCCAAGCTCATCTGCCAGCGCCCATGTCTGTGCCTTGTCCAGATACATTAGCGGCGTAATCAGACGAAACTCATAATCCATAGCCAGATTCAACGTCACATTCATCGACTGTACAAACACATTGCGGCAATCCGGATAGCCGGAAAAGTCGGTTTCACATACGCCAGCAATCACATCATGAATACCCTGTCCTTTAGCAAAAATAGCGGCATACAACAGAAACAACGCATTACGGCCATCTACAAACGTATTCGGCAGCCCATTTGCCGGAGTTTCAATAGACTCCTGCTTATCCATCAGCGCATTATGCGTAATGCTTTGCAGCAATGACAAATCCATTACCGTCTGGGCTACGCCTAAGTCCTGCGCAATCCAGCGTGCTTTTTCCAGCTCAATCGCATGGCGCTGACCATACTGAAAAGTAATCGTCTGCACATTTTCACGCCCATAAGTCGCAATAGCCTGTAATAGACAAGTCGTCGAATCCTGACCGCCGGAAAAAATTACCAGCGCTCGAGTATGTTGTTTCATTATTTCGTTTCCTTAGTTTTGATTTCAGAAACAGCCGTAAAAACCGCTTTTACCGCCGTCTGACGTGGGAAGTTTGCGAACCACGCAAGTACTTATTATAAAACATTTGCTCTTCCCCTACCGACAGCCAGTCCACGAAAGCCACCAAAACAGGTAAAATAAACCGCTTTACTGCTTTAAATTCAAATATTCAAACATGTTGGTACTGGGAATCGAATCATCCTGTGACGAAACCGGCGTTGCCCTATACGACACCGAACACGGACTACTGGCTCATCAGCTGCATACACAAATTGCCATGCACGCCGAATATGGCGGCGTCGTGCCCGAGCTGGCCAGCCGCGACCATATTCGCCGCCTAACACCGCTTACACAGGCGTGTCTGCATCAGGCCGGCAAAACTTTTGCCGACATCGATGCCATCGCCTATACCCAAGGCCCAGGACTAGGTGGTGCATTACTTGCCGGAGCCAGCTTTGCCAACGCACTGGCTTTTGCCCTAAATAAACCCATCATTCCCGTCCATCATCTAGAAGGCCATATGCTGTCGCCGTTGCTCAGCGACGACAAACCGGATTTTCCATTTGTCGCCTTACTGGTTTCTGGCGGTCACACCCAATTTATGGCCGTCAAAGGCATCGGCGACTACACCCTACTGGGCGAAAGCATCGATGATGCAGCCGGTGAAGCATTTGATAAAACTGCCAAACTACTTGGCCTGCCCTATCCAGGCGGTGCCAAACTGTCCGAGCTAGCCAGACTTGGCCACAGCGGCAGCCTGCATTTTCCGCGCCCCATGCTGCATTCGCATGACCTGAACATGAGTTTTTCCGGTTTAAAAACCGCCGTACTTACTGCCGTCAACAAAATCAAAGCAGAAACTGGCTGCGGCGAAGCTTTACCCGAACAAATCAGACATGATATCTGCCGCGAATTCCAGAACGCCGTTGTCGATGTACTGACCAGCAAAGCCAAACAGGCACTACAGCAAACCGGCTACAAACAACTGGTCGTAGCTGGCGGTGTGGGTGCCAATTGGCAGTTGCGCCAAAGCCTCAGCAGCCTTCCTGAAGTGCATACATTTTTTCCTCCGCTAGCCTACTGCACTGACAACGGTGCCATGATTGCCTTTGCCGGAGCTATGCATCTGTCCAGCGCCCGCCCTACCGGCAGTTTTAATGTTAGACCGCGCTGGCCGCTTAGCCAGATTGTCAACTAACCCGCCCCCCTTGCCTCTCAACTTGTAGCGTTTGATATGTATGATTGAAATAAAAAATCTCAGCTTACAGCGTGGTAGCAAACAGCTTCTGCAACACGCCAGCCTGACCATCTATCCCGGTCAGCGCGTCGGCCTGATTGGCAAAAATGGCACCGGCAAATCCAGCCTGTTTGCCCTGCTGGAAGGAAAAATCAGCCATGACAGCGGCGACCTACGCCTACCCAAACACTGGCAGCTAGCCACCGTCAAGCAGGAAACACCGGCACTTGATATCCCTGCGCTGGACTACGTACTTCAAGGCGACACAGAATTACAGCAACTACAACAACTGCTGCAACAGGCCGAAGCAGGCAACGACGGACTCAAACAGGCCGAACTTCATGCACGTCTAGATGAAATCGGTGCCTACAGCGCACCAGCACGTGCCGCCAAATTACTAAACGGCCTAGGTTTCTCACAGCAAGAACAGCAACAGCCAGTAAAATCATTCAGCGGTGGCTGGCGTATGCGCCTAAATCTGGCTCAGGCACTCATGTGCCGTACTGATCTGCTTCTACTAGACGAACCCACCAACCATCTGGATTTAGAAACTGTCCTGTGGCTAGAGCAACATCTGGCCGGTCTCGAAACCACCCAGATAATCATCTCGCACGACCGCGATTTCCTCAACGCCACCACCACCCAAACCGTCGAACTGGCACAGCAACAACTGACTCTTTACGGTGGCAACTACGATTTCTACCAGCAAGAGCGCGCACAGCGACTCGCACAGCAGCAGGCCGCCTATATCAAACAACAGGCACACATACAGCATCTGCAATCCTTTATTGACCGCTTCAAAGCCAAAGCCACCAAAGCAGTGCAGGCACAGAGTCGCATCAAAGCATTGGCCAGATTAGAACGTATCGCACCAGCTCATCTGGACAGCGAGTTTTCATTTGAATTTGCCCAGCCAGACCATCTGCCCAATCCGCTGCTAAAACTGGAAAACATCAATCTAGGTTATGGCGACCGAACGGTATTGCACAGCATCGACCTCTCAGTCGAATCGGGTGCCCGCTATGGTCTGCTAGGTGTCAATGGCAGCGGTAAATCCACCCTAATAAAAGCCATCTCCGGCAGCCTGCAAGCATTAAGCGGACAGATTGTGCGAGCCGAAAAACTCAAAATCGGCTACTTTGCACAGCACCAGCTTGAAACCTTACGTGCCGACCAAAGCCCAATATGGCACATTCAGCAACTGTCTCCAGACGTGCGCGAACAGGAAATTCGCAATTTCCTTGGCAGCTTTGCGTTTATCGGCGATATGGCAATGCAACCTATAGCCCCTTTTTCAGGTGGCGAAAAAGCAAGGCTGGCACTGGCCATGATTGTGTGGCAGAAGCCCAACCTTTTACTGCTGGATGAACCCACTAACCATCTGGATTTAGACATGCGCCACGCCCTGACACTAGCGTTACAAAGCTTTCAGGGCGCATTAATCGTAGTGTCGCATGACCGTAGCCTGCTCGAATCCACCACCGATGCCCTGATATACCTTAATCATGGTGAGCTAAGACACTTTGATGGTGACCTAAGCAACTACCGCCAATGGCGTCTGACACAAGAGCAAACCAGTATCGACCAGCCGCAAAACTCCAGCGACAGCATTAAGCGCAAAGAGCAAAAACGCATCGAAGCACAACAGCGGCAGGAACGAGCCAAACTGACCAAACCCTTGATGAAAAATATCGAAAAAGCCGAACGCGACATGGAAACCTGGCAACAGCAGCAGCAGGAAGGCGAAGCCTTTCTCGCCAGCGAAGAAGCCTACCTTGACGAAAACCGCACAAAATTACAACAAACCATTACCCAACTAGCCGAGCTCAAAGTAAAATTAACCCAAACTGAAGAAAAATGGCTTGAATGGCAGCAACAGCTTGAAGACATCAGCCAACAAAACTGAATGATTGATGTACAAGGTTTAATAATGACATATAAAAAAGCGCTTCCCATACTGATCATTTCTGGCAGTCTGCTCATCAGTGCGCAAGTACCGGCAAAAGTATATACCTGCCTTGAAAACGGCGAAGTTGTCTATACATCAAAACCTAAAGGCAACTGTGCCGTCGCTAGCTTGCCTGCTATCGGCAGCTATAGCGACAGCCGCCCCAGCTACCGCAGTAGTAGCTCTTCAACAAGCGTGCGTAGTCGACCGCGCCCGGCCACACGCGTAGCCACAGCATACAGTGGACCCCAGCCCTCGGTAAATATCGTACCCAAAGGCAGCGACAATACCCGCCGTGCAATCCTGCAACAGGAACTGACCAACGAGCGCAACGCACTGGCTCAGGCACAGGAAGCACTTAACCGCAGCCGTACTGGCAAAGGCGGCAATACTACCGAGTTGCAAAGCGCCGTACTCGACCGCCAGCAGAATATTCAGGCCATTCAGCGCGAACTTGGCCGCATGTAACCCCCTGACAAAGGACAAATCATGAAAAAAAACCTCATTCTGGCTGCACTATGCTCCTTACTGAGCACTACTGCACTAGCACAGATATACGAATGTACCGACAGCCGTGGCAACCACAGCTATTCAGAAGTACCAAATGGCAAAAACTGTCGTCAGGCCAATAATTTAGGGGGAAATTTCTCCACCACACCTGCCTACAAACCTGCTGTGGACAACCATTCTGCTCCCACAGATAACAACGAAACAGAAAAACAGCCTAACCAGTCAGCAATAGCTTCTGCACGAAAAAATCTTGCTGATGCCAAAAAAGCGCTGGAAGAAGGCAAAAAAATACGTTTGGGCAACGAACGCAACTACGTACGCTATCAGGAACGCATCAAAGGATTAGAAGATGCCGTACAAGCCAGACAACAGGAACTGGACAAAGCCATGAATGGCAACTAAATCACAGATATCCCTGCTTACAGTTTTTTCCTTCATTCTTTAGCAGGGATAATTCATTAAGCAAATTATATTCAGATTAAAATTTTATAAAAAATCTACTATATCAAATCAATCTGGCACCATTGCTTACATACCGAATTATCCACCAGCCCCTTTTCAGCCAAATCAAGAAAGCTATCTGATTATTTAGATCAACAAACAGATTAACATCTTTCTGACTAATACCTGTATGGCTTGGAGCTATCTTAAATGCTCAACTTCCCTACTATATAGTTGTTAAAAGCAGCAAATATATCAACTTCATCATTTCCTAAACCTCATTGTAATTGGTTGAACGAACAACCAATTACATTTCTTATAAAACCTAATAACGCAACAGCATTTCGAATAATTTTTATTACAGATTCCAGATTACTAATAACAAAAAAAACCACTAATATTAACCATTATGGATTAACATTAGTGGCTGAATTTTAACAAATAAGTTACTAAAAGCTCATTCAAGCTTCGGATGTAAATCAATGTACTGCTGTTTGCGCATTTCCAGCGTCTGTATCTGTTCCTGCAGGCGTGCAATTTCTGCGTCGATATCTTCCACACTCTGCTCAATATGCTCATAAGTCTGTGCTAGCAGCTCACGCGCTTCCTGTTTACTCGAGGCAGAAGGTGAAACACCGCGTAACGGGCGGTTAGCTGTTTCTTTCAGACAGATACCGGTCACAATTCCGATTACGCCCACCAGCATCAGATAATAGGCCGGAATAAACAGATTATTGCTGGCGTCCACCAGTGCTGCTGCGATGGTTGGCGTTAATCCGGCAATAATAATCGCAATATTAAACGCACTGGCAAGAGCACTGTAGCGAATACGTGTTGGAAACAAGGCCGGTAAAGTAGAGGCCATTACGCCAGTAAAGGAATTCAATATTACTGCAAGAATAAACAGACCGAGGAATATCAGCCCTACTTTGCCGCTGGTAATCAGCTGAAAACACGGTATGGCGAGTACCAGCAGAGCAATCGAACCGCCAATCACAAAGGGCTTACGGCCGATTTTGTCGCTAGTGAATCCGATAATTGGCTGCATAAACATCATGCCTATCATAATCGCGATAATAATCAGCACCCCACGGTCTTCACCGTAATGCAGATTATGCGACAAATAGCTGGGCATATAAGTCAGTAGCATGTAATAGGTAATATTGGTAGTGAGCACTAACCCTACGCTGACCAGCAAAGTTCGCCAAAATCGGCGCAAGACCTCTTTAAATGACACCTGCGGCCGGTTGCTCACTGCTTCCTGTTCTTCTTTTTCCATCATATCCAGATGTTTCTGGAAAGCCGGAGTTTCTTCAGCAGCATGACGCAGATATAGGCCGAGCAAGCCTAAAGGAGCGGCCAGGAAAAATGGAATACGCCAGCCCCATGAAAGGAAATGCGACGAGCCCATGATATTTTCCAGCAACACCACCAACCCCGCGCCGAGCACAAAGCCGCATATCGACCCAAAATCAAGAAAACTGCCCAGAAAACCACGCTGGCGGTCGGGCGCATATTCCGCCACAAAAATTGCTGCACCGGTATATTCACCGCCTACTGAAAAACCTTGTGCCAGTTTGCATAGCAGCAAAAGCACCGGAGCCCAAATGCCGATACTGTGATAGGAAGGAATCAGCCCGATACAGAACGTACTGAGCGCCATAATAATAATGGTGGTCGACAGCACTTTTTGCCGGCCGAAACGGTCGCCAAGAATACCGAAAAATACGCCACCTAAAGGGCGCACCAGAAAGGGAACGGAGAAGGTACCCAGCGCAGCGATAATCTGCACACTGGGCGAGGCTGATGGAAAAAACACTTGTCCTAGCGCATAGGCCACAAAACCATAGACACCAAAATCAAACCATTCCATGGCGTTGCCTAGCGCCGCTGCTGAGATCGCCTTTTTCAGCTTACTCTGGTCAACAATCGTAATGTCGTGTAATTCCAGTGTACCATTCTGGGTAGGAATCAATGGCGGTACTTGAGACGAAGTCTCAATCTGTTCATTAGGTTCAGCCATGGTAATCCTCTCATTATTAATATTGAAATGGTGAATATCAGTATAACATACGCCAAAATTTTAGCTTTATATCTGATTTTAAAAGAAAACCACCAATAGCATAATTGAGAAAACACCACTGCACGTCAAGATTAACTTATTTAGTCACGAATTTTAACCAGCTTAACGCAAGCTTTTTTTCCGCTACTTTCATGGATATTCCTGCACAGCAGTACCAGCCCTTGCATCCGCCTGCAAAGCCTGCCAGTAGGCCGGCAGCTGTTCATGCAGCCGGTGTAGCTGCCGCCACAACACTTTCTCCACCACATCTTCATCCGCCTGAGGCCGGCTTTGCACAAGCTCTGTGTCCAGTTTTGACCATTCAGCTTGTAGCACAGCTTCAGCAGCATCCTGCGCCATCAGCTCTGCCAGTGCTGATGCGATAACAGACCAGTGCTGTATTCGTTGTGGCGTCAGCTGTGGTCGCATCCGATCCACCTGCGCCCGCAGCGCCCCGAGTGCGGAAATACAGCTTAGCAACACATAATTAAGTTGCAAAATAGTTTTGCCCTCGGGCAGACGTCGTCCATAGCGCGCCGGCTCCATCGACATATCTGCCACCGTATTACTTAACGTTGCCGCCAGCTCATGCGCCGTGCGGCGGGCTAAACGGTAGTCCACATCGTCACGCAGCCCTTGCTGCAATTGCTGCGCAACCTGCCGCAGATAGGCAGCGTCACTGCACAGAGCACGGCGGGCAATCCGTCCCAACGTCAGATAACGCCAGTCTGGCCACAGATACGACACCGCGCACCACGCCAATACCGAACCCAGAATCGTATCCACAAAGCGCGACAGCATTGCCGACTGGGTATCCATGCCAATAATAGCAAAGCCAACCAACACCTGTACGGTAATAAAAAAGGTAGAAAAACTATAACGGCGTACACGGAAAGCAAAAAACAATACCGTACTCACTACCACAATCACCAGCCGGCCAGCCAGTGTCGGCACAAAATATGGCAACACCGACCCCACTACCACACCGAGCAGCGTGCCCACGATACGCTGCTTCAGACGGACAGTAGTGGCTGAATAGTTGGGCTGGCAAACAATAACACCAGTGAGCAGAATCCAGTAGCCCATTTTAAGCTGGCAGCCTTCCACCACCACACAGCTCACTGCCGTCAGGATGGCTAGCCGTACCGCATGACGCAATACATTTGATTGCAAAGTAAAATGAGCGCGCACAGCCGGCAGAATATCGCGAATGCGATCCACATCCAGTCCTGCGATTTGTGTCTCGCTGACTGCTTCTGCTGTGGCACCAGTCTTTACCTGCTCCAGCCACAATAGCTGCTCATTGATTCCCAAAACATTGGCTATCAATTGCTGCAACCCTGGTGTATCTTCATCACAACCATTTTCAGCACAATAGCGCTCAGCTGCCTGCTCAATGCCCTCACCAGCACGGCGCAGCATCGGATTGAATACATAGTGTTTGTCCTCGTGCAGACACTCACTCATCTGCTGGCAAGCCTGTGCCTGCAGCACAATCAAACGCTGAATTCGGTAAATCAGATCAGAATGAGCCAACCTGTGAGCCAGCGCCGTATAATCCACATGGCGCGAGCTGATGCGTTCATGAATATTCTGTGCGGTTAGATAATATTGCAGTAAGGTGCCCAAACCGCGCTGGCGATGCTGCCGGCGCAGACGGTAAAACAGCGCTGCGCGACAGCGGTTAAACCCCTCAATTACAGCCGTATTTTTCATCGCCAGCGCCAATTCTTTTTCTGCCAGCAAGTCAGCCTCATCTGGGTCGAAAAACTGTGCTTTCACCAGCATATAATCGGCCAGACGCGCAAAAGCACTTGATAAATTATCCTGTACCGGCCGATTGGGAAACAGCAAATGCAGCACAAGCGTACATATGCTAAACAGGCTGGTGCCGCAAATCAGCATTAGCGGATTGGTATACCAAGGCAGCATTGGCGAATAAGTCAGCACCGTATACAGCATCACCAGCAGCGTACCAAACGCAATGGTACGGTAGCGCGCATCAATGGCACCCATCATCGTCATGGTGAACGCCGCCCAAATCATCAGTAGCGAAAACGCCAGAGGGTGCCCAAATGTCCATTGAACTGCCGTAGCCGCTAAAGAAAAATGAATCAGCGTAAAAAACAGATTACGCAGCCGGCCGGTAAAACCATCATCTAAATCTACCAGTCCGCCAGCGATAATCCCCAGAAACAGAGCCGTGCTTTCCGCCGTATTACCGGTATACCAAACCCACAAAGCGGCCAGCACCATGCTCAGCAGCATCGGCAGATTAGCCAGATAACCGGCACGCACCGGAATTGTTCTCATCAGACTGTCCTTAATCAGCAGAACTTACCATTATGCTTATTTTAACAAGCGACCGGCTGCCCGTCCGGCGGATTCTGTTTACCAAAAAGCCGGCCATAACGGCCGGCTATATACACAGGAATACAGGCACAATTATTTTTTTTCTGCCTGTGCCTGCCACGTATCACGTAAAGTAACCGTGCGGTTAAATACCGGATTTTCCAGCGTATGGTCGTAGCGGTCGGTAACAAAATAGCCCAACCGCTCAAACTGATAGCGCGTTTCCGGTGCCAGCGTATTCGCTACTGGTTCGACCAGCGCATCAATTTCCGTTACCGAGGCCGGATTCAGAAATTCTGTAAAATCGCGGTACTGACCATCATCTCCACGTACTGCATCCGGACGCTCCACTGTAAACAGCCGGTCGTAAAGACGTACTTTGGCCGATACCGCATGCTCCGTAGACAGCCAGTGTATTACCCCTTTCACCTTACGCCCTTGCGGCTTGGCAGCCAGCGTTTCGTGATCGATGGAACACTTCAGCGACACCACCCGGCCGGAAGCATCCTGCACCACTTCCTCACATTTAATCACATAGCTGTATCGCAGACGCACCTCGCCACCCGGTGTGAGCCTCTGCCAACCTTTAGGCGGGTCTAACGCAAAATCATCGGCTTCGATATAAATGGTTTTGCTCAGCGGCATCAGACGCTCACCCATCTCTGGATGATGTGGATGGTATGGCGCTTCACGGCTTTGTGTCACTGCCTCATCAAAATTAATAAGCTCCACTTTAATCGGGTTTAACACCGCAATCATTCGTGGCGCTACACTTTCCAGATCTTCTCGAATGGCTCCTTCGAGCACACTCATATCTACTACATTTTCACTTTTAGAAATTCCCACCCGCTTAGCAAACAGGCGCAGCCCTTCGGGAGTATAGCCGCGACGACGCATACCAGAAATAGTAGGCATACGCGGGTCGTCCCAGCCAGAAACATGGTCCTGCACCACCAGCTGATTGAGCTTGCGCTTGGACGTAATCGAATACAGCAACTCTAACCGAGAAAACTCATACTGATGAGGTTGATGGGCAATAGCAATGTTTTCCACCACCCAGTCGTACAGCGGCCGATGGGATTCGAATTCCAGCGTACACAAGGAATGGGTAATATTTTCAATCGCATCTGAAATCGCATGCGTGTAATCATACATCGGGTAAATCACCCACTTATCACCAGTACGGTGATGATGCACGCGGCGGATACGGTAAATCACTGGGTCGCGCAGATTGATATTGCCTGCCGCCATATCGATTTTCAACCGCAGCGTTTTACTGCCATCTGGAAACTCACCCCCACGCATGCGCACAAACAAATCCAGATTTTCCTCAACAGAACGTTCGCGATATGGGCTGTTTCTGCCCGGCTCAGTTAACGTACCGCGGTACTGGCGCATTTCCTCCGCATCCAGATCATCCACATACGCTTTACCATCCTGAATCAGCGCCACTGCGTAATCATACAGACGCTCGAAATAATCAGAAGCATAATGTTCCTCATGCCACTGAAAGCCCAGCCACTGCACATCTTCTTTAATCGAGCGCACATACTCATCCGATTCTTTCTCAGGATTCGTATCATCAAAGCGCAGATTGCACAAACCATCATAAATATAAGCCAGACCAAAATTCAAACAAATGGATTTGGCGTGGCCAACATGCAAATAACCATTCGGCTCCGGAGGAAAACGCGTCATCACCTGCTGGCACTTGCCGCTTTGCAGGTCTTCCTCAATGATAGAACGGATAAAATGATTATCGGCAAACTGATCTTTATTAAGCATAGCTATTCTGAATATGTGCAAAGGCATTTACAGCAGACCGGCTGAAAATACCAACCAAAAGGTAATAATTATATACCCAATTTATATAAGCAATATACAATTATACTAAATAAAAAAAGGATTAAGTATTTTAGTAATAGTCTGGCAAATACTAAACCAAATTAACCAAAATACAAACAAAATTTTACTTTAACACCCGTAATCGGCTTACTTAAGCTTTTCAAATAGCATTTTTACCTCAGTCAGCATCCGGCTAATCAAACGAATAGCAGAGCAACCAGCTACCGGAAAACATGCCATAGCAGATGTCATCCCTATTTTCCAGCACGTAGCATCTAAAATTAACCCCTGCATACATACTAATAATTATCACAAAGCTTTACAGCCGCCACACCAGCAGTTTCCGGCCTCAAGCCGATAGCCTTAAGCACAAGCTCCGCAGTTGCACGTAAGTAAATCAGTATTCCTGACCGCTGTATTGTCCTTTTTCCAAATTCCCGCCAGTACCTACAACAGAAACACCACAATCAACCTGCATAGCATCTCATTTCCCCTTGTATAAAATCATCATTATGCAAACAAAACCGACAGCTGCACCTTATAACACTTACCATGATCCCGTAGATTTCAGCCTGCAGCCTTTGACCCTACCAATAAATAAAGTATAGACCTGCCCGTCCAACCGCAGACAATGCCATCACAAATTTCATATACCATACCAAGCATAGAACAAAAGTTTAATGTAAAATACTAACGCTATGTTTTAGTAACTAAATCTTACTTACATTCACGCTGCATCAGCACAACAACAAACTGCTAAAAATACTGGGCTCCCCGCAATTTATCGCTTCAAAACGAAGCCTAAAAATTGGTGGGTACAGCATAAGGACGGCAACTAATTCAATTAAAGCAGCACTGTGCCACACCGTTCGCAACCACCGCGAGTAAGACACAACAGCAGGCACAGCATCAAAGGACAAAACATGGGAACAACAGACAACATCCGCAAGCTAAAGCCACAGCCCGAACAACGGCAACACAAAACCGACAACCAACAGGCACCCATTAATAACCACACTGCTGACGCTAAGCATAGCGCTGCCACATCATCACCTTCTCATTCACTGCAGAGCCGAGTCTGCCACTATTACTTCCATCCAGCAACAACCATCCGCAGAAAAAACCGTATCAAAACAATTCGAATCGCTGCTAAAACCGCGTTATTACTCAGCATTGCCCTCATCATCTTTGCTTCAGTTCGAAATATCATCCGCCTTAAAAATACCAACCCTGGTCACACCATATTCACCATTCCGCCTGCCGGTGTGCGCAAACCCTTCCCCTTTACCGTGCAAAACTTCCGTGCCTTATTTAACACCCTCTCCAGTGAGAAAAACATTATCAGCAGCCAGCCAGCTCCGCACCAACAGCAAAAAGCACTAAAGCAGCCCCGCACAGAAAACTAAACCATATACCTACGCCACGGCATATCAGTCTGACTTTGCGAGGTAGCTTTACGCCGGTGCCACAAGGTCGGCTCATGCTGGTGCTGGTGGCAATACCGCCCATAGTCAGCATACATCGCAGTCTACTTCGAAGCTGCCTGCAGCTTGCCTTGCTGTAGTAATTCCTCTATATGCCGGTATAATCATCTGTGCGATGTTTTCGCCATCTTTCTTGATGGCTTCGAACCTGGCTTAATTGCGCCGATAATCAGCCGTGGATTTAAAACTTGGTCGTGGCACGCATAGCTTTTAACTTTTGGCAAATAGCTTAGAATGCATCGGCGTATTTCTACCCTCTTAATATTAGCGTAGGTAATGAAAATCTGATTACAAGCCAGAAAATGCACGGTGATATTTTTTACCCTGCCAAAATCATCGCTGGCAAATGGTGATGAGGGCGGTAAGGTAAACATCAGCTAAATATTTTTTAGCATATGGCATAATATAACCATTTCTTTCTTATTATTAATCTTAATAAATTTAAACACTTAATCCACCACTCTCAATACAGTAGCGCGTCCCATGATGTATACACGACCATGCTTCTGCTCCCACTTTTCTCACAGATAAGAAGAACCAAGGGTGAATGCACATTTATTTTTTACCGATTTCGTAAGCATCCCCATTTCTGGCACCCTGTATTCTGTTGTCGTTGATTGGATCACTGTACATATTTTCACAATCGTATACGAGTGCTTTTAATGAACATATTTAGGATTAGTTTTTGCCGAAGGTAATTCAGACAATAGGTTTGAAGCCGAATTGCAAGAGATGATAGCCGGAATAGCCGATAATATGCTGGATAATTTAAAAAATAATATTATATTTGTATATTTTATGTAAAATATCTATTTTCAAATATATTCTAGAAATTTTGAAAAAAAGTTATCTTTAATATAGAGATTGATTACTTTAGTACTTATATTCAACCTAAAACCCTATGGCATATTATTATGCTAAATTATATTCGATATTTTATTTGTATTTTATCCATTAAGATATATTTTGATAAATAGAAGCTGAAGCAAAGCCACGGGATTGATTATACCAATATCATTAATACACTATAATCTGTTCAAAAAGAGTGATATTGGCAATGTACACAATAAAACGCCACTGCACTGATATCAATGCAATGGCGTTGGGGCGAAGTCAGCGTTAATGAAACGCTGTATTGAGAGTACTGCTAATTCAGCAAACTTAGCAATACTTTTTTTATTATTTCAATCTTTTGTGGTGAAAGTGCCTGTCTCTGCTTAGGCAAATAAGTGTCAATCAAAAAATGCCGGAATGCATGTTTTCGAGATGAAATTCATGCAGGTATCTAACCATCAATTTATGGCTTTCTTCTATTAAATTTTAACCTTTGTTGCCAATATAAATTTTTCTGACGATGCTGAGGAGAAATTTGCTAAGCCTGGCCGGCTAAATGCCATCAAGATTGAGTTGCTTACACATTTCATTCTTATACACCACTCGCTTGTTGCTGATATTATCTTTGCCTGCTTCGCTTGCCTTTTTGTGCCCCTAACTAATAAGTATGGTGTACCCTTTCTGATACCTTTACCTTTTACAATTTCTGTCTGGTTTCTAGAATTTTTATGACTTCTGATTTTTTTATTTTCTAATGACGCAAATACAAGTCAGTTTCTAGTTGCTGCGTGCCTAGCTAACACAAAACTTGTTATGGCCAATTTCCTCAATTCAGGGCGATGCCGACACGCTAAATATAATGGTAAAACCAACTTTTTATTAATCATTTCATCCCCCTTAATACGGTGAAAAACTTTTCGGGATTAAAGACGTCGAAGCACTAAAACTTAAAGTAGCTGCTGCGTTAGAGGCATGCAAAACTTTGGTAGTCAGTGTTACTGTGATGGGATGTATGAGGGTTACAGATGAAAAAAAACCAAATTCTTAGAATTTGGTCAGGTAGTTTATGGCAACGTTATTATTATGAATGGACAGGCTGAGTGGGTGTGTGTCTGGCAGGGATATGCAGACCTAGCGACTTGAGGGTCCAGTCGCGGATGCGCTGTACGAGCTCGGGATTGTGTTCGAGTTTCTGGCCATAGCTAGGTATCCATTTATGTAGGGTTGAAGACCAATCGCCAGCCACTTGAGCGGGAAAGCAGTGTTCAAGTAACTCAAGCATAATGGATACGGAAGTGGAGGCTCCGGGGGAGGCTCCTAAAAGAGCGGCAAGAGTGCCATCGGCGGATTTTACCAGCTCGGTGCCAAACTGAAGCACACCACCCTTGTGTGGATCGTTTTTAATCACCTGCACTCGATTGCCGGCGATGGCAAGCTGCCAGTCTTCATCTCGAGCTTCAGGATAGAAGGTGCGTAATTCTTTCATGCGGTCGGCAAAGCTTAATCTAACTTGCTGGATGAGGTAGTGTTCGAGGCCGAGGTTGTGCATGCCAACGGTGAGCATGGGACGAATATTGGCAAAGTTGAGGGTTTTGAATAGGTCTTTGAAGGAACCACGTTTGAGGAATTTGGTGGTAAAGCCGGCAAAAGGACCGAAAAGTAAGGCTTCTTCGCCATTAATCACGCGTTTATCCAGATGTGGCACACTCATAGGTGGAGCACCGACGGAGGCTTTGCCATAGACTTTGGCATTATGGCGGCGGACGATTTCAGGGTTTTTACACACTAGCCATTGTCCGGATACAGGAAAGCCGCCGTAGCCCTTGCTGACATTGATTTGGCTTTTCTGTAGCAAACGCAAGGAACCACCACCAGCACCGATAAATACAAAACGAGCAGATACCTGCTGACGGGTATTGGTAGAGAGGTCTCTGATGTCAAGCACCCAGCGGCCATTTTCCTGCCGGAGGTCAATAATTTCGTGCTGAAGATGCAGGTGACAACCGTGTTCGGTAAGGTTGTTGATTAAGAGGCGGCTTAAAGAGCCATAGTTTACGTCGGTACCAAGGTCTGACCAAGTGACGGCAACGGGCTCACTGTTGTCACGTCCTTGCATCATAAGGGGTACCCACTGGCTGATTTGTTGTTTGTCTTCGGTGTAGAGCATGTCCTGAAACAGGCGGTATTGTTGCAGGGCATGGTAGCGTTTGCGTAGGAAATCTACATCCTTTTCACCGCGCACGAGACTCATGTGAGGAACGCTGCGGATGAATTCGCTAGGGTCAGAAATCATGCCGGCGTCAACAAGTGAGGCCCAAAACTGTTTGGACAGCTCGAACTGCTCGATGATTTTGATGGCTTTGGATACTTCAACTGTGCCGTCTTTTAGCTCAGGTGTATAGTTGAGTTCGCACAGGGCTGAGTGGCCGGTACCGGCATTATTCCATGCATCGGAACTTTCGGCGGCTACATCGGCAAGGCGTTCGTAGATGTTTATCTGCCAGTCTGGCTGTAACCCCTTGAGAAATGTTCCCAGTGTTGCGCTCATGATGCCGGCGCCAATGAGTACGACGTCTGCTGAGCTATCGCATTTGGTGTTTTTCATAACGCAAACTCTTCTCTCTTCTCTTCAGGTTGTTCTGATAAGTGTTTATCTGGAAGTTAGCACAAAGAAGTATTCACTATTGGTGTGATTTATGTGTTTTTGACTTAAATCATTGACAATAATAAGTGCTTAATTTAAGCACTTTTACTTGTCCTCAGCAATAGTAAATTTAGTTCTGGCGCGGCTATGCTGGTTTTGCAACGATTAGCTGGTTGATTATTTTGCTGTTTGACGATTGTTATGATGACGATGAAATTTTTTGATAACAGCAGGTGATGGCTACACCAGCTTAGGAACGGGAGCCGATTATGTGTATGATGATATTGAAGATTTGCGATAACAGCCGGCTGTAATGGCGAGAGTGCAGATAATTACAGCCTGATAACTAATGTTTTTTTGCTAGTATTTTTACATTGGCAAAGCATAGTGCACTAAGTCCGGCCGCCAGTGCATTGAGGAGCAGGGGCAACCAGTCTAGCGGCCAGACAAACAGCCAGTTCTGTATCAGGGCAGTTAACAAAGCGGTGCCGGCGGCTACGGCACTGATGATGAGACGTGGCAGGTGGTGACTGAGGTAGCTGCTGAGGATGGCAGACAGAAGTGAGGGTAGAAAGGCAAACAGCATGCAGCCGCAGAGTAATATTAGGATAAGGCGAATATCGTTGTGGTTGAGCAGGTTGACGGGATGCAGTGGCAGCTCGCTACTTACTCGCCATATGAAGAGGATGGAGCAAAATATTGCGGTACACACTACGCTGGCGGCGGTTTGCAGAAGCAGCGCGGGAAGTCTGGCCAGAGCCAGCAAGTGCTGGCGATGCGAGAGCTGCATAGTATGGCTCCAGTATGGTGTGCCGGTGCTGGGCGGCAGCGGCCGGCACGTATAGAGATAGCTAGATTAGTATATACCTGTGGCGCTAAGGGCGGAAATTTTATGCTCCGAGTACGGCCGGCTTAGTATTTTTTGGGCAGCGCCAACCACTATTGGATGGCAATACACCGGCCGATACCGGAAACATTTGTCATTCAGGTGTCACTGGCGCCGAAGAGCAGGTTTTCTTTGATGGCGCGAATTTTGTCGCGTATCTGGGCTGCTTCTTCAAACTGTAAGTCACGGGCGGCTGCCTGCATGGCTTTTTCGAGTTTAGCAATCTCTTTAACCGCATCGTCTTCGGTATGGATTTCGCCAACTTTGAGTTTACTGCGGCCTCGGCCTTTGCCGCCGTTTTCGTCGTGATACACACCATCGATGAGGTCACGTACCTGTTTTTTTATCTGCTGCGGTACGATACCGTGTTCAGTATTGAATTGTATCTGGCGGGCACGTCGGCGCTCAGTTTCGTCTATCGCCGCTTTCATAGAGTCGGTGATTTTGTCGGCGTATAGAATGGCTTTGCCGTTGACGTTACGCGCGGCACGGCCAATGGTCTGAATCAGACTGCGGTGGCTGCGCAGGAAGCCTTCCTTGTCAGCATCGAGTATGGCCACCAGTGAAACTTCGGGAATATCCAGCCCCTCACGTAGCAGGTTGATGCCGACGAGTACATCGAATAATCCAAGTCGCAGGTCGCGGATGATTTCGACGCGCTCAACAGTATCAATGTCGCTGTGCAAGTAGCGAACTTTAACGCCTAACTCAGCGTAGTAATCGGTAAGCTGTTCGGCCATGCGTTTAGTCAGAGTGGTGACGAGTACACGCTCACCTTTTTCACGACGAATATTGATTTCTGAAAGTAAATCATCTACCTGCGTGGCCACAGGGCGAATGATGATTTCTGGGTCAACAAGACCTGTGGGGCGCACCACCTGTTCGACCACCTGCCCTGCGTGCTCTTCTTCATATTTCGCCGGTGTAGCAGAAACAAAAATAGTCTGTGGCATCACGCGCTCGAATTCGTGAAACTTCAATGGGCGGTTGTCTCGTGCCGAAGGCAAGCGGAAACCATAATCGACCAGATTTTGCTTGCGCGAAGCATCACCCTTATACATGCCACCAATCTGGCTGACGGTGACATGGCTCTCGTCGATAAACATCAGTGCGTTTTTGGGAAGATAGTCCATCAAAGTGGGTGGCGGTTCGCCTTCAGGTTTGCCGGAAAAATGGCGAGAATAGTTTTCAATGCCTTTGCAGAAACCCATTTCGTACAGCATTTCCAAATCAAAGCGCGTACGCTGCTCTATGCGCTGGGCTTCAACCAGCCGCCCCTCGTGGGTAAACCATTTGATGCGGTCGCCCAGCTCCTCTTTGATGTGTTCACAGGCACGCAGTACCGTATCACGTGGGGTGACATAGTGGCTGGAGGGGAATACGGTGTAGCGGCCGACACGCTGTTGCAAGCTGCCGGATACAGGGTCGAATAATTGCATGCGGTCAACTTCATCATCAAACAGACTTACGCGCAGTGCCAGCTCGGAGCTTTCGGCCGGATAAATATCAATCACGTCACCACGTACACGAAAAGAACCACGCGCAAAGTCGATGTCTCCGCGTTCATATTGCATCGCTACCAGTCGCGCAATGATGTCGCGCTGGTCGATTTTCTGACCCTCTTTAAGGTGCAGAATCATCTGATGGTATTCATTAGGGTCGCCAATACCGTAAATAGCAGACACAGTGGCAACTATCACAACATCCTGCCGCTGCATCAGGCTTTTAGTGGCGCTCAGGCGCATCTGTTCGATGTGTTCATTGATGGCCGAATCTTTTTCGATAAAAAGGTCGCGGCTGGGAACATAGGCTTCCGGCTGATAGTAATCGTAGTAGGAGACAAAATATTCGACGGCGTTTTCAGGGAAAAATTCGCGCATCTCCGCGTACAACTGGGCGGCCAGTGTTTTGTTGTGCGCCATGATGATGGCCGGACGACCACTACGGGCGATAACGTTCGCCATGGTAAAGGTTTTACCTGAGCCGGTTACCCCAAGCAGAGTCTGGCTGGATAAACCATCATCCAGCCCTTCCAGCAATCCCTCAATTGCCGTTGGCTGGTCGCCAGCCGGTGGAAACGGCTGGTGCAATTTGAATACACTACCGGGATACTGAATCACATCCATATGTCTGCTACCTGAAAATAAATTCATCCAAAAAATTAACACTGCTCATAACGGCTAAAAAACCGCAGTGCGCGGTTTAATCTACACATAAGGCCATCTATAGCAAAAAGCAAGCAGCCACAGGGGATTTATAACGCAATCGGGCATTTCAGCAACGGCTGTGACCAGACTTTACTATTCATAATAATTTTCTTACAAATCATATTATTAGATGGAACTAATACTCTCAACTGAAATGCAAGGCCTGTTGTTCTGCTTATCGCTACTACTAGCAAAGCTGATTGCAACAAGCCGCTGGAATTTAGTGGCCGAATACAGAGCTGATTCGATATTTTATGCCTATCTGACTGTTAAAATATTTATATTGCGCTAATGTGCTGCACCTATGCAATGATATCGGACTTGTATACAACATAAACAGTTCTAATCTATACAAAATCAGAGTAAACAAAGTGGCCGCTGGCCGCTAACAAATTGGCTACAGGGGATAAGCTGAAATGAGTGAAAACAGCCTGAAAAAATGTGTACCTATCGAAATTCCTGATGATAATCCGTTTCAGAACGATGTACTGAACAGAAAAGACAATATTGAAATTCTCACCAAGTTTATCACCAGCTTTGAACAATCAATTGTGCTGTGTATTGATGGCGGCTGGGGGCAAGGCAAAACCACTTTTATCAGGATGTGGGAAAAATATTTGCATCAGCAATCTATTCCGACTATTTATTTCAATGCATGGGAAAGTGATTATACTGATGATGCACTAATTGCTTTGATTGGGGAGATTAATCTGGCAGCCGAAAAACTGGCCATACAGGATAAAAATGAAGCTGAAAAATCCATCAAGAAAATTTATGGATTTGCAGCAAATTTTCTCAAAGCTACGGCACCAACTCTGGCCAATCTTGGTATTAAAGCGGTATCAAGCGGATTAACAAATAGCGATGAGTTAACCAAAACACTGAGCAGCCTAAGTGAGTCGCTGGTACAAGAACACATTAGACAGTATAAACAATCGCGCAACACCCTAGGTAATTTCAAAGAAGCCCTCAGCGAACTCGCCCGTTCTTATGCGAATGGAAACAAGGATACACCATTGGTCATCTTTATTGATGAGCTGGATCGCTGCCGCCCCAATTTTGCAATTGAAGTACTGGAAAATGCCAAACATTTGTTTAATGTGGACAATATTATTTTTGTACTGGCCACAGATAAAAGCCAGCTAGCGCATTCCATTCGGGCGGTATATGGGCAAGGACTGGATGTAAATGGCTATCTGCGCCGGTTTATTGATTTTGATTATTTATTACCAATACCAAATAAAAATAAATTTATTAATACTTTACTGGAAAAATTATCACTCAACAACATTGTAGATGTAATATTTTACAGTGGCGTTACAATAAGAGTATTTATTTGGGATTTTATTTATTTATATCAATTAACATTAAGAGAAATAGAAGCATTTTGTAATATTTTGAATATCGTAGCAAGATCTCATAATCGTTTTCGTACAAATGAACTTATTCTAGTCTTCTTTTTCATTATTATAAAAATAAAAGTTCCAGATATTTATAAAACTTATAATAATCTAGATAGTGAAGATAATGATAATATGATTATTTTTATAAATAATGTCTTAGAAAATATCGATTCAAATTATACTTTGGTAGATAAAAACCGTTTGAATTTTTTTGAGTATTTAGGATGCTTACTTTTGAGCATTTTTAGTTCTGACTCAGTAGAAATACTCACATCAACCATAACTGATTACTTGAAAAAATTTAACCTTGATAAGGAAAAAATAAAAATTATACATAATTGTTTACGTAAAAGTAAAACCGAAGAAATTGGTATTTCCACTTTGCAAGAAATTAAAAAAGCAATTGAAATTTCAACGAATTTCAGCTTTTGAACTTATTCTTGATAAAATTTCATTTTAAGAATTAGAAATTCAACATTGTGTAGCGTCTGCAAGGCTCTAAAGATGTACAAAATAAGGACCTGTTTAGACTCAGCCTAAAAGCCGATTGTATTTGTATCTTTGAGTGAAGACTCCATCATTGCTGCAGCGACCAACCTACCCCGCTGCCAGCACCGGTATCCGATATTGGATTAATACTTTCCATTTATTAATAAAATAATCAGCCGCCTATTTGGCGGCTGGATATATTACTTGGTGGCTTTGCGTTTTGAATAATCAATGGCTTTATAGTAATCTGAGCCGCTATTACCTTCCGGATGTTTTTTCACTCTGGCAAGGCAATCGTTAATTACTGATTCATCATACATACGATAATCTTTATCAGTCAAACCACCATTCATTGCTTTCTTTTTCATTTTTTTAGCGATGTTGATTAATTCCTGTCTCGTCATCAATCCGGTGAGATTGTAAATTCTGTTTCGAGCAATCTCGTTTTCGAGCCCGTTTCTTTTAATCATAGTAAATTGTTGTAGATTTTTATTGAGCAGATACTCATCAGGTGTGCCTTTTAAAAAAGCTTTTTCAATTTCAGTACCCACTACTCTATCAGCATCTGCCAGCGATCTCTGCCCTCTGTAAGCCATATTATATTGATTATAGGTGGTTGATAAAACCGTTTCCAAGGTTATGCATTGTGCAGGCAAGTCCTCGATGTTAGAGGAATCATAGCTATATCCTTTAGCAAATACGCCCGAACACAGCCCAAATAATAATGCAGAAGCTAAAATGAATTTTTTCATAAGTGAATATTCCTAATTTATATGAGTGGATTAAGCCATACTTTCTTTATACAGCCTGCAATATATGCTTCGCAATTATAAAATTTCAGAACTTTTGCCCTGATTTAACCCATCGCATAAATTTAATCCAACAGCCAAAATTAATATATAAACAATTTTGCTACTGTTTATAATTATCTCTGTTATAACAACCAAAAGTGTCTAATATTTGTTCAATTTATACATCAAAACTTATAACAAACCAGTCTTCTAATATGTTCTGTATCATTTTCCGAATAAAGGCACCTTACCGCTATTTGTTTGCAGAATTGGTCTAAATGATAAAGGGTTGCTTCAGCATAACAAAACAGAGATTTTTTCTAACATTGCGCCCAGAAATATATTTAGCATAAAAGAAGTTGTATCAATCTGAATTTGGTTTTAAACAAATTTAAAAAACTTAGCCGGAGTGTCCCACAATACGGCCTGTGCCAGTGTTTCATCTTGTAACAACATATTCAGCTGTGTAGTCAGATATTCAGGATTAATCTGCTGTTCATACTGAGTATGCGGCCAGTCACTACCCCACATCAGGCGCTCACGGCCAAGGTTGTCCACAAGCTTAGGTATAGTATCAGCTAAAAATTTATGACCCTCGTCCGCATGAGCACAGGTGCGGTATACCGCAGAGATTTTGCACCACACCAGCCCACTGTGCCCCCATTCTAATAGCTGCTGAAAACCGTAATCACGGCTATGATTACAATCTGATGGCCGGCCGAAATGGTCAATTACCACATTGATCTGCTTTCTAAGCAGTGGCACCAGAATGGAGCTGAGTTTGTTGCTGCGGCAATGCACTTCTACGTGCCAGCTAAGAGATTTGATTTTTTCGAGCAAATCTTGCCATGCAGCAGTATTCAGATCCGGCTGGGTGCCATCGATAACATTAAGACGAATGCCAACGATGCCGCTTCTGTCTAATGCTTCCAATTCGGGCAAACTGATATCTGGAGTAACACAGGCTACGCCTCTGAGCTTCGGGGCAGCCTGAGCTATCGCTTGCAGCATAAAGCTATTGTCACTACCCAGAAAACTTGGCTGGATTAATACACCATGGGTGCAGCCGAGCGCATCCAGATGCGCCAGATAAGCAGACAGTGGCGCATTCTGAGCCGGTGTATAGCGCCGGCCAGCCACCATCGGCAAATCCAGTGTAAATACATGTGCATGACTATCTATTCTGCCGATTGTTGGCTGAATCATTTTTTTACCTTATTTAATATACTACTTATCGGAAATCTGACCATCCTGATTGATCTGCTTTAAATCACGGCCTTTGGTTTCCGGCAGGAGCAATACACTGATAACTACAATTGAATAAGCCCAGCTGGCATCAATACCGATTGCGGAACCCAGTGACATAGATGCACTCATGTGACCAACCAGAAACGGAAAGATTGAGGAAAGTATGCGGCCAAAGTTATAACAAAAACCCACGCCGGCACCACGATACTGTTGCGGATAGAGTTCGTTAAACAATGCACCAAGGCTTGAAGGTATACCAGCGGCAAAAAAGCCTAGTGGAAAACCGAGAAACAGCATTTGGGTATTAGTCAATGGTACAAAAAGATAGATGCGGACGGTAATTACACAACAGATGGCAAAGCAAGCTACATTGAATCGGCGGCCGATTTTGTCGAGCAGTACCGAGCTAGCGATACAGCCACACCAGAATGCAACGATAATCACAGCCAAATAGCCACTTGAATTAAGTACCGAAAGATGGCGTTCTTCTTTAAGAAAGGTTGGCAGCCACGACATAATGGCATGATAGCCGCCATGTGCACCCAGTCCTAGTAAACCACCCAATACCGTGGTGCGAATAAGCTTGGGTGAAAAAATACCGAAGAGTGCATCAGCTAATGGTTGCCTTTCTTCGGTTTTTGATGTTTCGACTGTCTGCTTGACCGGTTCCTCTACATGCCGGCGAACATAAAATATAAGTAACGATGGCAATAGACCCACAGCAAACATAATGCGCCAAGCCATGCTTTCCGGTGCCAGACTGAATACAATGGAAAACAAGATTACGGATAATCCCCATCCCACAGCCCATGCACTTTGTACAATAGCCATTACCTTGCCACGATACTGACTGGAGATAGTTTCAGCCATCAGTACAGCTCCGGCAGCCCATTCTCCCCCAATACCAAAACCCTGCAGGGCTTTGAGTGCTAACAACCAATGGTAATCGGTTACAAATGCAGCCAGAAATGTAAAAAATGCAAACCATACAATCATGATTTGCAGTGTCCGGACGCGTCCATAGCGGTCGGAAAGTGCTCCAGCAAACCAACCGCCCAAAGCTGAGGTAACTAATGTCGCACTGCTGAGTAATCCGGCCTGCCCTTTGGTAATGGCAAAATAGGCAATTAATGAGGGAATCACCAATCCGAACATCTGATTTTCGAGTGCATCAAGTGCCCAGCCACTGAAACACGCCCAAAAAGTTTTTCTCTCATTTCTTGATACATTTTTATACCACATAAACATGATGGTTCTCTTTCTTTGTCTAGTTTTGAGAATATATCGTTTTGATTAATTTCTTACAGATTAAAGTTTTTTTTAAAACTTTATGCCTTTAATTTACTCTTAACAGCATTTTTAGCCAATAAAAAAGCTTTGTTTATTTGAACTAAAACAAATAGGCAGAATGATTTTTTCGAATCTTTAAAACTCAGTAACTTATTAATCAACTCTTTTCTTACCGTATAGGTTCATCGAAGTTTATTGATTAAATCAGGCTGAGTATCATTCAGATACTATGCAGCGCCTTAAATACGAGCAACGGCAGGTCTAATTCGTGAAGCTGTATTTGTAAATTATGGTTAGGAATAAGCAATTTCATTTAATTTTAATGAAGATATTTCATTTGTTGCAATCTATTTGCGTACATATTTTTATATATCGTTAAAAATTGCGCATATATCGATATATTTGACATAAAATTCTAATTCAAATCATTAATTTAATATTTAATAATATTCACTGTGGCTTTGCTTTCTTCTGGCACTGTTGACTGCCGCTGGAGAATGGTGAAATTTAAATGATATTGCAATAAATCAGGATTGATACCTGTATGTTGTTTCCAAATCTAAGGCAACATTTTTTATTGCGGCCGGAATAGCTAGCCGGATGATATCCGGCAGATTGTTCCTCCTGTCTGGTTGCTGTTCTCCCACAGTTTGTGTTTTCAATTTTTACATTATATTTATTAAATTAAACATTAAAATATTAATACTTAAAATAAGTTTTGTCAAAATAAATGATTTAAAAAAGGGATTTAATTAGTTTTGCTTGAATATAATTCTATAAAATATAATTTCGTAAATTATATATTTATAATATATATTTAGTATTATCAGTTTAAAATACCTTATTAATAATTTTATTATGAATAATCAGAAATATAAAATCTGGATAAATGGTTTGAACTTTGACACAAACATTTAATAAATACTTTCAAGGTAGGTATTAATAATCAATTGCTAATGCAAATTAGAAAATATTTTGAAATTTAATAGAAAGAGTTAAACCTAAACCAGACAAAATTTTCTTTAAAGTTATTTATTTTACTTGTGAATATGATTTAGCTTCTTCCAACAATTAATATCATCTTCAATTCATAAAATTTCTATGTTGGATAAGTGAAGAAAATAATTTTTCTAAGTACGGATAGAGTGGTAAAAAACGGGATATAAAACACATTAGTCGTATTGATATAGGCGTAATTTGTTTTGTATTTAAATGTAACATTAACCTAACGATAGATGTCATTTGTAGACAAAAAATTTTGGGTTATGCCATTATTTATGGACTTTAAAATAATCCAAATAATGTTGGGCAAAGACATTGTAATGGATAATATCCATGTAATGCAGTGAACTCAAACACCTTTTTTACGGCAACCGATTCCCTCTGGCCAGCGGCTATTTTGAGTATTGATACGGTAATGCGTTATTTTCTGGTGTATACACGCTTGATAAACATGATAACTATTTTTTAGATACAAAAAATGGAACGGCTATTTTGGTCAATCGCACAGCTAAACAACAAAATTTTTACACTAAAAATTCAGCGAAGAAAAAAACACCATTAGCACCGGTGCGGTGAGGTTAACAATAAAGCCGAAGCTGATGGCCAATGGTACAGCGCTGATTCCACCGGAAGCCTGTATCGCGGGCAAGGTAAAATCAAGGCTGGTGGCGCCGCCGATGCTGACGGCTGCAGTAGGATAGCGTCGCATCAGAAGAGGAATAAACAGCAGGGCAAAGAATTCGCGTGCCAGATCATTGAACATGGCAATGCTGCCCCACACGGCTCCATAGGATTTACTCATAATAATGCTGGAAAGCGAATACCAGCCATATCCACTACTCAGTGCCAGCCCTTTGCTAATGGATACGTTTGGCATCAACAGTGCAAACAGCAGACCGCCAAGCAGACTGGCCAGTGTGAACAAAACGGCACAAATCACACCACGGCGATTCAGAAATACTTGTCGCAAGGTAATACCGCAACTACGCAACTGCATTCCCACCAGCAGCAATAGAATAATCAGTGCCTTGTTGACAGCAGCCTGCGGATTGCCTAACCAGCTAAAAGAAAAAAAGTGGCCGGCGGTCAACCCGAGCAGCAGACAGGCTACCTGTTTTAAGCTACCCATAATGCTGATATCACCAGACTGGGTGGCGGTCTGCTGCCGTTGCAGATGCCACGGGTAACGGCGGTCAAACCAGATAAACAGCAGTAGATTGGTACTTATAAGGCAGACAAATAATACTGCTACGGTAAAGCTGATGACGGCCAGCTCGGCACCTAGATTGGGCACTTGTGCCAGTGACAGACCAATCAAAAATAAAATCAAATACACCAGCCATGAGAGTCCGATATTCAGCCAGCTAACGGCACGGGCAGGCACAGGAATACAAAATCCGGCAAACAGCGGAATCAAGATGATGAACAAAGTAAGCAGATTTTGCATAGTCGCGGTTAAGGTGCAGTTAAATGAGTAGCATGATATGGCTGCCAGACTAAATAAAATCAGCAGCACATTGACTGACAATGGCTGCTGCCGAATTCGTTTGGTTTAGCTTTACTGCTCTACGAATGCGCGCTCGATTACATAGTCACCGCGCTGCCCCATTTTCGGGGAAATGGATAGCCCGAAGCTATTGAGGGTGTCACAGCAATCTTTGAGCATTTCCGGACTGCCGCAAATCATAGCTCGGTCGTCGGCGGAATTGATCGGCGGTAAGCCAATGTCGGTGAAAAGTTTACCTGATTTCATTAAATCAGTTAAGCGTCCATGATGAATGTAGTCTTCACGTGATACCACCGGATAATAAATCAGTTTTTCGCGCACCATCTCACCCAGATATTCGTGATTAGGCAGTTCGGTGGTGAAGTGGTCGTAATAGGCCAAATCTTTCTGGTAGCGTACGCCGTGAATCAGGATAATTTTTTCAAACTGCTCGTAGATATCAGGGTCTTTGGTGACGCTGAGAAACGGTGCTAAACCGGTACCGGTAGAAAGCAAATACAGGTTTTTACCAGGATTGAGATCACCAGCAATCAATGTGCCAGTGGGCTTTTTGCTAACGAGCACTTCATCGCCCGGCTTCAGGTGTTGCAGGCGACTGGTTAATGGGCCATCCTGTACTTTAATACTGAAAAAAGCCAGCTCTTCTTCCCAATTGGCACTGGCAATACTGTAAGCACGCATTAGCGGTTTGCCATCCACCAGCAAACCAATCATGACAAACTGGCCATTCTGAAAACGCAGAGATTCGTCACGGGTACAGGTAAATGTGAAGTATGCATCTGTCCAGTGATGTACGGACAGGACTTTTTGAGTGTTGTAGGCTGCCATTAATAATCCATGATTAAGGAAAGCGGTATTTTTAGCGTAAACCGAAAATACGCCAGCCTGATGTCTGAATAAGCATTTTTGCTGTCGGCGCTGGCGTAAGGTGTGAATTTTAAGACAATTTGATGCGCGGTTCAATGGGTTTTAGAGTAATCACTTTAATCATTTCAGTTGACAGGAAACATTTAGCACAGGCTTCTGCCAATACAGCAACAGACTGCCAGTTTCCCGACAGCCTGTTGTGAATGATGAAATAATTTAGTCGAAATTACAGGCGGCCGTGGCACAATTTATATTTCAGGCCACTGCCACAGGGACAAGGGTCGTTACGGCGCACAATGATGCCGCGTGCTTCCATGGCTGTGGGGCTGTAATCCTCATCGTCGTCAGCACCGGCTGCAAACATCTGCGGCGGCAGTGTCTCTTCTTCTGCCGGCGCCTGTTCGAAACGCACGGAAATCAGCAATGAGGCTACGGTATTGCGTATGTTGCTCCACATGGCCTGAAACATTTCAAATGCTTCGCGTTTGTATTCTTGTTTGGGGTTTTTCTGGGCGTATCCGCGCAGATGAATCCCTTGCCGCAGGTAATCCATATCGGCCAGATGCTCGCGCCAGCGGTTGTCGATGATTTGCAGCATGATATCGCGTTCGAATCTACGCATGGTTTCAAGGCCAACCTGTTCGACTTTATAAGCATAATCCTTTTCAACCATGTCTAGCAGGCGCTCACAGATGCTTTCATTGTCGAGGCTATTGTCTTCTTTTAGCCAGTCGTTGATGGAAACTTCGATGTGGAAATCGCTGGCCAGTTTGTGCTCCAGTCCAGCAATATCCCATTGCTCTTCCATGCTATCGGGCGGGATAAAGCTGTCTACCGTTTCCACAATAGCATCGTGACGAATTTCCTGCATCAGACCGTCGATATCGTTGCTAGCCAGTATTTCAGCACGCTGATGGTAAATCACTTTACGCTGGTCGTTGGCGACGTCGTCGTACTCCAGTACTTGCTTACGCATGTCGAAATTACGGTTTTCCACTTTACGCTGGGCACCTTCAATCTGGCGGGTCAGCATACCGGCTTCTATGGCAACGCCACGTTCAGGCGCGAGGCGATTCAGAATGGCCGTGGCACGGTCTAGGGCAAACAGGCGTAGCAGCGGGTCTTCAAATGAAAGATAAAAACGGCTCGAACCGGCATCACCCTGACGGCCGGCGCGGCCACGCAACTGGTTGTCGATACGGCGGCTTTCATGGCGTTCAGTACCAATGATGTGCAACCCGCCTGCGGCTATTACAGCATCGTGATCGCGCTGCCATTGTTCCTGTAGTTTGGCAATTTTTTCTGCTTTGGCAGCTTCACTGAGACTCTCGTCGTCCTGAATGGCATCGATTTGCGGCTTGATGTTGCCGCCAAGTACGATATCGGTACCGCGGCCTGCCATGTTGGTGGCAACGGTAATCATGCCTGGGCGGCCGGCCTGTGCAATGATGTCGGCTTCGCGGGCATGCTCTTTGGCATTGAGCACATTGTGCTGCAAATGCTCTTTATCCAATAATGCGGAAACCAGCTCGGAGTTTTCGATACTGGTGGTACCGACCAGTATGGGCTGGCCTTTGGCGTGGCGTTCTTTGATATCAGCCACTACAGCTTCGAACTTCTCTTCGATGGAACGGTAAATCTGGTCGTTCAGGTCTTTACGTATCATCGGGCGATTTGGCGGGATGATGACGGTTTCAAGACCATAAATATTCTGGAATTCAAATGCTTCGGTATCGGCCGTACCGGTCATGCCGGCTAGTTTGTCGTACAGGCGGAAGAAATTCTGGAAAGTAATAGAAGCCAGTGTCTGGTTTTCTTTATTGATTTCCACACCTTCTTTGGCTTCTACTGCCTGATGAAGACCATCAGACCAGCGCCGGCCGGCCATCAGACGGCCGGTAAACTCGTCTACAATCACTACTTCACCATCCTGCACCACGTAATGCTGGTCGCGCTGGTATAAGGTATAGGCGCGCAAGGCAGCCATCAGATGGTGCATCAGCATGATGTTGGTAGTGGAGTAAAGGGAATCGCCCTCTTTTAACAATCCCATTTTGGTGAGAATCTGTTCGGCGTGCTCATGCCCCTGATCGCTGAGAATGACCTGTCTACCTTTTTCGTCTACCCAGTAATCGCCCTCGCCTTCTTCGGTCTTCTGGGCGATTAGTTGCGGCGGTATCTGGTTCATTACCTGATATAGAGTGACGTTATCATCGGCCTGACCGGAAATAATTAGTGGAGTACGTGCTTCGTCAATTAGGATGGAATCGACTTCGTCGACTACAGCGTATGAGAGCTCACGCTGTACTTTTTCGCTCAAGTCGCTGACCATATTGTCGCGGAGATAATCAAAGCCGTATTCGTTGTTGGTACCGTAGGTGATATCAGCCTGATAAGCGGCTTTTTTATCTTCATGGTCCATGTTGCTGATAATGATGCCAACAGACATGCCAAGGAATTCATACAGCGGACGCATGATGCCAGCGTCACGAGCGGCCAGATAATCGTTGACTGTAACGACGTGCACGCCTTTGCCAGCCAGAGCATTAAGATACACAGCTGTGGTGGCCACCAGTGTTTTACCTTCACCGGTGCGCATTTCGGCAATTTTGCCGTGATGCAGCACCATGCCGCCAATCAGCTGCACATCAAAGTGGCGCATGCCAAGTACGCGCCGGCTAGCCTCACGACATACGGCAAAGGCTTCTACCAGCAGGTGGTCCAGTTTTTCGCCATCGGCCAGACATTGTTTGAATTCAGCTGTTTTAGCCTGTAGTTCAGTATCACTAAGTGCCTGAATGGTTGGTTCAAGGGCATTGATTTTGGATACTTCTTTACGATATTGTTTCAAAAGCCGGTCGTTGCGGCTTCCGAGAATTTTTTTTGCCAGGTTCTTCAACATAAATCAATAGTCCGGCACCTAAAGGGCGCAGTAAAAAGTAAGCATGAAATAGGGAATTTTAACACAAGCCTCTGTGCTACTGTGCGGCTGATTGCATGCCTGTGTCAATTATGCGTAATATGTGACCAGCTGGCTAATACAGGCTGTGTTTTCTGCGGCTTAATATAATGGTGAATCCGCTTTTTCCAAGTTCTGCTGCTACAGAAATGAATCTATTATGTGTTATGGGGGGGCGCATGGCTTTGTTGTCGGCTGGTTTTTTATTTCAATTAAATGGCATATAAATTAAATTTTCTGCAACTAATAAAGAGAATATTTTAGATGTTAACATTTGATTCTTTGTTTATATTTGCGCCAATGAAATGGAAATATCGTAAACAAAATCTGAATGGCTCGCTGGTATGTTTTCAATTACATATGTACCGGATTTCCCGATAAGCTAAAATGAAATTTTGAAAAGCAGCATAATCGGGATATATTTTTATGAATATAAAATATTTTAATATATAATACAGTAAATGCTTGTTATAAACTTTTTTTTTGAATATTCCTCCTGATGCTGTAGTGGATTTTCATTAAAACGTAATAAATGTAAACCATGTTTTCAAGCTAGAGAAATTAAATTTAGAATTTGAATTTATATTTTCGAATAATATTTATTTGGCTAGAATTAATATTCCATTTAAATATCGAAGCAATGATTTCTAATGAGTAGTCGGAAATCTCTACAAATCCGAATTTGCGATACAGTTGACTGGCTTAAATATTTTTTTCACTCAGACGGCGTAAGGCAGCCGCCAGTTCGGGATGATGGGCTAAGGCCTGAGCAGAGCGTGACAATGCACTGCGCGCCTCTGGACCCAAACTAGCTTGTTTAACTACTTCAGGCTTTAAATCTGGTGGCTGTACTTTAACTTTTACTGATTCAACCGTGCCATCAATCAGTTGTAATTGTGGTAATAATGCCGGTAATACCATGCGTAATCGAGAAGCGGCCATGCTGTTATAGGCGATGACGACCAAACATCCATCGCGCACACAAGCTACATTAAAGTGCGGTCTCATGGTGGCAGGCAATTCTTGCTTGAGACAGTTTGTCAAACGTTGCCAGTGTGTAGACTGTGCCAACAACTGTTGAAGTTGCTTATTTTTTTGGCCAAAATGGTTCAGATTCATAGCAGTCACTGTCAAGATTGAATTGATTTCAAAGAGTTCATTGTAGATTCAATCATTTCCATACGTTTAACAACTTTTAAGTTCGCTGTCTCTAATGTATAGCCTTCATCTATCAGCTCTTTAATCAAAAGCATTTTTTTTATGTTGATATAATTATATCTTCTATTTTTTCCTTCACCATTTGTAAGGCTGGATACTATACCTTTGTCCTCCCAGTAACGGATTTGCCGTGTTGGAATTCCTGTTATCTGAGACACCTCACCAATACCCACAATAAGTGTTTCTAAAAATTTATCATCAAATGCCATATTACAACCTTATTTGGAATTTATTTGCAATGATTGTAAATAAATTGCAAAAATAAATTTATTCTGTAAAATAGTATACCTGTATAAAAATTAAATACCAAATTGCAATGTAATCAGCTGATTATCCTGTACTAACCGCTAATTTTCAGAGACATAATATGACAAAAGCAAATTTAACCACATTGAAATCAAAGACAGATGATGTAAAAAAATCTGCATTAGTTCTAATCGAATGCCAAAATGAATGGCTTCACCCAACAGGCCATTTATATCAGAGCTTTAAAGATAAAGATTTATTTGAAGATTCAATCAAAAATATTGAATCAGCTTTGGTCTATGCAAGACAGATTAAGATGCCAATTATTCACTGTGGTTTAAGATTTCAAAAGGGATATCCAGAATTAGCCAATGGAAAAACAGGCTTGAGATGTGCCATCAGTCACTATGGTACATTTCCTATTGACACTTTTAATTCACAATTTTATGAAACTTTAGCACCAATAAACGAAGAATTTATTGTAATGGGAAGAACTGGATCAAGTGGATTTGCTGGTTCCAATTTGGATGTTTATCTAAGAAATAATAATATAGAAACACTTTATTTAGTAGGATATGCTACTAATGTTTGTGTGGAATCAACTTTCCGTGAAGCTCAAGACAAAGGCTATCTTCCAGTCATTATTAGTGATGCAACTGGAACATTTGATAGAATTCAACAAGATCATATGCTGAAGTATACAGTTCCCCATTATGGTGAATCAATAACGACCGGCGAATTTGAGCGGCTATATGACTATAGCTAAATTTTTAATTTAAATTTAAAATAAATTCAATAGTTTATAGAACATCCTGTTTAGCTATCCTGATGATTGGGATAGCTAAATCACATTCTTCACATTTATTCTAAATATTAACTAACGGTATAAACAACTGGTAAAAGGTATTTTTAATTTATAATAAAATGTAGGATCCAAATTTATCGCTTTAGCTAAAAAAAAATCAGCATTTATAATATTTTTACATTAAATTCAATTAATTAAATATATTAAAAAACAACCATATCACAGTGTAGAAATTTTTGATTTTAGCTTGATAATGTTTAAAAAAGAATTTAATTATTTCAACCTTTTATCATTTGTATACTGGTCTAAATATTACCATGCAAAAAAATATTTCAAGCGACTCAGGCATGAATTCACAATATCTCAAATTGGAAAATATGCTGAACGCAATTGAATATCGTAGCCTTTGTTAAAAACCATTTTCCATAATAATCTGCCCTGGTACTCTATTGCGATGCATGCTATAGCCCATATTCAGCAGTGACTGAAATGTATCAGCTACCATGCTTGGATTGCCACATAGCATAAACCGAGTCTTTTCTGGAGTAAAATTAAGCTGTAAGCCCTTGGCTAGAGAACCATTTGACAATAATTGTGGTAAACGTTCATGCAGTGCACCTGTGACATTTTCACGGGTAACCACTGGTTGGTAGGATAATCTATCAACATATTCACCAACCAGCGGATGATGATTTAATTCTTTGATATAATTGCTAAAAATTAATTCATTTGCGTGAGAAACAGAATGCACCAGCCCGATTTGCTGAAAACGCTCCCACACCGATGGTTGTTGTAGCATAGACAGAAACGGTGCGATGCCGCTGCCGGTACTGAGCAGAACCAGTTGTTCACCATCGGTGAAGCGGCCGGGCAATAGAAAGCCAAATGCAGATTTATCAAGCAGGATGGTGTCTTCTGCTTTTAGCTGTGCCAGCCTTGCACTCATCGGCCCGTTTTCAATCAGTACCACAAAAAATTCTAATGTCTCAGCATATTCGGCTGAGACAATGGAATAGGCGCGCCAGATATATCCAGCGCCATCGCGAAAACCCAATCGCGCAAACTGGCCGGCACTGAAGCGATAAGCTTCGGGGCGGGTAATGGCAAAAGTCAGCAGTTTCGGGGTATGGTATTTTACCCACAGTACAGTTTCTTCGGTAAATTTGGCTTCAGCAGCCTGCATGCAGTTGTTCCTGTGTCGGCCACCAGTCAAGCGGCGGCGCTGTATTGTGTTAGAGTCTGATATCGATGTCCTGATATTTGCGGCTGATTTCGGTATTTTTGATTTCAATGCCGTCGCTTACTGCCCATTTACCATCGTTGATACGCTGGTATTGCAGGCTGAAGTCGCCATCGCCGATTTTATGCAGGGCAAAGGTTTCGCCCGCTGGAATATAAAAAGAGCGGATAGCGGTGAATTTTCCAGCGTGCAATTCGTATAATTGGGCAAATACCGGCGATTGCAAGGATGAGGCGTGCACGATGATGGTGTTATTACCGCGTTCACGCAAAACTGGATAACCGGATACATAGGCAGCCTTAAGCGGAAAAAGCTGTCCGTTGGGTGCTGTTAGCACTGGTGCGCCGGTCTGCGCCGGCGTATTTTCCGCAGGCGGATAGGCCAGTCGCCACCACACGCCACCCATGGCTATCAGAATCGCGATACCCACTATCCACATCCATCCATGGCCATGGTCGTGCAGGTCAACCACGTGGTCTTGATGATTGGGTAGCAAAACTGGCGGAGCAAACGGGGTCTGCTTTCGAGCCAGTAAGGCCGGTGACACATGTGCTTGCAGGCTCTGGCGCGCAATCCACACATCATGATGATGGCGTTTTTCTGGGTCCGAGAGCACGTTGTAGGCTTCGTTGATTTCAGCCATGCGCTGATGTGCCTGCGGATTATGCGGATTGCGGTCTGGATGGTATTTTTGAGACAAAGCCCGATAGGCGGCGCGAATCACTTCTGCAGACGCGCCGGGAGCTACATTTAATACGTCGTAGTAGTTGTGCACGGATTGTTCACTTACACTGGTTAAATCAAGGTATTGAGTGCATGGCTGATATCCTCCCAGATATCTTCGATATCTTCGATGCCGGCAGAAATACGCAGCAGACCTTCCCGAATACCTAATGCTTCTTTTACTTCTTTACTCATGCCGCTGTGCGACTGGCTGGAGCTGTGGTTAATTAAGCTTTCCACGCCACCAAGGCTAGCAGCCATGCGGATTAGGCGCAAGTTTTTAATTACGCTGTTGGCCGCTTCGCGGCTGTTCTGGCGTAAATAGATGGAGACTACTCCGCCGAAGCCATGCTTCATCTGTTTGCAAGCAATATCGTGATGTTCGTGTTCAGGCAGGCCGGGATAAAACACTTTTTCTACCGCCGGATGCAGCTTCAGCCGGCGCGCTAGCTCAGCTGCATTGGCCAGATGCCGATCCATGCGTACCACCAGAGTTTTGATACCGCGCAATACCAGCGCACAGTCCATTGGACCGGCCACGCCGCCGGTTTGAATACTCAGTGCTCGCAACTGCCGCGCATGTGCCTCATCTTTAACCACGACAATACCCATTAATACATCGGAATGTCCGCACAAATATTTGGTAGCAGAATGAAACACGATGTCTACACCTAGATTCAGCGGTTGCTGAACATAGGGAGTGCCAAAGGTATTGTCCATACCAACAATGGCTCCGGCTGCTTTGGCTTTCTCACACAGTGCAGCGATGTCTACCAGACGCAATAACGGGTTACTCGGAGTTTCTAGCCATACCATTTTGACTTTTGTTTGTGCCAATATGCTATCCAGATTGGCTGGATTAGTGAGGTCTGCAAAAATAACATTCACGCCCCATTGGGCATACACTTCTGTGAGTAGGTCGTAGGCACCACCATAAATATCGGCTACAGCCACAATAGTGTCACCTGGACGCAGAAAAGTACGCCACACGGCATCAATTCCGGCCATACCACTGGCGTAGGCAAAGCCAGCGCAACCATTTTCCAGCTCGGCTACCGTATCTTCTAACACCTGACGGGTAGGGTTGGAGATGCGTGCATAACGAAACGAAATATTTTCGCCGATTTCATGCAGGGCAAACATGCTATTTTGGTAAATAGGCGGCATTAAAGCACGGTTATGCTCTTCAGGCTGATAACTGGAATGAATGGTCTGTGTGGCAAATTTCATATTTTCTCCGCTGGGATAAGTCTTGGTTTTGTCGGTACCGCAGCAGGTACTGGCAAAATACCGGCTGCCGCGGGTGCTTAGTTTAGCATGCACCCTGCTTCTGAGGCAGCTTCACGTTGCCGAATACCTAATCCCGAGTGATTTGCTCGGAATTAAGCCATACAGTATAATTTTACGCCTTATGTGCCGCCAGTTTGGATGTTTTTATAGTATCTGGCGGGCAGATTTGACATTGTTTCAAGAGGAAAACCATCAGAATGGACACTATTGCCGATGTGCAAAGCAGTGTTGATAAACGCAATATGCCAATCAATCAGGTTGGAGTGAAGGGCTTACGGCTACCCCTATGTATTATGAGTGCGGCCGGTGAACAACACACAATAGCTGATTTAACCATGACAGTAGCGCTGCCAGCCGAGCAGAAGGGCACGCATATGTCTCGTTTTGTCGAGTTAATGCATTCGCAGCAAGTCAGCATTGATTTTGCGGCGCTCAAAGAGCTTACCGTGAGCATGTTGCAGAAGCTACAGGCAACGGCTGGTAAAATCAATATGCGTTTTCCTTTTTTTCGGCGCAAGCAGGCACCAGTGACGGCTATTTCCAGCCTGCTGGATTACGAAGTAAAGCTCTGTGGGGAGATCAAGGACGGTATTTATCAGCACACGTTGCAGGTAATGATTCCGGTAACTAGCTTATGCCCGTGTAGTAAGGAAATTTCGGCTTACGGTGCACATAATCAGCGCTCACATGTGACAGTTACACTACAATCCTGCGAAGCTGTGATGATTGAAGAAATCATTGATATGGTGGAGCAGCAGGGTTCCTGTCAATTATATGGTCTGCTGAAACGGCCGGATGAAAAATATGTAACTGAATACGCTTACGACAATCCGAAATTTGTTGAGGATATGGTACGTGATGTAGCTACGGCGCTTAAAGCCGACCCGCGCATTCAATCTTTTACCGTGGAAAGCGAAAATTTCGAATCTATTCACAATCACTCGGCCTATGCACTGATACAATACCCCTGATTTGATATCTCAACATTCAATCTTTATCCGTTTCTGTGTGGATAAACTTAGGAAACATAAGGGGAAGTGAATGGCTACCCCCGCCTGATTTTGCTGGTAGCCATTTACTGAGTTCGATGTTCTGGTTGGAATTAAACTGGCTACTGTGACATTTATGTATCACTCTTTTTCTCGCTTGCGTGTCTGCACGGATTTCCTACTGAAGCATTTGGTGCTGTTATCTGCGCTGCTATTGGTTCTGAGCCACGCTGGGCTGGCTGCCGGTAATAACGGTAGACTGTTGCCGCCGGAACAGGCTTTTGTGCCACAGTTAAATGTACATGATAATGAAATACGGGTACATTTTGTTATTGCAAATGGCTATTATTTATACCGCAATAAAATTCTAGCTACTACTGAGCCGGCGGGCGTGCTCGGTGCCGCTCAGTTTAACCAGTCGGGAAAACAGAAAGAGGATGAATTCTTTGGCAAGCAAGAGGTTTATTACCAACATACTGATGTGGTCTGGCGCTATAACAAAGGCACACAAACCGAACCATATCAGCTGACCTTATCCTATCAGGGCTGTGCTGAAGCTGGTATCTGTTATCCGCCAGTGGAAAATACTCTTACCATCAGCCGCACTGGCAAATATCATATTGTCCCCTCTTCTGCGTCTACTCAGCCGGAGCTGGATAGTTTTAGCAGCCCTCCTGCTATTGCTCCACCTCCAGACTGGTCTGGCAATTCGGGCAGTGACAGTCTGTTTCAGTTATCCCGGACAACCCTAATTACCAATTTAATGACGTTTTTCATTGCCGGCATGGGTTTGAGCCTGACGGCATGTATGTATCCATTGCTGCCGATTGTGTCGGCAATTGTCATGGGTTCGCGCCAGAAAACTACAAAATGGCGGGCATTTCTGCTGTCGTTTGTGTATGTGCAGGGGCTGGCTTTTACTTACACCGTGGTGGGTATTGTAACGGCACGTACCGGAGCTTTTCTCACCGGCTGGCTTCAACAGCCGGCAGTAGTGCTATCTGCAGCAGCAATATTGGTGATTCTGGCATTGTCGATGTTTGATTTATACAGTATTCAGCTACCCGCCAGCTGGCAGGCATATTTTCAACGCATCAGCAACCGTTTCCGTGGCGGTCATTTATTATCAGTACTGGTTATGGGGGCATTGTCGGCACTAATTATCGGTCCTTGTGTTGCACCGCCATTGGCTTTTGCGCTGGGCTATATTGGTCAGAGCGGTGATGCTGCTCTGGGAGGTATGGCACTGTATGTCATGGCACTGGGTACTGGTGTTCCACTGATTCTGATTTCCGTATTTGGCGTACATATCCTACCGCGTGCCGGAAACTGGATGACGTGTGTAAAATATTTATTCGGGTTGATGCTATTGGGCGCGGCCACTTATATTGCCACCCCGTTTCTAAACTACTATCTGGTGATCATCATTTATACCTTGCTGATGGTAGCACCGGCGTGTTATCTGGGCTGGCAGTGGTATTATGCCCCCAAACGCAGACGCTGGTTCACAGCACTGGCCGGCATACTATTTCTGACTGGTGGTATTTATTTTATGACAGCCAGCGTCATGCACCATGTCACCCCGCTCCATCGCTTTTTGACATTAACACCGCCAAACGGCCAGCATTTCGGAAGATATTTCACTAAGCCAATTCATTTGCGACAGGCCATGCAGGAGCTGTTTGATAAGGATCCAGACAAACCGGTAGTCGTGGATTTCTATGCCGACTGGTGCATTTCCTGTAAAGAAATGACAGCGTTTACTTTAAGTAATGCTGCGGTCAGAAGAGTAATTGAAGAAGATCGCTTCTTACAAATCGATGTTACCAACAATACACCAGCGCAACGACACATGTTGCAACAGTATGGCTTGTACGGACCACCGGGTCTATTTGTGGTACACAGTAACGGCTATCGCAGTAAACCCTTAATTGGCTATGTACCAGCACCGGAATTATTAAGCTGGTATGACAAACAAGTACAGAAAGCACAATAAATTAGCAGCCTCGCTGCAAATGCAGAGAGGCTGCCGCGCAGATAACAAACTGTATCGGCTATATCAAAGAAAAGTGTTTAGTCGTGATATTTGCGGTCGGCTACTTTTAGTGCTCTCCGAGCTAAAGCCAGATTGGCAGTTTTACGGTCGAGCACCATAAACATGAATACGCCTTTCACATTCTTCATCGGCCGCAGTAGGTAATACTGTTTGTGCAGACTGATGAGAATATCATCTATTGCATCTTCATTGCTTTCCTGTCCATAGAGGCGTGCAATAGCTTTTACCTCGGAACGTACAATTTCAGTATTGCCTGCAGAAAGAATGTCCAGATCCATGCCAGACGGGCTGACTCCATCTATAAACATTCCGCTTTCATAATCCACGACAGCACACGCCATGACACCTTTAGTTGCCGCCAGCTCATCAATGACGCCTTCAAATCTCACTGTGATATCCTTCTTCTGATGCCATACTTGCTTATGGCAGGGTATTTAATCATCTATTTTCCAATTTTTTCCCGCTTTTGACCAGCATTAACTATTTTTTTAACTAGAGGCTCTTTTCGATATTTATTTATCTTCATACAGATAGCCCAACCAGCCCTCAGTAGCAAATTCCAGTTCTGAATCAGATGCAAACCACCGTGCTACCGCTATAATAGCAATATTGAACAGGGGCGGAAGCTGTTATGCTGTATGTTTATCAATCCAATCACTTATCTGATTTAGCTGCACTTTTGGCCAGCGTGTATCAGCACACCGCCGAGTATTCAGCTTGGACTCCGACTGAAATTGTAGTTCAAAGTCAGGGCATGCGCCGCTACCTCAACCACTATCTGGCTCAGGAACACGGCATCGCAGCCAATCTGCATTTCAGCCTACCAGCTGCTTACATCTGGCAGTTAACTCATAAAGTTCTACCTGACACGCCCAGACTCAATCCTTTTCAGACAGATGTGCTGCGCTGGCGCCTATTCAGCCTGTTTCGTAGCAATGATTTACAGGGAGCACAATTATGCCTGACTGCCAAAGCATTGCAATCATACCTTGAAAGCAGTATACAGGCACCCTACCATCTTGCCGGCAAACTTGCAGATATGTTTGACCAATATTTAATTTATCGCAATGATTGGATAAATAATTGGCAAAAAAAAGAATTAGTTGGTCTTGGAGAAGATGAGGACTGGCAGGCAGAATTATGGTATTGGCTAAGCAAAGAAACCAATTTCCCCAATCGTGCTGGCCTAATGCAAGATTTTTTGTCACAGCTGCGAGAAGAACACCTACCGAAACGTATTTTTGTTTTTGGCATTGCCACTCTGGCACCAGTCTATCTACACGCTTTGCAGATAATGGCACAGCACACTGATGTACATGTGTTTGCAGTGAATCCATGTGCCGAATACTGGGGCAATGTCCTTTCTGCTGATTTACTGCTCGAGCATCAGCAAGCTGATTCAAGTATGGTCGGCCATCCACTACTCGCCAGTCTGGGAAAACAGGGGCGTGATTTTTTTGATGCACTCAATGATTTAGGCGAAGTGGTGTACATGCCACCAGTTTATGCAGAATGCGGCGACACTGCCGACAGCCTGCTACACCGGCTACAAAACGATATTCAGTGTCTGCACCATCCCAAACAGACCGACCCACCTTATGTACAGCAAGCTTATGATAATTCTATACAGATTGTGTCTGCACACTCCTGCTTACGTGAGCTGCAAATTCTGAAAGAGCAGCTGATGCAGGATTTAGCCACACATCCAGAGTGGCAGCCACAAGACATTGCCGTACTCACTCCGCATATCGAGCCTTATTTACCGTTCATTCATGCGGTATTTGGTCAGACTCAGGGCAACACCCCTGCACTGCCCTACAATATTGCTGATGTAAAAATCAGCTTGCAAGAGCCATTACTGCAATTGCTGGAAAAACTCTTGCAACTTATGCAAAGCCGCTTCGACATCGAAAGCATACAGCCCTTATTAGACGAATCACCGCTGCGCGCACGTTTCGATTTAAGTGACAGCGACGTGGAACTAATTAGCCGTGTCTGGCGAGAACAAGGTGTTCGCTGGGGCATAGACACAGATATGCGCCATAAATATGGCGGTGAAAGCAAACTTTTTACTTGGCAGCAAGCACGAGAACGAACTGTACTAGGCTGGCTGCTGCCAGACGATAAACGCACTGCCCTGTGGCAGCAACAATTGCCATGGTTTGGCGATGTTGGCCAGACAGAGATTTTAGCTCGGGGACAACAGTTAATTGATTGTCTGATTAAGCACCACAGTTGCTGGCAAAGCGCTGCCAGCATCAGCGATTGGATTGCCCGCACACGCCTGCTCCTGCACGATGTAGCCGATGCGGATTCTCTGGCTGGTCAAGCCATGCAGCAACTGGAAACCAGCCTTGGCGAATGGCAGGCACAAGCAGAGCTGGCACAATTTGAGTGTCTAATTGAGCCAGAAATCGCCATAGAGCATTTACAGAACTATCTATCCGGTACTCGTCAGGCCGGCTTTTTACGGGGTGGCATCACCTTTTGCAGTATGGTGCCGATGCGCAGTCTACCCTTTCGTTGCATTTGCCTACTTGGACTAAACGACGGAGACTATCCGCGTACCACTAAATCCGCTGTTTTCGATTTGATTGCCCGCCATCCACGCCGAGGCGACCGTGCCCGCCGAAATGACGACCGCTATCTGTTTCTCGAATCCATTTTGAGCGCAGGCGAAAAACTTTATCTGTCGTACATAGGTAAAGATATACGTAAAAACGAAGAGCTGGCTCCCTCTGCCCTACTGCATGAGCTAATAGATGTACTGTCGGCTATGACCGGCTGCAACCCGTTGCAGTTTAATCAGCAACATATCATTCGCCATCCATTACAACCGTTTTCCTATCGATATTTTAACGGAGACCTGAATAGCAGCCGCTCTGATTATGCCGAAGCTTTGAATCAAAAAATGGTCAAGCCACTGCCATTTTATGCAGCCACAGAAGAAGGCGAACCACAACCACAAGAAATTGATATTGAAACGTTTATCCGTTTCTGGCGCAATCCGGTACGCCATTGGCTACAACAACAATTGCAATGGCAGGCACCGTATCAAGAAGCACCAGTCAGCGCCGCAGAACCATTTGCCATTGAAAACAGCGCCCTAATCTATAGTGCTTACACGCGCGCGCGCCAGCAGCATCTGGATTTTAACGACGTGGATGCAGCATTGGCGGTCAGCGGACTGGTGCCAGAAGGCGCGCTTGGTTTAGTTGTCAGCCAGACTTTACGCACCCAAACACTCGCTCTGGATGGTGAAATACTGTTTAGCCCCGCTGTAGCCGATATCGTTTTCGTTTTCAATCATCAACAGCTACAACTCAGTGGCAACATCAGCCATATACACCAGTGCGGACAATTACTCGAGCGCACTCAGGCGCCCACCGCACCAGATAACATTGAATTGTACCTGCGCCATTTACTTTTTTGCGCCTGCGCCACTGAGTTTAAACAGGATACCTACGAGCTATACCCGCCCCAGCCTCGCAAGCTAGCCGCACTAAGCCGGCCGGATGCACAGGCGCAGCTGGCCTTATGGCTGGATTATTACCAGCTTGGGCAATACCGGCCACTGCCATTTTTTCCGAAAACCAGTCTCAGTGCCGCCCGCTGCTGGTATAAGCGCCGACAAAAAGCAAACACCCTACCAGAATATGGCTCGGAAGAACGAAGCGCAGCTTTTAAAATGTATATGGACAGCCACAACGGCAAACCGCAGGCCGAATATCCCGAAGTAGCCCAAGTATTCGGCCGTGACGAAACCCTGCCGATTGACAGCCCGCTGTTTTGGCAGCTGATTGAAGAACTACTGCTGCCAATGATGGCCGCGCTGGAAACTGCCGAAAAAGAACAATGAGCCAAGCCTTAAACCCCATTACCATGCCTTTAAACGGCAGCAGCCTCATAGAAGCTTCTGCCGGTACCGGCAAAACTTTCAACATCGCCGCACTGTTTGCACGGCTGGTATTGCTGGAACACATGCCGGTAGATGCCATACTGGTGGTGACCTTCACCAAAGCCGCCACAGCCGAACTAAAAACCCGCCTGCGGATACGCCTCAATCAAGCTCTGGCCTTACTGCAAAACACTCTGCCCGCCGAACAAAACGATCCGGTACTGCAACAACTCATTGACTATGCGCGCGCTCAGGAAGACGAAACGAGTCTGATACTGCGCCTACAGGCAGCGATTACCCAATTCGACCGCGCCGCCGTCTACACTATTCACGGCTTCTGTCAGCGCGTACTCACTGACTACGCCTTTTTGTGCCAGACACCGTTTGATACTGAAACCATCGAAACCGACCCTGAACTATTGTGCCGGTTTGCCGAAGATTTCTGGCGCCGGCAAGTCAGCAATAACAACAACCTGGCTGAGCTTGCGGTAACCTACAAACTAACACCGGCACGCCTAATGCGTGAAATGGGTCGTTATTGTGGCATAGCCGATATCCAGTTGCGTCAGCCGCCGGCTGTAAACAAAGATGCCATCCATGCATGTTGGCAGCAGACCTGGCACACTGTCTGTACGCGCTTTGCTCATATTCAGGATGCATTCTGGCAATTACAGCCACAACTCAACGGCAATATTTATCGCACCAGCAGCTACCAACAACTTTTCTGCGACCTACAATCAGCTCTGGAAAGTGTAGCCAGCATACCAATCTTTTCCACAGCGACACTAGAAAGATGTGCCAAACTGGCTACCGACCAACTGCACGAAAAAACCAGAAAAGGACAAACTCTAAACGATGTACTGGTAGCGGAAGTAGCGGTATTAGCCGAGTTGGCCGCTGCCTTCAGTGCCTTGCAAGCAGCAGACACCAGTGTTGTTCTGCAATTACAGCTGGATTGCTTCAATTACGTAAAACAGTGTCTGAGCGAACATCGGCGCCACAGCCATCAGCGCAGCTACGACGACCTTCTTGCCGACGTTGGTATGGCACTATCTACAGAAAATCCCATGGCCTCTGCACTGGCTGCCGCATTAGCACAAACATGGCAAATAGCACTTGTAGACGAATGCCAAGACACCGACCCGCTGCAATACAAAATATTCAAAACCGCTTTCGCCGAGCAAAATCGACCACTGATTATGGTTGGCGATCCCAAACAAGCTATTTATCGTTTTCGCGGTGCCGACATTCATGCCTATCTACGTGCTGCCGCCGATACTCCGCCGCAACAACGCTACACCCTCACCACCAATTACCGCAGCCATCAGGCACTCATACAGGCAATCGGGCATCTCTTCAATGGCAAACAGCTGCCATTTGTGCTGGAAGGTATCGATTACCCACCGGTACAAGCACAGGCGCTTGAAAGCCGCCTGCATAGCAGACTGAACAAAACAGTCGTACCTGCCGTGGTCGTACGCTGGCTACCAGAACAAATTGAGCTCAACAGCAAAGGCGAAGAGCTTATCCCAAATAAAGACAGTTTGCGTGTACGTGCAGCAGAATGCTGTGCCCACGAAATAGCCAGCCTGATTAATCAAGGCAGACGAGATGAACTATTACTCAATACTCGGCCATTACAGGCAGGCGACATCGCCGTACTGGTACATTCCCACAACGAGGGCAGCATGATTGCCAGTGCCCTTAAACGCTGCGGTATCATGAGTGTGTCACTGGGTAATCAGTCCGTATTTGCCAGTACCGAAGCACAGGCTGTACTGGCGTTGCTCCGTTTTTGGCTGCAACCACAACGTACCGAAATTTTGCGCTTTATTCTTGGCGGCATACTGTATAACCAAACAGCGGCACAACTGGCACAACTGAACGAAAACGAAAACGACCTCAGCGAATGGATACAACTGGCACAGCAAACCCGCGAGCTATGGCAGCAGTACGGGATTTATAGCGCCATGCAGTGGTTTGCCGGCCACACCAGCATGGAAACGAACCTGCTTAGCCAGCGCAATGAACGCAGCCTGACCAATCTGTGGCAACTCACTGAATTACTTGCCGACGCCGAACAAACCCTGCCCACCGCCACCGCCTTGCTCGACTGGCTAGCCAGTGCCATCGACAACGAACGGCCGGCCGCTGAAAACAGCCTGCTGCGGCTGGAAAGCGACGAAGCATTGGTTAAAATTGTTACCATGCATGCCTCCAAAGGGCTAGAATATCCTGTCGTATTCTGTCCTTTTGTTTGGGACGGCAAAGAGGCCATCAACAATCAGGAAAATTGGCAGCGCTTGCATCAGCAGGATAAGACAGAACTGATTGCCAGCAGCCTTCTTAGCGACACTGACTGCACAGAATTGATACGCGAAAGCATGGCCGAACGTTTGCGCCTGTATTACGTAGCTTTCACCCGTGCCCGTGAACAACTCATTCTCTATACAGCCGCCTGCAACAACACCGCCAGCAACCCTATGGCATGGTTACTGGACGGGCAGCCCGACGGCACACTTGAACAATCACTACAGTTTTGGCAACAAACCCATAAAAAAAATCTCTCCAGCACCCTGCATGCAGCATGGCAAAAACGATTAGCCGGCTGCAGCACATCCATGTTTCACTGGTGCGAAGGCAGTGTTGCGCCTACCGTTGCGGATGAAGCAGCAGCGCCAAAGCAACCCTATCGCGCCCTGACCCTGCCACCACGAGAATTTCAGACTGTACGCTATACCAGCTTCACCAGCTTAAGCCGCCACGAATACCGTCACCACGAACACAGCCTCGAAGAAGAAAAACTGGCACCAGCACTCGATCAGGCGGAAATATTGTCACAGCCTGCAACCCCCGCCGCTGAAGCCGAAACCGCCCTATTGGCATTTGAACGTGGCATCAATGCCGGCTTGTGCCTGCATGCCATACTAGAACAGACTGAATTTAGCCAGCCAGCCAACAGTGACGAACAAGAACAAATACTTGCCTGTCTCGCCCGCTACGGTTTCGATAATACCCATGCCGCTACCATGCAGGAACTCAGCGATGCCGTACGCCACTGCCCCTTGTCCGCACAGACCACCATAGCAAGCCTGCCCATCACACAGCGCGTTGCCGAAATGAATTTCATGCTACACGTCGACGACTTTAATATCGCAGATTTACAACAGTGGTTTGCCCAAGCACCCGGCCTGCCTGAATGCTGTGTTCAGGCAGCTCAAGAGCTAGACTTTGCCACCGTCAGCGGCTATATCAACGGCGCCATCGACCTAATGGGCGAAGATATTAACGGGCAAGTATATGTAATTGATTACAAATCTAACCATCTGGGCAACCGCCTTGACGACTATACCCAGGCAAACATGGACACCGCTATCGCCAGACATCATTACTATTTACAGGCACTCATCTACAGCATCGCCTGCGCCCGATTTCTGCACAGCCACGGCCAGCTGCCGACCACCATCAGCGTACGATATCTGTTTCTGCGCGGCCTTAATCCGCTCAATCAGCATGGCATCTGGCAGTGGGATATCGATACCAGTACCCTGAAGCCATGGCTGCCAGCACATGACAAAGCAAAATAGCTGCGGTATATTGAACGTAACTGCCGTAAATTCGCTAAGGAAGCAACAGCATGCTAAATAAACCCGAAGAATTCATCATGGCCATTCTCGCCGGCATCTGGGTAGTGATCACCTTTATTATCTGCCGCTATCTGCAACTGCCAACAGATACTGGTTTGCTCGTCACCACCTTGACACTGGTGTGGGCACTGGTGTTTTTTCTGCTATGGCAACGCGCACGCACGCGCAACATATGGCCATTATTTTTGGGTTTACTGGTAATGTGCTGGTGGCGAGCCATTCACCACGGCTCAAGCGAAATCATGCTCAATAGTGATGGCAGCACAACCAAATTGGTACATTGGTACGGCAGCTGGACAGCACTCATTATCTACGCCCTGATTCCGGTTATTGCCGGCTATGCTTTTAAATGGTGGCAGCATAAACAGCAACGCCCGCAGCCTAGCGTTTAAATTTCTATTCGCATCACGCCTATCGTGCGGCAAAACCATAGTTTTGCCGCAAACTCATTTAAGCAAGATAGACCGCTTCCCCACTGTCCAAACCCTGCCATCAAAAAAACAACAGCCTGTCACACACATCAGCTCCCAAAATCCATATTCTTACTTAATCGGGTAAAATTCCGGAAATCAGACTGGATAACCGGTCACCAGCCACTAAAATCACTACATCTACCACTACTACAGAACACCATCAGCCCAAACCATGTCCCAAACCGTACACAATTTGCAGCAACGCCGTCGATTAGACCGCATGCGCCTACTGGCTACCAGCCTACTGTTTGCTGCCTGCGTCTTATTTGTGTTCAGTTGTCTGTGGCAGCAGCACTATCCGGCACTCGCTTACCTGAAAGCATTCGCAGAAGCAGCCATGGTAGGTGCACTGGCAGACTGGTTTGCTGTCACTGCGCTTTTCCGCCATCCACTCGGTCTGCCCATTCCTCACACCGCCATTCTGCCGCAAAAGCAAAATAAAATTGCCGACGAGCTCGCACGCTTTATCGAAAACAATTTTTTGCAAGACAAAGCCATCGCCAGCCGCATTTATCGCCAGCATCCGGCCACCAGCGCATTAAAATGGCTGGTCAATACAGACAACCAACAGCAATGGTTGCCCATCCTTACTCGTCAGATTCCTCTCCTATTACGCACCGCTACCGCTAGCGATGTATCCCGATTCATCAGCCAACTGCTAAATACACAGTACAGCGGTGCCCGCATAGGTAAAACACTGGCCAACATTCTACTGCTAATCAATAAACAAGGAATCGACTCTATTCTCCTGCGTGCTCTATTACAACAAGTGCGCTGCTGGTTACAAAACGAACAGACACGAGCCCAGCTGGAAAAAAGTCTGCTGTCATGGGTAGGCAGAATTGAAAAAAGCGATCCATCCACATGGGACAAACTCAAAGCCTCCCTTAAAACCACCCTCACTGCACAGATAGATGATTGGGTAGCCGGCAAAGCCCTCAACTGGGCTGATTCCTATATAGACGCTGTACTGGCCAATCCACAACATGTATTCTGGCGTGCCAGTCGCAAACAACTGCTCATCATCGAGCGGCAGTTACGCCGCAACCGCCGCTGGCATCGCCAACTGGCCACCAGCCGGCAGCAATTACTACAATCGGCCGCCTTACAGCAAAGCATCAAAGATTTATGGGATAGCTTCGTCGGCTGGAGTGAGCAGGACATCACTCAACATAACTCTTGGTGGCAGCAACAGCTCATCCGCCTGTGTAGCCATATGCAACAGCAAGCCAGCCAGTATCCACAATTTATGCGCCGGCTCGACACCCGCATCACACTATGTGCACGCCATTTCATCCAGCAGTACAAAAATCGCGTCAGCCAGTTTATCGCAGACAAAGTAAAAAGCTGGGACAGCCGGCAGATGGTAGATAAACTCGAGCTAAGTGTTGGCCGCGATTTACAATTCATCCGCATCAACGGCACATTGGTGGGCGGATGTATCGGTCTCATCATCTACGTACTATCACAATGGTTAAGTCACTAAAAAATTAGAGCACATTAACCTGTCCGCCTAAACAAATGATTTTAATGTTTAAAGATTTGTTTGTATTGATTAAGATATAATAAGCCACATCCATACCTGCATCTGGACAGACTCACCCCATGTATATTCCCTCCCGCTTTCTTGTTTTTCTTGCACTGTCCTGCATCCTCGTCAAAGCGCAGGCTCAGCCCCAGCCAGTTAATTCAGATCCTCATACCGCCGAACTAAGTCCCATTGTGGTTGTTGCTTCAAAGCAAAATGCACCCGGTATCGAAATTATCGACCCCAAAACCGCCCTTCAGCCCCTACCGGCACAGGATGGTGCCGACTTACTCAAATCCGTAGCCGGGATGAGTGTTACCCGCAAAGGCGGTAGCTCCGGCGACCCTTTGCTGCGCGGACTTGGCGGTTCGCGCCTGCTCATTACTGCCGACGACCAGTTTGTACTCGGTGGCTGCCCGGGACGCATGGATCCGCCCACATCCTATCTCTTTCCGGCCAGTTACGACCGCGTAATCATCACCAAAGGCCCTCAAGCCGTTAATCAGGGACCGGGTATGATCACTGGTTCAGTCCGATTCATGCGTGACGAAAAACCACTAACACAGCCCACGGCCAAACTCGATAGCGCCCTTACCAAAGGCTCATTTGGCCGTAGCGATGCCTACATAGACAGCACACTAGGCAACCAGTACGGCTGGCTTCGACTCAACGCCAGCCACAACGAATCAAAAGACTACAAAGATGGTAATGGTGACACCGTTCATTCGGCTTTCAAGCGCAACAACCAAATAGTTCAGGGTGCCCTCACACCTTTCACCGATACCTTGCTTGCCGTACAGTACGAACACAGCACCGGCCATGCCCGCTATGCCGACCGGTCAATGGACGGTACCCAATTTAACCGCCGTGGCTGGTCAATGAAACTACGTCAGCAAAACATCACTGACTGGCTAAGCCAGATACAGTTTGAATACGGCCGCAGCAAAATTGATCATGTCATGGACAACTTCAGCCTGCGTACTACTCCACCAATGAAAATGAATGGCGGCATGGGTATGGGCATGAAAACGGGTACAGGCATGAACGGAATGGACAGTACGCATCAAGCAGCCATGCCGGTACGGCGCATGTATTCAGTAATGAATCCAGGACGTGAAATTAAATCAGCCAAACTGTCGGCACAGATAGAGCTTGGCAACACCCACAGCGAAATTGGCGCAGACTGGCAGAGTGACGAAGTCAGCTCACGCCCGATGATGATGAGCACCGACAAACATCAGGCAGAAAACTTCACCAGATGGCCGTTTGAATGGAATCAGACTTATAAACGCCATGGTGTCTACGTGCAAAGCGAATGGAATTTCGACGAAAACAATAGCCTCTACGGTGGTCTGCGTCACGACTGGACCAATACCCAGTTCAACCCTAAGAAAAATACCATTGCCCCAAATTATCTACATCAACATGAAGGCCTAAACGCAGGCTTCATGCGTTTGCAACACCGTGGTGACAGATTCACCAGCTATATTGGCTATGGTCAGGCCGAGCGTGCCCCCGATTACTGGGAACGCAGCAAAACAAATGGTGCAAAACTGCACAAAGAAACCAACCACGAAATCGACGCTGGCCTCAGCTATCAAGGCAGCAGCATCACCAGCTCCATCGACATCTTCGCTAGCAGAATCAATGATTTCATATTGATTGAAAGCATAAATAGCAAAAATTATGCCCGCCAGATTAATGCCCGTCGCTATGGCTTCGAAGCCAAAACCAACTGGCAGTTTGCCCCACACTGGAATCTTGGTGGCAGTCTGGCTTATACCTACGCCAGCAACCGCAGCGACAAACGGCCACTGGCACAAACCCCACCATTAGAATGGCGCACGTACCTCAACTGGGAAAACGAACACTTCAGCGCCGGTGCCCTTTGGCGTTTAGCTGCCAGCCAGCATCGCTATGCCAAAAATCAGGGCAACATCGTCGGTATGGATTTAGGCCGCAGCAATGGTTTCGGTACCCTTGCTCTCAATGCAGGCTGGAAACCCAACAAGCACGCTCTCCTACAAATCGGCATCGACAACCTCTTCAACAAAACCTATGCCGAAGCTGTCAACAAATCTGCCTACGATTTCGACACCTATTCCGTACAGGAACGCCGCGTCAACGAACCTGGCCGTACCCTTTGGGCACGGGCTCAGATACGCTTCTGATACATTGCCAGCCCACATACAAAAACCCCGGATATCCGAGGTTTTCAATCAACAGAATACACGCCAGCGCATCAGCGCAACAACTTCTGCTGCTGGCGTAAATGCCAATATTGCTGCTGCTGTTTAGGCGTCAGAATCTGATAAATATCGTGTTCCCGTTTCAGCTGTAAAAAATCATAATCAGCACGAGCCTGTTGCTGCTGCGCCCATATCTGCTGTTCCTGTGCAATCATATTCTTAGCCTTAGCATCATCAAAACGTTTGCCAGTAACCAGATTTCTACGCAGCTGCTGAAGATTAGACAATGTCTGCCGATTTTCATTACTCATCAACGGACGCTGACTAGCATATTGATGATCAATTTTCTGCACCAGCGCCTTCTGTTGCGTACTCAAATTCAACTGCGGCAAAATTGAATGCGTATTCACCCACCCTTTTACCGGTGCATGTTCTTGAACCACTACAGTTTCAGTCATCACCGCAGTGGGCACCTCCGTTGCGGGTGCTGCAAAAGCAGCGATACTCAAAGAAGACAAAGCAGCCAGCGTTACTACACGGGTAAAACTTTTCATAACACAACTCCTTATTATTTCAGTTAACAATGCACCACAGCATCACATTCTTATATCATCAACAGTATTTCATAAACCAGCGTAAAAACAGGAATATAAATGCAATTAATAAGTAAACAATACTATTATAGCGCCATCAGAAAAAAAACAGCACCCGCATTACAGGTGCTGTTGAATCAAACGGCCAGAATTATTTCTTATCCGGCAGCGCATAAGCAATTACATAATCGCCTACATCCGTAGCATGGCTGGTGCCACCAGCTGAAATCACTACATATTCCTTACCTGTTTTCGGCGAAACATAAATCAGCGGGGCAGCCACCGAACCCACCGGCAGACGCGCTTTCCACACTTCCTTACCTGTTTTCGCATCCAGAGCACGCAGATAATAATCCTGCGTACCAGCAAAGAACACCAGACCAGAAGCTGTAGCCGTAGGACCGCCCAAAGTAGGCATACCAATCGGCATTTGCTGATGCGTCTTAATACCCAGCGGACCAGTATCCTGCACCGTACCCAAAGGTACCTGCCATACCAGCTGCTTAGTGGTTAAATCAATAGCACTCATTGTACCGAACGGAGGCTGCTGACACGGCACACCCAGTGGAGACTGCAGAATATCAATCTTCACCCCACCATAAATACCTGCCACCTGCGGCCGGATTGTACCCATAAAGCCAGGTACTTCATCAGTGGATACCTTATACTGCTTAGCCTGCTCACGGGTGACCAACTGCATACGCAGCGCCATGCGCATATCATTAACAAACATTAGATTGCGCGATTCATCAATCGAAATACCGCCCCAGTTCATACCACCCAATAGACTAGGCCATTCAATATAGGGTTGCGCACCCGGTGGCGTGAAACGGCCTTTGTATACCGATTTCTTAAACAAAATACGGCAATACAGCTGGTCAAACGGCGTAATACCCCACATCCGTTGCTCAGTCAGCGTTTCATTTCCGATACTCGGCATACCTACCGAATCCGGCTGCGTAGTCGCCAGACGCTCACCTTCTGCAGCCGGAGCAGTCGGTACAGGCCGTTCCACTACCTTAGTCACAAACTCACCATTGCGACGGTCAATCACAAAAATCTGACCGGTCTTAGTAGTCTGAATCAGAGCAGGAACTTTCTGTCCTTTATCATTAGTCACATCATACAACACCGGCTGAGAAGGCAGATCATAGTCCCACACATCATGGTGAATCAGCTGTCGCACCCAGCGCAGCTTACCCGTGCTGGCATCTAGAGCCACCACAGCCGCACCGAATTTTTCTTTAATGTGATTGCGGTCACCGCCCCAGTAATCCGGAGGGCCATTACCAGTTGGTAAGTAAACTTGATTCAGTTCCTTATCATAAGTAGGAATAGTCCATACATTTGGCGTTTCTAAAGTATAGTTCTGACCAGGTTTAGCTAAACCATCCGGTTTACCGATATCCCAAGTCCACACCAGCTTACCGTCACGCACATCAAACGCACGCACCGCACCGGAAGGCTCACCATGCACGATATCACGTACCCAGCCGCCAACCACCGTCAGATGCCCCATCATTACCGGTACCGAAGTTGGGTGATAGCGCTTACTGTTTTCAGTCGGCCCCATATACGTTTTCAGGTCCACATAGCCTTTATTACCGAAACCTGGGCACAACGTTCCTTTATCCGCATCCAGCGTAAATAAACGCGCATCAACAGTAGAAACCACAATACGGCGGCGGCATACAGGCTCAGTATAGGCTGCTTTCTCTGCTGTAGTCAGACTTTCGTCCTTATCCATATCATAATAGCCAACACCGCGACAGGTCACATGTTCGGCTGTACGCGCTTTCGGGTCAAAGCGCCAGATCAGCTTACCCGTATCCGCATCAATGGCCGAAACCAGATTTTCCGGCGTACACGAATACAGCTTGTCACCAATCTGCAACGGCGTATTTTCATCCACACCAATTGCCTTGCCACTGGTACGGCGGCCGGTATGGAACGTCCATGCCACCTGTAGATTACGTACATTATCCGGATTAATTTGGGTATAAGGCGCAAAACGTGTCCCATGCTGATTACGGCCAAAAAATGCCCAATCAGCTGGATTACGCGCACTTACCTGAGCAGCAGCTGCATTCTCGCTAATGGCGACCTGATTACGAATCTCACCATGAGGAAAATATGCCGCAATCAGCGTAGCCAGCAACGCTAGGAAAATAACTGCTCCGCCCCAATTGTAGAAACGGCGCGCCCCAGTCGAAACACCAGAATAACCACTGCCTGACCAGAAAGTCATCATCAGCAGCAGAGCCGGCACCACCAGTCGCGACAATAGCGGCCAGAAAGTCAGCTCCGGCGCATCAACCAATGCCCAGATAAACGTTGCCACAAAAATCAGCAGTGAAACTAAAGCCATACAAGACTTACGCTTAGCTACCAGCACCGCCAGCACCAGATAAGCAATACCGGCCAGCAGATAATACATGGATCCGCCCTGCATCAGCAGCACAATCCCGCCATAGCCCAGCGCCAGACCACTTGCCAGTAAAATCAATACCAGCAGCCAGCGAGGTAAACAACGCCAGCAACCACCTGAAGAACCAGACATCAACTACTCCTAACCTGAAGTGTGTGAATAAAAATTGCCACCCAACACGCAAAGCTTCCACCCTGCCCGTCAGCCAGCAATCAATACCAATATTTGAAATAATTATTTATAAATCAATGAAATTAAATGACTTAAACAAACAAAATTAAAATAAAATTAACAAAACAGCATTATTATTAACTTGAAAATAAGCCATTGTCAAAAAATTAACATTCAGGCTATAGTTGATAAGTAAAAACAGACCAAGCAAAAAATTAAAAAAGTGCGCATTTTGAAAAAAATTCTGCTTTCTGCCTGCGTCGGCACTCATTCAAATCCAAACAAATCCATAATCTCATTCTTTATCATCACATCAGAGTAGTCCTAACAGCCGGACTTACGGCCATAAAAAAAGCGAAACCGCTATTAGTAGCGGTTTCGCCATCATCATAGATACCAGAGCAGTACCGGCAGAATTATTCCAACCTACACACGGGCAGTTAACGCAGCCACAGCTGGCAAAGTCTTACCCTCCAAAAACTCCAAAAATGCACCACCACCAGTACTGATATAACTAATATCATCCTTGACACCAAACTGAGCAATCGCCGCCAGCGTATCGCCGCCACCGGCAATTGAAAAAGCTTCACTAGCCGCAATTGCCTCAGCCAGCACCTCAGTACCATGCGCAAACGAAGCAAACTCAAACACCCCTACTGGGCCGTTCCAAACAATTGTTCTGGCCGATTTGAGCATCTGTGCCAGCCTTTGTGCCGACTGCGGGCCAATATCCAAAATCATATCATCCGCCGCCACATCTGCCACATTTTTGATTTCAGCCGGCGCATCTGCCGCAAAGCGTTTTGCCACTACAACATCAGTGGGTAGCGGAATATCCCCGCCCTTAGCCGCAATTTTGTCCAGAATCTGCCGCGCACTGTTTACTAGCTCCGATTCCGCCAGCGACTGTCCCACTGGCAAGCCTTGTGCCAGCAAAAAAGTATTGGCAATCCCACCGCCAACAATCAAATGGTCCACTTTATCAGCCAAACTCTCCAGAATCGTCAGTTTAGTCGATACCTTACTGCCACCCACAATCGCAACAACCGGTGTTTGGGGATTTTGCAACGCTTGTGACAGCGCATCTAGCTCAGCAGTCAACAGCATACCAGCACAGGCCATACCCGCCACCGCGGCTACCGCTACAGTAGAAGCTTCAGCTCGGTGTGCCGTCCCAAACGCATCATTTACATACACATCACCCAGCGCAGCATAAGCCGCAGCCAGAGCTGAGTCATTTTCTTTTTCACCAACATTCAGGCGCACATTAGGCAGCATCACCACCTCTCCCGCCTGTAACTGTGGTTTATGCTCACGCCAATCTTCCACTACCCTGACTTCTTGCCCCAGCAGCTCGCCTAGACGTTGTGCTACCGGCGCCACACTGTCTTCCGGCTTCGGTGCTCCAGCTTTCGGACGCCCCAGATGCGTCAATACCACCACAGCAGCCCCTTGCTGCAAACAAAAACGGATTGAAGCCAGCGAAGCACGAATGCGCGTATCATCTGCAATCACACCATCCTTTACCGGCACATTCATATCCACCCGAATAACAACAGTCTTGCCCGACACATTCTGGTCAGCCAACTTTTTAAACAACATGGTAGAGTTCCCGAAACAAAAATCGCCGACAAAATCGCCTTACCATTCAAAACCGCCCGACGACCACCTCATCAGCGCAACAAACACATAAAAATAGTTATCAAACACAAAAAACTTGAAAAACTTTGAATTATCTTATAATTTAAATTCAGGGTAAAGTCAGAACCGGATAAAACCGAAAGCACATATACCCTTAATATAGTTAATACCATTATCAACCCAGCACATAAGCATACTCAACAGGATAACATCATGACCCTTGCCTACTGGTGTGTTTTCATAGCCATGCTACTGCCATGGATTACCGCCTTTTATGCAAAAAAAAGCGGTGGTTTCATTGCCGACGACAATCATCAACCGCGCGCATTTCTGGCTAGAGCGTATGGCAAAGCTGCTCGCGCCAATGCAGCGCAACAGAATGGTTACGAAATTTTTGCCCCCTTTGCCGCTGCGGTTATCATAGCTCATGCCACTGGCAAGGCTGCTCAGCTCACTATTAATTACTGGAGCGTTCTATTCATACTCAGCCGGCTAGGTTACCTATATTGCTACATCAAAGATAAACCCTTTGCCCGCTCCTGCATTTGGGGAGTAGGCGTCGTGTGCATCATCTCCTTATATATCGCTTCCATCTAAAAGTGTAGTCAGTAGCAATATAAAAACATAACCAAAGCCTACAGACAGCAGTAGTCAGACATAAAGCCTAACAGCTGCCGTCTACTACACTTTACATCTTCTATCGGAGTCCATACATGGCAAATCACACTGCTTCATGTTTGTGTGGAAAAATTACTTTTTCCCTTGAACTGGAAAATTATTCCATGAGTGCCTGCCACTGCCATACCTGCCGCCAATGGAATGCTGGTCCATTAATGACCATCATGCATACTGGCAAAATTCACTTTCACAACAAAGAGCTGATTACTCATTATCAATCATCAGAATGGGCAGAACGGGCATTCTGTTCAGCATGCGGCACCCATCTTTACTACCGATTAAAACACAGCGGCCAATATTACATAGCTGCATGGATTTTCAAACCACCCCTGCCACTGGACTTCAACCTACAAGTGTATATAGACAACAAACCTGACTGCTACACCTTCGCCAATCAAACCCAAAACATGACAGAAGCCGACATTCTGCAAATGATTGAAGATAAAAATTAAAATACCAAGTTACACCATATCAACTGGTATAGTTTCTGACAAAAAACAAGCCACATAACACATCAGTATTACATGGCTCACATATTCCATTCCTTGCTAACACAATTGCGACAACATCACATCCGTTCCACTATCATGGCAATACCCTGACCGCCGCCAATACACAGCGTAGCCAAACCTAGCTGTACATCACGTTTACGCAAACCATACAGCAGGCTTACCAGAATACGTGTACCACTGGCACCAATGGGGTGACCAAGTGCAATTGCCCCACCATGAACATTGGTTTTATCCATATCAAAGTTCAACTCACGCCCAACCCCGAGAAACTGCGCAGCAAAAGCCTCATTAGCCTCGATCAGATCAATATCTGCCAGAGACAGACCAGCTTTCTGTAAAGCTTTCTGTGTCGCCGGCACTGGCCCAAGCCCCATCAGCGCAGGATCAACACCGGCACTGGCATAGCTGCGAATACGCGCTAGCGGTTGCAAACCCAGCTCTCTGGCTTTACTTTCCGCCATCACCATCACTGCTGCCGCACCATCATTAATACCAGATGAATTACCCGCCGTCACCGTACCATCGGTGCGGAAAGCTGGTTTTAACTTAGCCAGCCCCTCAGCGGTTGCTTCTGCACGCGGATACTCATCACGAGCAAACACCACTTCACCCTTACGCGACTTAATCGTCACCGGCACAATTTCAGCGTCGAACACACCAGCAGCCACAGCCTGTGCCGCCAGCTGCTGCGAACGTAAAGCCAGCTCGTCCTGCTCCTGCCGGCTAATCTGATATTTTTGTGCGATATTTTCAGCAGTAATACCCATATGATAATGATTGGTCGCACAAGTCAGACCATCATGAACCATCGTATCAATTACCTGCTGATTGCCCATACGAAAGCCCCAGCGTGCTCCACTGTCCAGCAGATACGGTGCACGGCTCATATTTTCCATACCACCCGCAATAACCACTTCTGCATCTTTAGCTGCAATAGCCTGTGCCGCCAAAGCCACCGTTTTCAGGCCAGAACCGCATACTTTATTTACCGTATAAGCCGGTACCGTATCATTCAGCCCAGCTGCCAGTGCTGCCTGCCGTGCCGGATTTTGTCCCAGTCCTGCCTGCAACACGTTACCCATCACAACTTCATCAACCAGCCCCGCATCGACACCGGCACGACTAATCGATTCTGCAATCACTAATCTGCCTAAATCCACCGTACCCACACTGGCCAGCGAACCATTGAAACTGCCTACTGGTGTACGCGCTGCACTAACAATTACCGCATGTTCCATATCTACTCCTTAACCTGACAACTGCCCGTTTTACAAACCTCGCTGGCTGATTGTCATTTCGCAGAAATTTTCTGCAACCATAAATTCAGCCTGTGTTTTGGCCTTAATCGTTTCCAAATCAACGCCCGGCGCATGCTCCTGCAACACCAGCTGCCCATCGTCAAAAGCAAACACCGCCAGCTCAGTAACAATCAGATTTACCTTGTTTTTAGCTGTCAGCGGCAGACTACATTTTTTCAGAATCTTCGATTCACCGTTCTTCGTGCAGTGTTCCATACCGATAATCACACGACGAGCTCCGGTAACCAAATCCATCGCTCCTCCCATGCCCGGCACCATTTTGCCAGGTACCATCCAATTGGCTAGACTGGCTTCCTGATCCACTTCCAGACCACCCAGCACACAGGCATCCACATGGCCGCCGCGAATCAGCGCAAATGAAAACGCACTGTCAAAAGTACAGCCACCAGCTGCAATACCACACGGCTGCCCCCCAGCATTCACCATATTCGGATTGGCTTCATCTGGATTAAATGCTGCCAGACCCAGAAAACCATTTTCAGACTGTAAGGTAATATGAACATCTTCCGGCACATAATTGGCCACCTGTGTCGGCAGACCAATCCCCAGATTCACCACATCACCGTCATTAAATTCCAGCGCAATTCTGCGTGCAATCAGCTCTTTTGCATTCATGGCAATAATCCCCTATGCTGGATAAACAATATAATCAATCAGTGCTGCTGGCGTAATCGCTGCATCTGGTGTAATTGCGCCTACTTCAACCACGTTATTCGCTTCCACAATTACCGTTTTCGCTGCCAGAGCAACCAGCGGATTGAAATTCTGCGCCGCCAGCTCATACACCAAATTACCCAGCTTATCGGCCGTTTTGGCTTCCACAATAGCCAAGTCAGCCTCCAGAGGCAGTTCCAGCAGAAACTCGCGCCCATTCACCTCAATTTTCTGCTTACCTTCCTCAACCACCGTTCCCAGCCCTGTTGGCGTCAGCACTCCGCCCAGACCAGCACCGGCTGCGCGAATACGCTCAGCCAAAGTACCCTGCGGCACCAGCTCCACCTCAATCTCGCCGGCAATCATTTTTTTACCAGTTTCCGGATTGGTACCAATGTGGGAAGTAATTACTTTTTTCACCCGATTATGCGTAATCAACGGCCCTACACCGGTTTCCACAAATGCCGTGTCATTGCCAATAATCGTTAAATCTTTCACCCCTGCATCCAGAATGGCCTGTACTAATCTGGCAGGCGTACCTATACCCATAAAACCGCCAAACATAATTGTCATGCCATCCCACAGATGATTTTTCACATCTGCCAAACTGAGCTGTTTCGTTTTCATATTTTTCTAACCTGAGACAAACCAAAATCCAGACAAAAAGCAACTACCCTTCCAGCCTACATGCACATCAGGACATATCGTCTTGTCGGCCGGCAGTGCCCACAGCTACCGCCAGCCATTTAGCAATTACTCAATATCCATATCTAGAATTGCGGCGCTTAGCCCTTTGCCATGCATATCATGAGCCAGAGAACGGGTCACCCCGCCACCCAGCGCGCCATACATCACAAAATTCAGCGCACCAATATTTGGCAGCTCATAGCGCACCACCTCACCAGTCACAACGTCAGCAAAAAACGCTTTCACCTTTTCCGGTGTAACAGCCGCTTTCAGACGCTCAAAGTCTTCAGGTTGATAAGCAATTACCGAAATATTAGAAGTATTGCCCTTATCACCAGTACGAGAGTGTGCAATTTCACGTAGCTTCATTATCAAACCTCCAGATAGTCAATGCTGGTTGTCACCAGATTACGCGGAATATAAGTAGAATCCATCGCCACAATTTCTTTGACAGACTTCATTGCACCACCACCGCCAGCAGGACCATTGGTATACAAAGCTTCCACTTCATTACCCACCACCGCAGCAGCAGCTTTCGTTTCAAAACGGCCGGCCACACGTACACGCACCTCGTAAGGCTGACTATTCCGAGACAACGTCGCCCCATGCAACGAATCCACTCCGATTAAATCGAAACGAACCTCTTGTGGCTGCACACCAGTAATCGCAAAACGTTCTTTCACAATGTCCAAAGCCAAACGACCACGCTCAACCGCACCAGGGCCGGCATAGCTCATTTCACCTTCACCAATAAAGCCATCCTCATAACCCACAGACACCTTCAACGTTTCTGGACGCGCACGGCCGGTGCCGCCTGATACCGCCACACGATCCTTACCCACCTGAGTAAACGTTACCTGACTGAAATCAGCAGTCACATCCGGCGTTTTATACTCATCCGGCCGGTGAATTTCATACAGCATCTGTTCTTTACAAGTATCAGGCGTCACCATACCGCCAGAACCTTCAACTTTAGTAATCACCGCATCACCATCCGCACTGATTTCAGCAATTGGAAAGCCTAAACGTGCCAGATCAGGTACATCACGATAGCCTGGGTCAGCAAAATAGCCACCGGTAATTTGGCCGGCACATTCCAACAAATGTCCCAGAATCGTGCCTTTACCCAGATGCGCCCAATCATCCGCTGCCCATTGAAACTCATGCATCATAATAGACAAGAATAAAGACGGGTCAGAAACACGGCCGGCAATCACAATATCCGCCCCGTTAGCCAGCGCCTGCACCATTGGTTCCGCACCAATATAGGCGTTGGCGGATACAATTTTCTTACCACATTGCGAAACCGGTTTTTGCTGTTCATCCAGCAGCAAATCCTGCTGCATGACCTGTTCAAAAACATCATCACCTTCAATAATTGCAATTTTCAGATTTTTAGCACCCAGCGAACGCGCAATTTCAGCAGTTAACTTCGCAGCAGCCCGTGGATTGGCCGAACCCATATTGGTCACAATCCTAATGCCTTTTTCCAGACAGGCTGGCAATACCGCCCGCATGCGTGCACCCAGCAATTCATTAAAACCAGCATCCGGATTGTGTTTTTTCTGGCGCTGACCAATCGCAATCGTCCGCTCAGCCAAACATTCAAACACCAGATATTGAATATTCCCTTTTTCAGCCAGCTCAACTGCCGGCTCAATCCGGTCGCCGGCATATCCGGCACCGCAACCAATTCTGATTTTTTTCATCATCCATACCTCATTACACACAATAATTTACAAACAGCCTTTTACAGCGGGAATACACCCGTCACCACTGCACCAATCGCCATCACAATTGAAGCCAGCCACAAAACCGGAATACTGAATCTCTGATGATCGGCCAGATCCACACCACACAGACTGCATAAGAGAAAAGTAGCAGGCGTCAGCGGACTTACCGGAAAACCTGTAGTCATCTGTCCCAGCAAAGAAGCCTGTGCCACCTCAATCGGCGGGAAACCGCCAATATTCGCCACTACCGGCATAATGCCGAAATAATAAGAATCAGGATCAAATACCAGACTCAGCGGCATCGCAATCAGACTGACAATAAACGGAATATGAGAAGAAAGCGCATCAGGCACAAAATGACCAGCAGAAACCGCCATCGCCTTAAGCATGCCGGATTCACCCATAATGCCCGTGAACACACCTGCCGCAAACAAAATCGAAGCCATCATCAGCGCACCCTTAGCATGCGCATTAATTCGCGCAGATTGCTCAGCCGGTTTACGGTAATTCAGCGTCAGCGCAATACAGCAGGCCACCATAAAAATAACAACCGGCGGAATCTTAGTGGCCACCATACCGGTAATCACCAAAACCACCAGAATAATATTCGGCCAGAATAAATGCGGACGACGCAGTTTGCGTTCTTCCTCAGTCAGCTCTTTAGGCGCAAAATGCGTTACCGCATTTTCATCACCACCAGCACTGGCTGTAGCTCCAGCCAGCCCCAAACGCCGTTCTTCCTTACGACCCCAGTACCATCCCATAAATACCATGAATGCCAAACCGCAAATCTGTGCAGGAATCAAAGGCGTAAACAAATCATGCGTCGATACATCCAAAGCAGCCGCAGCGCGAATCATCGGCCCCGTCCAAGGCAGAAAATTTACACCTGCACTCAATGCCGTAATACCGGCCAGAATTCTTTTATCGATGCCCAACTTGTCATATAAAGGCAGCATCGCCGGCACAGTAATCAGAAAAGTCACCGCACCATTACCATCCAAATGCGCAATCAGCGCCAGCACACCCGTACCGATAATGATTTTCTTCGGACTGGTACCGACAACCTTTAGAATTTTGGCAATAATCGGATCAAACATCCCCGCATCGCTTACCACACCAAAGAAAATAATGGCAAACACAAACATAGCCGCCATCGGTGCCAGTTTCGCAATCCCCGCCACCACCATCTTAGGAATCGTGGTGTAATGTGGCACAATTTCCTGACCACCACCAAACAATGGCACAGCATAAAGCGCAACCACCGCTCCCAGAATCGGAATCGTAATTAAAGCGACAATCGGCGATAGCCGCTTGCTCATAATACAAAACAGCAAAGTTGCAATAGTTAATATGCCTATTAAAGCCAGCATAAAAGTCCCCTTTTTGGGTCGTTATTAATAAAAAAAAGAATCAATATCCAACAATGCAGCATTCTCACCATAACGACCCACCCTGTCTAATCGATTAAAAAGATGGATTAATAAAGAAAATCGATTAATCAAATCCGCTTTAAAAAACATTGATAAAAAAATAATAAACTTTGCAGAAAATATGCTATCGTAGAAAATGATAAAAATAAAAACCGGCAATTAATGATAAATGAATATATCAATTAAACAGATAAAAGCTTTTCTCGCATTGGTTGAAGAAGACAATTTCACTCGGGCCGCACAGAAAATTCATTTATCTCAGCCTGCGTTCAGTAGCCTTATAGCTAATTTAGAACAGGAAATCGGCTACCGCCTGTTTGACAGAGATACCCGCAAAGTTCACCTAAATGAAAACGGTATCCACTTCATCAAACTGGCACGTGAACTCATGTTTGCTTACGAACGGACAACCAAAGAAATACGTTCTCATGCCAATGCCTATCAGGAAAAACTAATACTCGCTGTCATGCCCTCCATCGTCGTGCAATGGGTGTCGCAGCTGCTGGCCACCTTTCATCACCAGCATGCCAACATCAAAGTCGAACTGTTAGACACACAATGGGACTTATGCCTACAAGCTTTATTACAAGGACACGCCGAGCTGGCCTTAACCGCCAAATCCCCGTCTTTAACAGAAATATCATCTGAATTTCTTTTTTCAGATAAATTTCATCTTATTTGTCATATAAACCATCCACTGGCGTGCAAAGACAATATCCAACTCAAAGATCTACTGGAATACGACATGATAGGCTTCACCAAAGGCACCAGCATACGCCACTATGTCGATAAAATCGTTGATTTATTTGGAATTAATTATGTAGTTGAAGTCAGTCAACTCACCACCATGATGGGGCTGGTTGCAGCAAACTATGGCATTGGACTTGTGCCCAGACTGACCTTATTTCAGTTTGAGCACAATAATCTGGTCGTCAAAGACGTACAAGACATGAATCTGGAACGATCCATATATCTGATAAAACACAAAGAACGAAAACTCTCAGCACAGGCGGAGAATTTTTACCACCATATCAAAGCCAATATCTTCAGCGATTAACTACCCGTATTAGCAAATAATTATTTTATTTTCCAGCAGTAGCCGGACGGGCACGACGCTGGCCAGATGCAGAAGAGAATTCAGCAGGCTGAGCACTACTACCGCTCACACTAATTTCATACCGCAACTTTTCATAAGTAGCTTTACCTATACCTTTCACCTTCATAATATCTGCTGTAGAAACAAAAGGACCATGTTCATTCCGATATTCCACAATTGCCTGCGCTTTTACCGCTCCAATATGCGGTAAGGATTGTAGCTGCTGCGCTGTAGCAGAATTAATATTTACCGCCGCCCGCGCCGAAACCATAGCCAACAATAATGTCAGCAGCACAATCATCTTCCGCATTTGTTTCTCCCCTGAATATCCACTTGAAGAATTGAGCACATCCTTACATTCAGAATGTGCCAAAAGCATAAAACACAAATAACATTTATGCAAATATTATTTTTATACCCATTCAGTAATTCATATAGCACAAATACCCAAACAACCCACCACAAACCAAACATAAAAAATATACTTTCCTTGAAAGGTTTGCACAGATTCAGGATAATTCATACCGGATAAACCCTGTCCCATACAACAAGGTTTAGAACCTTACTAAAACAAAGCTGATTCAGGCAGCTGTCACCCTTCATCAAAAGGCAACTTCATGGCATCACATCTGGCTAACGCAATTCGCTTTCTAGCAATGGACGCAATTCAACAGGCTAACTCCGGCCACCCTGGTGCACCAATGGGCATGGCCGAAATGGCAACTGTACTGTGGCGCGAATTCCTGCAACACAACCCGGCAAATCCTAAATTCTACAACCGTGACCGCTTCATTTTATCCAATGGCCACGCCTCCATGTTGCTGTACAGCCTGCTGCATCTGAGCGGCTACAACCTCAGCATAGAAGACCTGAAAAACTTTCGTCAGCTGCATAGCAAAACACCCGGCCACCCCGAGTATGGCTACACTGATGGCGTCGAAACCACCACTGGTCCTCTGGGACAGGGCATCGGTAATGCAGTTGGTATGGCATTAGCCGAAAAAATTCTGGCAGCCCGATTCAACAAACCCGGCTTCAACATCATGGATCATTACACCTACGTTTTCGTCGGTGATGGCTGCTTAATGGAAGGTATCTCTCACGAAGTATGTTCACTGGCCGGCACCCTCAAACTAGGCAAACTAATTGTTTTATATGATGACAATAACATTTCCATTGATGGCAAAGTAGACAACTGGTTTAGCGAAAACATTCCTGAACGCTTTGCTGCTTACAGCTGGCACACCGTGGCCAATGTAGACGGCCATGATGAAGTCGCCATCCGCGCAGCCATCACCGCCGCCAAAGCCGAAACTGATAAACCATCTATCATATGTTGCAAAACCAAAATCGGAAAAGGTGCAGCTAATAAAGAGGGTAGCCATAAAACCCACGGCGCCCCACTAGGTGCCGAAGAAATTGCCGCTACACGGACAGCCCTTAACTGGACACATGCGCCCTTTACCATTCCACAGGAAATCTACGACGATTGGAATGCAGCAGCAGCCGGCGCAAAACTGGAGCAGGACTGGCAAGATTTATTTAGCCGTTACCAGCAGCAATATCCGGCCGAAGCTACAGAATTCATGCGCCGTATGGATAGCAAACTGCCAGAAAATTACGACGCCCATGTACAAAAAGCCTTGAACGACATATGCAACAAAGCTGAAAAAGTTGCTACTCGCAAAGCCAGTCAGAACAGTATCGAAATTCTGGCAGAGATTCTGCCAGAATTAGTTGGTGGTTCTGCAGATCTTACACCCTCAAACCTGACCGACTGGTCCGGCAGTACCTCTATAACGCCCTCAGATAGCGGCAATTATATTCACTATGGCGTGCGCGAATTTGGTATGGCTGCCATCATGAATGGCCTCAGCCTACACGGCGGCATCAAGCCGTTTGGCGCCACCTTCCTAATGTTCAGCGAATATGCACGTAATGCCCTGCGCATGGCAGCACTGATGCGTATCAATCCGGTATTCGTATTTACTCACGACTCAATTGGCTTAGGAGAGGACGGCCCTACACACCAACCTGTGGAACAAATCGCTACCTTACGCCTCATTCCGAATATGAGTGTATGGCGTCCGTGCGACAGCGCAGAATCATTGGTGGCCTGGGCTGATGCCGTAGCTGCTGAAAACCACCCAAGCTGCTTAATTTTCAGCCGTCAGGGATTACCTTTTATGCCAAGAACCAGCCAGCAGCTAGCAGATATACGCCGTGGCGGATACGTGTTAAAAACCGCAAATGAAAAAACAACACAGGCCGTACTGATTGCCACTGGTTCCGAAGTTGAACTAGCCATTAATGCGCAAAGCAAACTAGCCGAAATGGGCATAGGCACTACCGTTGTCTCTATGCCCAATACCAATATCTTCGACAGGCAAGATAAAGCATATCGCGACAGTGTCTTACCAGCCGGCATACCTCGTATTGCCATAGAAGCTGGCGTCAGTGATTCTTGGTACAAATACGTAGGCAACAATGGAGCCATTATCGGCATCAACCGCTTTGGTGAATCTGCGCCTGCAGAGCAACTCTTCAAAGAATTTGGCTTTACCGTTGAGCAAGTAGTTGATGTGGTTAAACGCCTAATTTAAATCAACTCGTAAAAAAGCCAGCAGTAATTGCTGGCTTTTTTATATCAGATCAATTCCCATCAATCTTTTACATTAACATGGCGCGTTTCTGGCATCATCAACATCGCTATGATAGAAAATACACTGGTAACCACCACATAATAAGCAGGGGAGACTGCACCAAAATGCTCTATTAACCAGGTTAACACAAACTGCGCCGTACCTCCGAACAATGTCACGCCAATCGCATAAATTAACGATACACCCGTTGCGCGCAACGCAATCGGCATCATTTCTGGAATTGCCACCAAACTACTGGCACCACTCATTCCTGTTAACAACGTAACTGTCATCGTCACCAGCAACAACATTGCCACACTTTCAGTTTTTACCAACATATAAAACATTGGCACAATCAGCAACATCAAAGCCACACGTGGCCAGAGCATAATACTTTTGCGCCCATATTTATCAGCCAGAAAACCGGCTAGCAGAGAAAACAGAAACATCATTACCCCGCCCAAAACAGTACTAATTTGAGCAACTGCCGGATTCAACTCAAGCGTATTAATAGCAAAAGTAGTCATATAATTGCCAACCTGAGCCGTAATAGCAGTCGACATCAAAGCTAAAATACCCAGAATAACCTCTTTTCGATAACGCGTGAATATTATCTTTATTATCTGAGAATCACTATGATAGGCTGGTTTTTCCAAAGTTTCCGGTAAAGCACGGCGAATATAAACGGCAATCGGAATTAATGCCAGACTCACCAGAAATGGTATACGCCATCCCCAACTAGCCAACTGCTCGGAACTCAGTGTAGCAGAAACAACATAACCCACCACTCCGCCTACAGCCACTGCAATACCCTGACTAGCCATTTGCCAGCTGGCATAAAAAGCGCGTTGATTAGGAGGCGCTGATTCGATAAGCATAGACGAAGCCGGACCAACCTCTCCACCTAGCGCCAAACCTTGTACTAGACGAGCCAACAGCACAATAATTGGTGCAGCAATACCGATACTTTCATAACTAGGCGTAGCAGCCAGTCCCAGCGTACCAATCGTTATTAACGTTACCGTTAAAATCATGGCCGCTCTTCGCCCTTTTTTATCTGCATAAGTACCAATTAACAGTCCACCAAGAGGACGAGTAAAAAAACCTACACCATAAACAGCCACAGCAGTCAGCAAGCTGATAAATTTATCATCATTTGGAAAAAAAGACTTTGCAATATAAACAGAGAAAAACGAATAAATAATAAAATCGTAAAATTCTAGTGCATTACCCGCTACTGCCGCAGCTATCGCTTTCGCCGGTGGCTTCTTGTGTTCAACAGCCTCTTGGCCTGTATTCATATCAAAACTCCCTGATAAAATAAAAAATCAAAACAGAATTATTTTAAAAATCGTTCTGCCAGCGCCACCCAGTAAGTGGCACCAATAGCAATATTCTTGTCATTGAAATCATAATAAGGATTATGCAGATCAAAACCAGAAGCAGCATCCTTTTCCTTCAGACCATTACCAATAAATAAATAACTTCCCGGACACTTTTCCAGCATAAACGCAAAATCTTCACTACCTGCCATAGGTTGCGTCTGGTCAACAATATCTTCTTCCGCAACCACAGCACGGGCAACATCACGGGCAAATTGTGTTTCTTTACTCGTGTTAAATACAGGCGCATAACCATGTTGATAATCCACAGAAGCCACTACATTAAAACTTTGTGCCTGAGCCTGAGCTATAGCCTCAATACGCTCCTGCAACATCTTACGTACTTCCGGCTTAAAACAACGCACAGTCAGCTTTAATTCAGCTTGTTCCGGTATTACATTATTGGCCACCCCTGCATGGAACATACCCACAGTCACAACCGCCGAATCAAGCGGATTTACATTACGAGACACAATCGTCTGCAAAGCCATCACAATAGAAGAAGCAGCCACAATAGGGTCGTGCGTATTATGCGGTTTCGCCCCGTGACCACCTACCCCTTTAACCGTAATCGTAGCCACATCAGAAGAAGCCATCATCCAGCCATCATAAAAATGCAATTCACCCTGAGGATAACCAGGCATATTGTGCATACCATATACCGCATCACACGGATATTTTTCAAAAAGGCCGTCAGCAATCATCTGCATTGCGCCGCTACCCGATTTACCATACTCTTCAGCCGGCTGAAAAATCAAATTCAGCGTTCCATTAAACGCCTTTCTACTTGCCAGCACTTTCGCTGCTGCCAACAACATCGTCGTATGCCCATCATGACCACAGGCATGCATCTTCCCTTCATGTTTACTCGAATGCGTCACACCACTTTCTTCCAGAATCGGAAGCGCATCCATATCAGCACGAATACCAACACTCTTTGAACCATCACCAACACGAAGCTGGGCAACTAAACCGGTGCCCCCAATTCCTCGCTCAACTTGATAACCCCATTGCTCCAACATACCAGCAACCAGATCACTGGTGCGATTTTCAGCAAAAGCCAGCTCAGGGTGTTGATGAATATCATGACGCAGCTGAACAAAAGTATCCAATTCAGCCTCTACCATTTCCCTAACTGCTTTCATAAACATACCCTTACACATATTCTTTAAAAGAAAGGATTATAGCTTAACAAACATGATTTTCATTGACAAAAAAGAATAATTAAAAACAGAATTTGATGTTATTGACACTAATTATTAAGAACTTATTATATAAATATATGATTTATTTAAATAGATTACATATTTATAACCAAAAATCAAACTAATAACTTAAATTTATTTCCAACAATATTAAAATTAAGTTGTTAATTGATAGTTTAATATCCAAAAAAATTAAAAGAAAAAATGCACTTTACATCAAAATATAAAGTGCATTTAAACATTAAAAACGTATTATCCAGCTTTTAATATATATCAGAATATTAAATTCTAACAAAAATTCAATATTCTACCTAAATTTCATATCTCTATTAAATATCAATAATAAAATTAGCGCAAACATGGCAACCAAAGGTAAAACCCAAACATAGCGCCAAGTAACAGGAAAATAACTAAGCTTTAACACACCATTCCATTGTGGTGGGACTGAAACTTGCACTAAAGATCCTGAATCATCCGCAACAACAGGTAAAGAGTGATCGTTAATTTTTGCAGTATAACCAAACCACCATAAGCGAGGAAAAATAAGAGTTAACACCTCTTTATGTTCTGGGATTCTAATTAAATCAATATTATTCTGATGTGATAAAACATTAACGCCCGCAATATTAGGAAATACAAAAGGAGAATTTCTGTTCCATCCTATAGTTTTGTCTAACGGTAAAGAAACATAAAGATCATGCCTACTTCCTGCAAATTGAACCACAGTGTATCCACATTGCTTAAACTGAGAACTAAAAGCAGAATATTTAGCTTCATCTACAATAATTGTGCTAATACGCATCAACTCAGCCTGACAAACATGAGATTTGTCAGATAATTGCAAAATATTCTTTAAAGACATCTCAGGCTTGAAAATACCATGCGAAGTTTTATTTGCAGGCAGAATCTTATCTAATCTTTTATTACCAACCGGAGTATAACCATTTATTGATTTAATACCATAAAAACCAAACAGAGCAGAAGCAATATCATTAAATTGTCTAATCTGTTTTAAATTAGTATTATCTGGAAGCGATAAAACATAGCCTTCCAAATTGACATTTTTAGGTAAACTAATTTGCTCTGCTAAATCAGTATGTCTCGAATAATAGCCACCCAAAGTTGGCAATCCATTTAATATAATTAATAGTATTAATAAACTTAACCCTACCATTGAAAATGAGCTTTTTCTCTTTATAAACATAGGGCTCAATAAAAGTAACCAAATTGAAAAAATCTGCAACACAACAAAAATAGGATGGAGATTCCAAGAATTAAAAAAAACAAATATTGACGATAAAAGAATAAAACACAAATATTTCTTATTCAAATTTGCCAAAATACTTTTATTTAAAAAAAATGAATCGCGCTCCAATAAAAATAAAATTAATATAAAACATAAAATCAGCGCGAATGTATCAAATCCGGCATAAAAAGGTAATCCAAGAAAAAAACAGCCCAAGATAATGTATAAAACAAAAGAAATTTTTTTATTTAATTTTATACCTTTCTCATTTATACCTTGAGCAAATTGCAAAATATAGAATACAGCTAAACACTCAAATAAACTTAGAAAAGGTAAAAAGCGAAAAGGCCAGCGAAAAGGTCCAAACTGACTGGGCATTTGTGACAAAACAAAAAACGCAATCATTAAAGTCAAAAATATTTTTAAATTGTCATTTTTTTGCCATAATGATTTCACATTGTAGTAAAAAAAAACTATTGGTACGAATAAAGTTGAAAAACCTAAAGGAATGAGTATTAATTTATAGCTAAAATAAGTCATGTAATCATAAAATGTAGGGAAAAAACCCATAATGATTGTTGCCCAAGACGGTATAAAAGCTTTATTTTGGTTATCAAATCCACTAACTCGGTTAATTAACTCATGAGAAAAAATATATTCAGAATAAATAGGAAAAGCAAAAATAAAAGCCAAAACGGTAGGTAAACTTAAATAAAATGCTTTTTGCAATCCATTAGATTGTTTCAGTTGATAAGCTACACTGACTACAACAAAAACAACGTAACCGATGACACCATGTGGCCAGCCAGCTGCTAACAAAAAAATGACTGAAATAAAATTTAAAACAATATTTGTTTTAGAAAAATGATTTAGAAGTAACAAAAAAGTGGCAATAGAAACCATGGCCCAAGCCTGCCCACTAGCTGCATTCCACCATGCACCTAAATACTGATAAAGAAAAATTGGCTGAATCACAGCTAAACTAGCAAATGCATAAGCATAACAATTTTGCAGTTTGAACGTTTTAGCAATAGACAAAGACGAAAGGCATACTAATACAATATTAATGAAAGCTAATACCCGTCCAGGTAACTGAATATCATCAAACTTGGAAGTAATGAGAGAAACGAGAATATTTTGCGGCAAAAAAATTCCTCTATCTAAATCAATCACTTCATTACCGCCAAAATACATCGAATCAACAATTAAAGGTATTTTACCCTGTGACCATATATGACCCATCTGTCTGAAAAAACCCAGCATTTCAAATTCGGCATCATCAACACAAAAAAAATCGTTCTGAAACAAACAACAAATAGTTATAACAGTAATAGCATATAATGTAGAAAATAACAGAGCCTGTTTAAGGTTAATTTTATTTTGGTTCATCGATTTTTATCCGAATCTTTAAGATTATTACAATCGGTACATATCACTCAATATCGGTACTAGACAGAATTCATACAAATTATCGAATTACCTTACCAGTATCTAACATAAACTTTTAATCAACGTTCGCGAACAATACTTTGAATAGGTGCGTTATACAAAATCATCAAAAATGATACGCCAAGTATATTGAATCCAGTATGAACCTGCTAAACAAATAGTTCGGAATTGAAATGTACTAAAATGGCTTATAACGGTATTCTAGAATTAATAACAGCAAGTAGAAAATATTTCTGCAACTCTTCCACTTTCTAAATTTATAAATATCTAGCCAATAATATGATACCTATAATTAAAGCCAGCAAAGCTAGGCTTTTTTTATCTTGAATTAAAAAAACAATTGGATCTTCATTCATCAAACCACGTTTTGTCATCATCCATAAGTTACCTATCAAATAAATCATGAGGAGCTGCACCAACCACAATAAAGCGGGGACATGATAAAGAACAATTGTTTCAGACGCAGTGATGTATAAACCAAATAGAATAATGGCTCCGATATAGGTGCTTATACCCAAAGGCCAAAGTATATCCAAATCAGATTTAATATAACCCCTACCAGCAATTACTTTTTTTTCATCTGGCATAGCAATCAGCTCAGTACAACGTTTAACTGTAGCTAGACTTAAGAAAATGGAAATTGAAAAAGCTAAAAGCGGATAGCTTAAATCAATATTTGTAACCACACCTCCAGCAAAAATTCGGATGGTATACAAAACAGACAAAATTATAATATCAAGCAATATAATTTGTTTTAATCTCAAACTATATATAGTAGTTATCAATAAATATAATAAAAAAACACTAAAAAACATCCAAGAAATATTGATAGCAATAATAGCAGCAATGATTAATAGTACTTGACTGGCTATTATACCTTGTACGATTGATAACTTTCCCGATGCGAAAGGTCGCTGCATTTTATTACTATGGACACGATCATTTTCTATGTCCCATAAATCGTTAAGGATATAAGTTGCTGATGCACCTAAAGAAAAAGCCACAAATCCGACAAAAGTTGTAAATAATTTATGCAAATCAAAGAACTGAAAAGCAGTTAACAGAGGAACAAAAAGTAAAATATTTTTTAGCCATTGATGTATGCGAATCGCTTTCATCCAAGTAGTGATGCTAAAACCTGTATTTTCCCATTTCTTTAAAACAGGTGTTCCAGATTGTTGAATCTTGAGAGTTAATTGATTTACTTTTTTTCCTACTACAATTGCACCACATGCTTCCTTCCAGATTACTAAATCAGCAACATTATCACCGGCATAAACAAATTCTTGACCAATCTTTTCCTGTATGGCATTGAGTTTATTAATACCTTTTAGATTTTGCCTAGAATTAGTAGCAATAACATCATCGAAACATTGAAGATAGTTAGCTGTTTTTTCTGCAATACCCTCATATGCAGCAGTGGCTAGATAGATTTTTCTTCCATTTTGTTTTTCATGCCAAATGTATTCGAGTAGTTCTTGGCGATAAGGCATTTGTTCAGCACGATAACCTGTCTGCTCATAAACAAATTTTTTTAATTCTACCTTGCTATGAAAACATAACTTGATCAGTTTAAAAATTACATAAGGTTTTATCTTAATCAAGGCTATTAAAGTTTCATGTAACGAATCAGTCAGAATTAAAGTTCCATCTAAATCCACTACAAGTGGATGACTAGATTCTTGCACTATTTTTCCTTAACAAATCAAACAAAAAATAATTTTATATATAACTGTCAATACCATCAACATATAGATTATTTATCTTGATTAAATCAGATATCAAACAATTAAAGAATAAGTTTCCCTGATTTAGAAACAGTTATGAGTAAATATATACCTAATAATTTTATACTAATTATACCCGCTATCACACAGGATTTGACTACAGCAACAGCAAGCAATCTATTTCCTCTTCGGCCGGGAAACCACCGGCCTGCCCCAGGAGTTCGCACAGGCCAGAGCAGATCACTGCCT
>NZ_JAFNPG010000010.1:0-7420 GCF_026535815.1 Snodgrassella sp. B3088
ACTGGACAACCGCAAAGGCCGGATCCAGTCGACGGAACAAATAGCCATAGAGGCAGAGAACACCGACAACAGTGATAGCGGTGTCATAGCGGCACAGAAACAACTGCAGCTACACAGTAGTGGGCAAGTTGACAATAGCAAAAGCGGGCAGCTATGGAGTGGAGGAACTGCTGAAATACAAACGGCCAACCTAAATAACAATAGTGGCGCCATCGATAGTGACAGTCTGCAACTGAAAGCGGATAGCGTANCCAATCAGCAAATACAGGCACAAATAAGCACCAGCCTTAATAATCAATCTGGCCTGATAAGCAGTGGACAAAATTTCAACCTAAACGCAACCAATTCCGCCAAGTTAGTCATCGACAACAGCACACAGGGCAAAATCATAGCTGGCAAACAAGCCATCATCAACAGTATCAGCCTTAATAACCGACAGGGCAGCATAGATGCTAATAGCATTAATATTTATGCCGACAGTGTCGATAATAACGGTGGTGCCATCCGCAGCAACAAGCAGCTAAACGCCAGCATTACAAAGCAATTAAGCAATCAGGGTGGGCAGATAAGCAGTGCTGCTGACGATGTTTTGCTTAATGCAACTGGTGACAGCAAGCTGGCTGTTGACAACAGCGCCGACGGTAAAATCATCGCTGGTAAAGGGGCTGTAATCCATGCTGTAAGCGTGAACAACCAGAAAGGTAGCATTGATGCTGAAAAAATCGATTTACAATCAGATAATGTCAACAACCAAAGTGGCGCCATCCGGGCTAACCAGCAACTAAACGCTCAAATCAGCCAACAGTTGCAAAACCAGAACGGTATATTAGGCAGCAGTGGGCAGTTATATTTGAATGCCAATGGTAAGCAGCGGGCTTCAATTGACAATACAGCCGGAAAGATTATTGCCGGCAAAGAAGCCGTTATTGTTGCCACCGGCCTCAACAATCAGCAGGGCAGTATAGATACCGACAGTCTGCTCTTGCAGGCAGACAGTGTTAACAATAACAGCGGCGCTATCCGAACCAACAAGGAACTGACTACACAACTCAAAGAGCAGCTTGATAACCGTAATGGCCTGATAAGTGGCGGTACCGAAGTGGCCATTAATGCCGGCGCAGACAGCGATATTGGCGTCGACAATAGTGGCGAGGGTAAAATCGTTGCCGGCAAACAGGCGATAATCCATGCTGCTAGCGTAAACAATCAGCAGGGCAGTATTGATGCTGAAAACATCGAATTGCAGGCTGAAAATGTCAACAATCAAAGTGGCTCCATCCGGGCCAACAAAAAATTGAATGCTCGGATTAACCAAAATCTGGATAACCGCCAAGGGCAGATCAGCAGTGCAGAAGATGTTCAGATTCACGACCAGAATGGCCACAACCTGCACATTGACAACAGCAGTGATGGCAAAATACTTGCTGGTAATGACCTAAACATCCAGAGTAAATACCTTAACAACTCAGGAAGTATCGCCGCAGGCCGTAACGCTACTATCCGCCTGCATGATGACTTCAGCGCAGAGGCTGATATCAGTGCCGGTGCTAATTTGGATCTGAGTAGCCAAGGGATAATCAACAATAGCCACACCCTCAGTGGCGGCGACAGCGTACGCCTACAGGCAGCCAGCATCAACAATCAGGCCAGCGGCACCATTCAGAGCAACAATCAAACCGAATTACAGGCACAAAGCAATATCACCAACCGTGGCCTGATAAACAGCAACAGCACCACACTAGTACAGTCCGGAAGCAGCATCAACAACATCGGTACCGGCCGCATCTATGGCAACCATGTCGCCATCGGCACCCATGATTTATACAATCAGGAAGAAACCAGCGGCACAGAAACCAAAGCAGCAGTGATAGCCGCACGCCAGCGGCTGGACATTGGTGCAACTAATATCGTTAACAAAGAACACGCCCTGATTTCCAGCGAGGGTGACATCGCCATCGGTGGCAGCCTAAACCAACAGCATCAGGCTGTGGNGGCCGATAATCTGCTCAACAGCAGTGCCCGTATCGAAGCGCAGGGTAACGGTAACATCGCCGTGCAGCAGTTACAAAATTTAAATGATCACTTCATGGTAGAAGATTATCTGGCTAACAGTGAACGAATCGAACAATATAAAGATGCAGGCAAAACTGAAACTTGGACAGAAGGAAAAGACGGCCATTTCAGTTGGAGCAGGAAATATGCTCAGTTTAAATTTAAGGATGGCAGCAAAGTTCACTGGCGCTATGATGATATTAATAAAATTATGTGGTGGGATTTTGTACGTGACACCTATAAACAGCATATTGTCGATAGTCAGCCGGGCCAAATAATTATTGGCGGAAGTCTCAATATAGATGGCAGCCATTGGGAAAATAATAACAGTCAGATACTGGTTGGCGGTAATCTTACAGTGGGCGGTAATCTATGGCTGGAAAACAAAGAAACCAAACAAGTACAGCGTGTTGTTGATAAGGGTAAGAAAGGTAAGTTTACTTACGGTAAAAGTGGTCGGCATCATAAATCACGTAAAAACACAGATAAAGAACCAGTAGATAGTACTACCATTACGGAACTGGATTTCGAACAACCAGTCAGCGTTATCCAGCAGCATATCAACACAGGTGCTAATCAGGTCAATGCCACAGCAGCAAATGTATCCGCCCAAGAAATAAATGTCAGCAGTAACAGCAATCCTGTTGGCAGTAATAATGACAATAGCATAAATAATAACAATGCTGCCAGTCAGAATAACAGCGTGCAGCTGCATAATGAGCAGATTAAAACCCTTACCAGCTTTAATACCGGTTTACCCAACAGCAGCCTATACCATATCAATCCTGCTAACAGCGGTTATTTGGTTGAAACAGACCCAGCCTTTACCAATATGAAAAAATGGCTGGGCAGCGATTACATGCTTAGCGCACTCGGCCACAATCCGGACAAAATGCAAAAACGGCTGGGCGACGGCTATTACGAACAAAAACTGATAAACGAACAGATAGCCAAGCTTACCGGCTTTCGCCGGCTGGAAGGCTATAGCAATGACGAAGAGCAATATAAAGAGTTGATGAATGCTGGTATCAGTTTTGCACAACAGTATCAATTGACACCAGGCATTGCTCTGAGTGCTGAGCAGATAGCGCGGCTGACTAGCGACATTGTCTGGCTGGTTAATCAGACAGTAACTCTGGCTGACGGCAGCAAGCAGACCGTACTGGTACCACAAGTATATCTACAGGTGCGTGATGGTGACGTAAACTCAGCGGGTGCATTAATTAGTGCCGGCAACATCAGCCTGCATACCAATCAGAATCTGAATAATCAGGGTACTATTGCCGGCCGCAAAATTGTTGATCTGGGTGCACAGAACCTGACTAACAGCGGTTTAATTAGCGGTCAAAAAGTAGCATTGAGTGCGGTAAACAACATTGATATTAATGGAGGTGCAGCACTGGCACAGGATATGCTAAGCCTGCAAGCCAAACACATCAGCATCAATACCACCACAGCCACCCATGGCGATGAACGTAACGGTGCCACCATTATCAATCGTGTAGCCGGACTTTATGTCACCGGAAACAAAGACAGCAGCCTAACTGTAGATGGCAAAGACGGCATTGATTTGCATGGGGCCAACATTATAAACAACGCCGTCAACGGTAGTACACAGCTGCGTTCCACCAATGGCAGCATAAATCTAGGTACGGTACAGATTGCCGATCATGAAACCAGTGGCAAACTGAGCGATCGCAATCATCTATCACTTCACCACAGCGCAGAAGTGGGCACTCAAATCAGTGGACAAGGAGACATCAGTATTGCCTCAGGCAAACAGATCAACCTTCGCCAGAGTGACATCAGCAGCAATAATGGCAACGTTAATATTTACGCCAAAGATAGCGTCAATATTACCGAAGGTAGGCAAACAGCTGATTTAGACGAAGCTATTTACAACAAATCCAAAGGATTGGTTTCAAGCAAAACCACTATTGATAAATACCAAAAGCATCATGACGAAGCGATAGGCAGCAGCATCAGTGGTAATCAGGTTAATATTGGCAGTGAGCAGAATATACAGGTACGCGGTAGTAATATTATTTCCAAAGAACAAACCATTCTTAGTGCTGGAAATGATATCAACATTGAAGCTGCGCATAACCAATATAATGACCACGAATACCACGAACAGAAAAAATCCGGTTTTACCGCCAATCTGTCTAAAGGTGTGGCCAGCGTAGGATACAGTAAGACCAAAACTCAGTTGGATCAGCAAGATGGAAACCAAACCCTTACCTTAAGTCAGGTAGGCAGCCTGCAAGGTAACACCATTATTAAAGCTGATGGCAACCTAAATGCTACAGCAGCGATATTTGGTGCCGGCAAAGACCTCACCCTGCAAGGTAAAAACGTAAATTTACTGGCCGACAGCATAACCAGTGATCAGAAAATCGATATCAAAACCAAAAAAAGTGGTTTTTCAGTAGGATTTACCTATTCTCCAACTTTGGCAGCTGCCTCTGCCCTCAAAGAAGGCATGCAAAATGGCGATTTCAGCAATAGCATCGTGGGTAAAAGCATGCAAGCAGGTGAAGCAGTTTCCAGTGCCGTACAGGCTGCCTATACCCCTGTGGTTGTTACTATAGGTAACCAGCGTACCCATCAGACACACGATACCCACAATAGCGAGTCTGTTACCACACAGGCAACTGCTGGCGGCAACCTCAATATTATTGCTACCGATGGTAGCATCAACAGCGAGGGAGCCAGACTCTCAGCCGAAGGTAATGCCTTACTTCATGCCAGTGATAACATTAACCTCAGCTTCGCCCGTGATAGCCACGAAGAACATGCCACCAGCAAAAGCAGTGGTTTTAATCTGGATACACGCAAATGGACTTCACCTATCGGCCTAGCGCATGAAAAAGGCAAAGGACAAGGCTCCGTTGATAGTGCCCTTGGTACCCAGCTGTCAGTTGGTGGGACATCCAACATGCAAACCCTCAAAGGAGACATCAACATCATCGGCAGCAGCGTAGTAGCAGGTGGTGACAACACCATCAACGCAGCCCGAAACGTCAACATATTATCCACCCAAAACAGCAACAGTCAGAGCGAAAGCCATAGCAGCAAGGGCTGGGGTTCTGCCCAACTATCTGATACCGAAAAATTCACCGGTTACATGAGCAGCAAAGATGAATACAGAGCCAACAACGTAGAACAGCTACGCAGTCAGGTAGGCAGCCTTACCGGCAACGTTAACATCTTTGCTGGCGAACACTATACCCAGCAAGTAGCAGATATCATTGCCGCTAATAATCTCAACATCATAGCCAAAGATATAAACGTGCTGGATGATGCCAACTACGGCAGCAGCCACCAGTCTTCACGCGACTTGAAAGTAGGTAACTTCACTAAAGTCAGCTCACCACTGATTGATCTGGCCAATGCCGTAGATACTTTACATCAGAGCAAAGCAGACGACCGTACCAAAACCCTGCAAGGGATGGCGGCGTTAGGACAAGGCTACATGGTGTACAGCGCAGCTCAAAGCGTACAAAGTGCCATGCAGAACAACGCCAAAGTTGTGTCAGATGCCCTGCTGAACGGACAGGCAGTGGACCCAAACAAACTACAGAAAGGTGCCACACTGCTCAAAGTAGAAACGGGTATCGGCTTCAAGAGCAGCAAAAGCCGTCAAGACAGCAGCTACAGCAACTCACAGTCCAACCAGCTAACAGCCGGTGGTAATGTAAACCTTATTAGTACCGAAGGCGACATCCACTTACAAAACACCCAAGTCAGCGCTAAAGACAATATCAATCTCAACTCAGCACGCGATATCCTGCTGGAAGCCGGCCAAAACCGACAGAAAGCCGATGGTAAAAACAGCAGTGCAGGCCTAAGCGTAGGCGTAGGTGCCTCAATCGGCGCCCAGACCGGCGTGTATATTTACGGCGAAGTAGGTGCCAGCTCCGGTCGTAACCATCTGGATGCGACAACCCACAGCCAAACCACACTGCAATCAGACAAACTGAACATCAGCAGCAAAGGCAACACCACCTTGCTAGGCGCACAGGCTACCGCCAATCGCATAGATGCAGACATCGGTGGCAAACTGAGCATCATCAGCCCGCAGGACAAAATAGACCAAGTCATCAAAAACAGCGGAGCCAGCCTGCATGTACAGGGCGGATTGGGTAGCGTATGGGAAGCCTCAGGTAATTTTAGCAGCAGCAATGCTTCTGGTCACCTTAATGGCGTCAACCAGCAATCTGGATTATTTGCCGGTAAAGATGGTTACCACATCAAAGCCGATAGCGTAGATTTGCAGGGAGGAGCCATCGGATCCACTGCAGACAAAGAACACAACCAGCTTACCACCAACAGTCTTACCTTCAAGGACATCGAAAACCACTCCGACTTTCATGCCAGCAATGCATCGATAGGAGGAGGTTTTTCCGGAGACGGCCCGGGGCCAGTAGGCAATCCGAGTTACACCCCCGGCCTGCCACAATACGAAAGCGGCAGCGACCATACCACCACACATGCCACCCTAAGCCCGGGGCAGATAATCATAAACGGCAAAGAAACCAGCGTAGAAGAACTGGGCATCCACAGCGATATCAGCACAGCACACAGCAAAGTAAATGAACTGCCGGATTTACAGCAGATTATGGACAAACAGCAGGCTGTAGCTGATGCCACCGCCACCATCATGCAAAGCGTACGAACACTAAGCACAGATATGGCAAACAAAGCGGACAAAGAAAAGCAGCAGGCGAAAAAAGCGGCAGAAGAGCAACTGCAAACAGAAGGCGGAGAGATACTAAACAAATACAATAGCCTGAACGAAGCCGAAAAAGCCGAATTCCTGAAACAATATTCCAGCAGTTACAAACAAGCAGAGGAACAGGCACAGGCATGGGGCATAGGCGGCAACAAGAGCCGTGCACTGAATGCAGTGACCACAGCCATCACCGGTGCACTGGGCGGACAGACCAATATACAGGTAGTGGCCAACACCTTAGCACCATATGCATCAGAGCTGATAGGCAAACAATTTGGTCACGGAGAAAACAAAAACGAAGCGGCGCAGCTGGTAGCGCATGCCATATTAGGTGCAGTGACTGCAAGTGTAAACGGAGGCAGTGCAGCAGCAGGAGCGGCAGGAGCGAGCAGTGCGGAATTGGCAGCCCAATACCTAATAAACCATCTGCCAAAAGACCAATATCCAGAAGCAATAGATCCCACCACAGGAGAAATAGACCCGAACAGACTTCCGGAAAACGTAAAAGGAAGCATAAGAGATCTATCGTCAGCGATAGGGACGGTAGCGGGGGGACTAAGCGGAGGAACACTGAGTAATGCGCAGATAGCAGGAGAGCTTGGGCAAAATGCAGTAGAGAATAATGCCTTAATT
>NZ_JAFNPG010000011.1:0-567 GCF_026535815.1 Snodgrassella sp. B3088
GCTGTAGAAGCGTTGCCATTGGAGGGGCAGATGGGCGGGAAGGGTGAAGTCGAGCTCTTCGGTGCCGAAGAGGAGTTTGGCACCGGTGGGGAGGTGGACGGGGTGGCCGCGGGTAAATGCTTGTGCTATTTTGGCAGAGGCTAAGCTGGTGCCTGCATTACTGGCGATGGCCAGGACAAGACATTTGATTTTGGAACAGATTTTGCGGGGGCGTCTTAAGGCTGAAACCACACCAATAAGCTGGGCAACCGGATGTTTGCCGCTTCTGATTTCACGCACGACGATGGGTTCGCCACCGATGCGTACGTTGTTGGATACTTTGACGCCGCCGGCATGGTCGTCGGTGACTTTGGCTTCGCAGGTGCTGCGGTCGTTGCTGCGTACGGCCGGCTNTAGGTATTCAGGGCTGGAAACTGGAGATGGATGCTTGGCGCAGGTGATTTTGTCGTCATCTCTGGGTACTGCTCTGGGATCAGGTGAGGCTAAGGTAGGCCTGTATAGTTGCATGGGAAGGTTTTCAGCAAACTCTACAAAGTCATTTAGTGCATTTGAAGCAATATCGATAAA
>NZ_JAFNPG010000011.1:660-142931 GCF_026535815.1 Snodgrassella sp. B3088
CGAGGTTGGATACGACGTTATCACCACCTGAAATGGCCATGAGTACGCCGACAAGGACACTTAGGAGTAGTCCGCCGGTGGTGATGGTGCCAAAAATGGCAAAACCTACTGCGGCGGTGATGGCTGCGTAGCATGCTATTTCTACAGCCGCATCAACGATGTCTGCGAGCATGGAGGTGTGTAATAGGATGTCCCCTTCGCGGGCGGCCCAATACGCATTGCCCATTCGTTAAACCCCTTGATGAAAATATAGATGTGTATGGCTATGTTTGTTTTTTTGAATTCAATGCTTTGTTTGTTGTTTACAATAAAGCTGTAAAATGCATTGTTAAATTAACGTTTAATTACATTTTATCATGTTTGATATTATGTATAAATAAGAATGGTGTTGGTATATGGATAAGATTACTTCTAAAAGCCGGCAATTCAGTATTCGCACTTTTGCTAATTTGTTTGGATTAACTCCGGCGACTGTGCGGTATTATGAGAGTTTGGGGTTGATTTCTCCTCAGCGTAGTACGAATAAACGTCGGTATTTTACGCAGAAGGATGTTGAGTGGATGCAGTTTGTGCTGCATTTGAAGAATACGGGTATGAGTATGGCGCAGTTACAGCAGTATGTGTTTTTGCGCAGTCAAGGAGATGAAACGATTTCGGAGCGCTTGGAGTTGTTATTGCAGACACGTGCGGCGTTTATGCAGCAGCAGGCTGAGCTGGAGCAGCATGTACGGATTTTAAATGATAAGATTGACTGGTATCAGCAACGTAAGCGAGGTGCTCTGGGGGAGCAGGTAAGCTTTGCAGAATATTTAAGCAATATTGGTCATCATCTTTGAATGTTTGTTTGAATGAGGATGAAAGGTAAGAAGCTGATTGTTGACTGGATGTATCGGAATCTGATAGATAAAATTATAAAAATTTAAATGGTTATAATAATGACTGATATTATTTACCGTAATGATGTTAAGCCGTCACTGGCTGAAGCTACTGAGCTCTATAGTCACTGTACATTGGGCGGGCGGCGGCCGATTGGTGATGAGGAGCGTTTTCAGTTGATGCTGGATAATGCTAATCTGATTATTACAGCATGGGACAAGGACAGGCTGGTGGGGATTGCACGTTGCCTAACTGATTTTGTTTATGTGACTTATCTGGCTGATCTGGCGGTGGACGAACGATATCAGAAGCAGGGAATCGGTAAACAATTGATTCGTGAAGTTCAGCAGCATACGCGTGCTGATGCGCAGGTTGTGTTGATTGCAGCGCCACAGGCAGTTGATTACTATGGGCATATTGGGTTTTCTGCTCATCCTTCGGCATGGACGTTGAATAAGCAGTTGAAATAATGTAAATACGTTTCCTATGCTGTGGTCTGTGGATGACGGCAGTTAGTTTAGCTGGCGGGAATGGTTCTCTGGAATGTTTTATTTTTGATGATGTCTATCTGTTTTGTTACCGTATGGGTATACAAAGAAAGTGAAGAGTAGTTTTAGATTAATCTGGATGGTTTGAGTTTATTTTTAGTTTTTTTGTCAGTTGCTATTTTTTTTGTATGTGCTGCTAATTGATGAAATTAGGGTAATTCTGAGGTGTGGCTGTTTATTTGGAGTTGGGTTTGCTGCAATTGGTCTGATTTTCATGATGGCAGGATAGGAATGAGCTGGCCAAGTCTGCACAGCAGCCGCAGCAGGTAGCGACACCAAGTTGTGCTTGTAAGTCTGTCAGACTGCTTGCACCGGCAGCGACAGTTTCTTTTATCTGGCGATCAGTGATGGCATTGCACAGACATACATACATGATTTTTTCCTTTGAGTGCAGCTTCTTTTTTTGTGGATAAAGATGATAGTGGATTTCATTATTATTATCAAGTAATGTGTGGCAATGAATTATTAATTCTGAATTTATTTGGACAGGTAAAATAAAGCCGACTTTTAAAGTCGGCTTTATTTTGGTTCACTGGAATCATCAGTTGTCGTGCGTATCCAGTGTATCTATTTCGGTATTGCTGTTTTCTTCTGCTTCGGCAATCCGCTCGAGGCTAACCAGTTTTTCGCCTTCATCGAGGTTGATGAGTTTGACGCCGGCAGCAGCACGGCCAGTAGCGCGTATCTGATCTACTTTGGTACGGATGAGTACGCCACCGCTGGTAATGAGCATCAGATCGTCGCTGTCGGCTACGAGGGTGGCGGCAACCATGTCGCCATTTCGTTCGCCGGTATCGATGGCAATTACGCCCTGAGTACCACGGCCAGAGCGGCGGTAGTCGTCTACAATGGTGCGCTTACCATAACCATTGGCAGTGGCGGTGAGTACCAGTTTGTTGCCATCTTCTTCGGCATCGTAGGCCAATAAGCTGATCACCTGATTGTTTTCGGCCAGTTTCATGCCGCGTACACCGCGAGCGCTACGCCCCATTGGGCGGACGTTGTCTTCGCTGAAACGTACGGCTTTACCACCGTTGGAAAACAGCATGATATCGTGTTTGCCGGCAGTTTTAACGGCACCGATAAGGTGGTCGCCTTCGTCGAGTCCGAGGGCAATGATGCCGGCGGTACGCGGACGGGAGAAATCGATAAGCGGGGTTTTTTTAACGATACCCTGTTCGGTACACATGAAAACGTATTCGTTTTCGCTAAATTCACGTACCGGCAGTATGGTGTTGATTTTTTCGCCTTCTTCCAGCTGAATTACGTTGTTAACCGGACGTCCGCGGCTGTTACGGCCGCCTTCAGGCAGTTTGTACACCTTTATCCAGTGGCATTTGCCTAGGCTGGTAAAGCACAGTAGATAATCATGGGTGTTGGCAACAAACAGGGTTTCGATGAAGTCTTCATCTTTGGTGGCAGTGGCCTGTTTGCCACGGCCGCCGCGTCGTTGTGCCTGATAATCGTCTGCCTGCTGAGTTTTGATGTAGCCGCCGTGGGTGAGGGTAACCACCATGTCGCGCTGCGGTATCAGGTCTTCATCAGCGATGTCGCCACCGAAAGCGTTGATTTCGCTGCGGCGCTCGTCTCCAAACTGTTGCTGAATGGCGGTCAGTTCGTCATGAATGATTTGGTTGATACGTGCTGGCTTGGCCAGAATGTCAAGCAAATCTAGTATGTTATCGAGTACACTTCTGTATTCATCAACAATTTTATCCTGTTCTAGTCCGGTAAGGCGTTGCAGACGCAAATCCAGGATGGCTTGTGCCTGTGCATCAGACAGGAAGTAATCATTGCCAATTAGTCCGGTATTGTCGGGTGCATCCTCTGGTTTCACCAGCTGCACATCGATGTCGCTGCGAGCCAGCATGTCGGCTACGAGGCCGGAACGCCACGGACGTGAGGTTAAGGCTGCTTTGGCTTCAGGTGGTGTGGCAGAAGCTTTAATGAGGGCGATGATTTCGTCAACATTAGATAAAGCAACGGCCTGTCCCTCAAGGATATGTCCACGTTCGCGAGCTTTGCGCAGGGCAAACAGGGTACGACGAGTAACGACTTCGCGACGGTGACGCAGGAATTCGCTCAGTATCTGTTTGAGATTGAGCAGTCGTGGCTGGCCGTCTACGAGCGCTACCATGTTGATGCCGAAACTGTCTTGTAGCTGAGTTAATTTGTACAGCTGGTTAAGAACGACTTCGGCGTTTTCGTTGCGTTTCAGCTCAATTACCACGCGCATGCCGGATTTATCGGATTCGTCGCGCAAATCAGAGATGCCTTCAAGCACTTTGTTGTGTACGAGTTCGCCGATTTTTTCAACGAGTCTGGCTTTATTGACCTGATAGGGAATTTCATCAATGATGATGGCTTCACGGTCGTCGTGCTTACCAATGGGCTCGATGTGGGTTTTGCCGCGCATGATGACGCGGCCACGGCCTGTACGGTAGCCCTCACGTACGCCGGAAAGGCCGTAGATGATGCCGCCGGTAGGAAAATCCGGTGCGGGAATCAGGTCGATCAGTTCGTCAACGCTGAGGTTTTCGTTGGCCAGCAAGGCTTTGGCGCCGCCGATTACTTCGTTGATGTTGTGAGGCGGGATGTTGGTGGCCATGCCAACGGCGATGCCCGATGAACCGTTCACCAATAAGGCTGGAATCCGGGTAGGCAGTACAGCCGGCTCGTTTTCGCTGCCGTCGTAGTTTGGAATAAAATCGACGGTTTCCTGATCGATATCAGCCAGTAGTTCGTGCGCAATTTTTGCCATGCGGATTTCGGTGTAACGCATGGCAGCGGCACTGTCGCCATCCACGGAACCAAAATTACCTTGTCCATCCACCAGCATGTAACGCATAGAGAAATCTTGTGCCATGCGGACGATGGTGTCGTAAACAGCGACATCACCGTGCGGGTGGTATTTACCGATAACATCGCCGACGATACGTGCTGATTTTTTGTAGGCACGGTTCCAGTCGTTGTTGAGTTCGTGCATAGCGTAAAGAACGCGGCGGTGAACCGGTTTGAGGCCATCGCGTACATCGGGAAGGGCTCGTCCTACAATTACGCTCATGGCGTAATCGAGATAGGAACGGCGCATTTCTTCTTCTAGAGATACTGCTATGGTTTCTTTGGCAAAAAGTGCATCTGACATAATGGCTTTATTACTATAGAGAGCATTGTTTATTTTACCATAGCGGCTAATGGTTTCTGACTATTTTTCTTTTTGGAGTTGTTTTGCTGTAAAAAACCTTGTTGTTAAAGGGTTTAAAGATATGCCCACAATATTTGTGGATAAATCTGTGGAAAATGAAAGTCTGGCTTGCATAATTGCCTATAAATCAAGACTTGCATGGGCTTGCCTAAAAAATAAGCCTAAAATAAATTTCTTTTAAAATCATATATTTAAAAAATATGTTTGTAAAAATTAAAGCCATTCAGATTTTTTACAGACTTTAGCATGACTGGTTTAATTCATGTGGATAAAATCGTTTTGTCAAGTCTGTTTTATCTTGACAGATGGGAAATTGTCGATTTTTTGCTATGAATCCAGACTTTGGGTAAGGATTTTTTAATGTGTAGTAAGAATCAATCTGCTAATACGCTTCCGGATGATTTGGTTGCTGAGGCGTGGGTATTTGTCAGGGTAATTGATAATTTTGGTGATGTGGGCGTGGGCTGGCGTTTAAGCTGTCTGCTGGCAGAGTATTTGTGTTTACGCGTGCGTCTGTGGATTGATGATGTGAAAGCTCTGGATAAGCTGGTACCGGAGCGGGAAGGGTATTTGCCCCATGTAGTGGTGGAAGTCTGGCAGGATGAGCAACTGATGCAGCGACAGCTGGCTGAGGCTATTGATCCGGTATTGGTAATAGAGACTTTTGGTTGTACGTTACCTGACGCAGTGCGGGCACGAATGAGCCGGTGTGAGCCTTTGTGGCTAAACTGGGAATATCTGACGGCTGAAGACTGGGCGTTGGATTTGCATGCTATGCCGTCCTTACAGGCTGACGGACTGAAAAAGTACTTTTGGTTTATGGGTATGGATGCAGCCAGTGGCGGCCTGCTGCGTGAAAAAGATTATCTGACTAAACGTGCTGTATTTAGGCAGCAGCCACAGTTACAGCAGGCATTCCGACAACAGTATGGTTTGCCTGAGCAGCATAAAGGCCAGTTGTGGCTGGTATTTGCCTATGCTTCAGTATGCTGGCCACAATGGTTGAACATGTGGCAGCAGGGTAGTACGCCGGTGACGTTGTGGCTAGCTGGTGAGCAGGTGGTGGAAAGTTTGCGTGCGGCTTCGATTGTGCCGACAGATGCCTTGCGTGAAGATGGTGCCATATATGAGTTGGATAATGTCACATTGGTGCGTATTCCGTTTGTACCACAGGCGGCGTTTGATCAGCTACTGTGGCTGGCTGATGCGGCAATTGTGCGGGGCGAAGACAGTTTTGTGCGTGCTTTATGGGCCGGTTTACCTTTTTTCTGGCATATTTATCGGCAGAACGAGAATGCGCATGTGCAAAAACTGCATGCTTTCTGGGCAAAGGCTACGACAGGATGGCCAGTAGAGCTGCAAAGAGCGTTTATGGCTTTGTCGGATGATTTAAATGGAGCTGGCAAGCTGGATGAGTTAAGCCGTATAGTGGCGTGGCAGAATTTGTGTGGCAATTGGCAAAGTTGGGTAAAAGCGGCAGCGAGGTGGTCTGAAATGCTGCATGCGCAGGACAATGCGCTTGAAAAACTAGCCAGATTCTGCCATCTTCCGCTAAAATGATGTACTTATTATTTGCTGAACATTTTTGGAAGTTAGATTAAAGATGAAAACCGCACAAGAATTGCGCCCGGGTAATGTATTTATGGTGGGCAATGATCCAATGGTGGTGCAGAAGTCCGAATACAATAAATCCGGTCGTAATGCTGCCGTGGTGAAAATGAAACTGAAAAATTTGCTGACTGGTGCTGCTACGGAAACGGTTTATAAAGCCGATGAGAAGTTTGATGTAGTGGTACTGGATCGTAAGCAGTGTACTTATAGCTATTTTGCTGACCCGATGTATGTGTTTATGGATGATGAATTCAATCAGTATGAAGTGGAAGCTGAAAACATCGGTGATGCCATCAAGTTTATTGTGGATGGCATGGAAGAAAAATGTGAAGTGACTTTCTATGACGGCCGTGCTATTTCAGTGGAGCTGCCAACTATTATCGTGCGTGAAGTGGAATACACGGAGCCTGCGGTAAAAGGTGATACTTCTGGTAAAGTGATGAAGAATGCCCGTTTGGTAGGTGGAGCTGAGATTCAGGTAGCTGCTTATATTGAAAATGGCGATAAGGTGGAAATCGATTCGCGTACTTTTGAATTCCGCAAACGCGCCTAACTGATTTTCTGGCTGGCAGGCTGTCTGGAGAAATTCAGGCAGCCTGTTTTATTGTTTACTGCGCGGTAGCAGGCTGCTTGATGGCTGTGATGGTTTGCTGTCTTTTATTGTTTGTATTGTTTAAGTTTGTAGGTGAAAGATGTTGTTTGAACTGAATCTGCATGGACGTGGTGAATTGTGGGCTGAATGCCGCAGGTTGTTGCGTCTGGCGTTGCCGATTCTTGTGGCACAGGCAGCGCAGGTGGGTGTGGGAGTAGTGGATACGGTGATGGCTGGCCATGCCAGTGCCAATGATCTAGCTGGGGTGGCTCTGGGCTCGAATGTGTTCATTACGCTTTATATTACATTTCTGGGGGTGATGACGGCTTTGCAGCCGATTCTGGCGCAGTTGTATGGCGCCGGTAAAACCACAGAAATCGGGGAGCAGGGACGGCAAGGACTGTGGTTCGGTTTGTTTCTTGGCATATTGGGCATGTTGCTGCTGTGGGTGCTGATTAAGCCGATGCAGCACTGGCTGAATATGGGCACCTATGTGGATGGTGTGTTTGGTCAGTTTGTGTTTTTTATTGCATTGGGTATGCCGGCAGCGATGATTCATCGAGCTTTTTATGCATTTGCCTCTTCTTTAAACCGACCAAAACCGATTATGGTGGTGAGCTTGATTGCGCTGCTGCTGAATATTCCACTGAATTATATTTTTGTTTATGGCAAGTATGGAATGCCGGAGCTGGGAGGGGCAGGCTGTGGTCTGGCTTCGGCTATTTGTTTTTGGTTTAATGCTATTGTGCTGGGCATTTATGTGGTTCGTCAGCGGTATTTTGCACCGTTTGCGCTGTTTGCTCGATTTGAACGACCACGCTGGCGTGTACAGGCTTCGCTATTGCGATTGGGTATTCCGATTGGGATGTCGTTTTTCCTTGAAGTGAGCCTGTTTACATTTATCAGCTTGCTGATTGCGCGTTTTGGTGTGACTCAGGTGGCGGCTCAGCAGGTGGTAATCAGTATTACGTCGCTGATTTATATGTTGCCGCAAAGTGTTGGTATTGCTCTGGCGGTGTGTGTGGGACAGGCGGTAGGTGCGCGCAAATGGCAACGCGCCCGTTTTGTTTCTGGTGTGGGTCTGAGTATGGGACTGCTGGGTGCGTGCTTTACCGGTGTGCTGCTGTTATTGTTTCGGCACTTCTGGGTGGGTTTGTACACAGCTGATCAGGAGGTCGTATTGCTGGGCGGCACACTGCTGATTTTTGCGGCCGTTTTTCAGTTATCCGATGCTACGCAGACGATTGCTTCGTACGCGCTGCGCGGCTATAAGCTGACTAAGATTCCGATGCTGATTCATGCGTTTAGTTTTTGGGGTTTGGGTCTGGGTTTTGGATGTCTGTTTGGCTTGTATTTCGGTATGGCTTTGTATGGTTTCTGGCTGGCTTTGGTGCTAGCGCTAACCGGTGCGGCGGTGGCTCTGGTATGGTATTTGCACCGGCAGAGTGAGCGATTTGCGCTGATGCAGGCGGAAAAGGAATCATGATGGATGTGACAGAATATGCTGATTTACAGCCGCTGCATACTTTTGCGTTGCCGGTACGCGCACGCTGGTTGGTGTCTCTGACTGATGTTGAACAGTTGCCGAGAATCATGGCTTTACCCCAATTTGAACCCGAGCGCGTGCTATGGCTGGGCGGTGGGAGTAATATTCTATTCTGTGCTGATTATCCGGGACTAGTGGTGCGTGTAGCCAATCGTGGTATTAAGCTGGTGGCGGATGATGGAGACCGTGTAGTGGTTGAAGCAGCCGCGGGTGAAAACTGGCATGATTTTGTACAATATACGCTGGCTCAGAGTTGGTGCGGACTGGAGAATCTAAGCCTGATACCCGGTACGGTGGGGGCAGCACCGGTACAGAATATTGGCGCCTACGGTGTTGAGGTGCAGTCGTGTATTGACGCGGTGCAGGTTTACGACTTTAAAACGAATGAGCTGTGCTGGCTTGACTGTGATGAGTGCGGTTTTGCTTATCGCGACAGTATTTTTAAACATGCTGAGGGACGTTATCTGATTGTGGCGGTGCGGTTTGTGCTATCGCATGTGTTTAAAGCGCAGCTGCGTTATGGTGATTTGGCACAGGTGGCGTCAGAACTGGCAGAGGGACAAGCTTTGACCGCCAGTATAGTGGCACAGGCTGTGTGCTATATCCGCAAGCAAAAGCTGCCTGACCCGCAGGTGCTTGGGAGTGCCGGCAGTTTCTTTAAAAATCCAGTTGTGCCAGCTACACTGGCTTCTGGCCTTTTGAAACAATATCCGTCTCTACCGCATTACCCGCAGCCGGACGGACAAGTGAAACTGGCAGCTGGCTGGCTGATAGACCAGTGTGGCCTGAAAGGATTTCAGTTGGGTGGTGCTGCGGTACATGAGCGGCAGGCGCTGGTTCTGGTAAATAAAGATCATGCCTCTGCCGCTGATGTGGTAGCGCTGTCTGAATATGTGCAGAATTGTGTGGCACAGCGTTTTCAGGTGCGGCTGGAGCCTGAGCCCATATGGCAGCCTCAGTAACGGCGACCAGTAGTCTGATAAAAATGCCGTTAGTATGATTTGTGCAGTAAGAGACAGCATAATCTGAAAGAAATGAATATGGTGAAAGAATCACGCCCCAATACTTATAATCGTATTATTGATGCTAGTCTGAAGCTGTTTAATGAGGAGGGTGAACGCAACATCAGTACGAATCATATTGCTTCTTATTTGGGCATTAGCCCGGGCAATTTGTATTATCATTTTCGCAATAAAGATGAAATCATTATGCAGCTCTTTAAGCGCTATAGTGAGGAGTTGCTGTGCTATCTGCAGCAGGTGGAGACGCCGCAGGATACGAATGCCATTAAGAATTATATGTTTGGTGTGTATGATGTAATGTGGCGATACCGTTTTTTATTTAGTGATTTGAATGCAATGCTGTCGCGAAGTGCTGAACTTCTGGGTGAGCACAATAATTTTACCCGTGTAAGGGTGTCGCCGCTGCTGCAAAATTTGTTGCAGCAGCTGACAGATACCGGCTTTATTCAGACCGATGAAATTGCTCGTAAGGAAATGGCTGTAAATATCTGGCTAATTACAAAATACTGGTGTGATTATGACAGTGCGCTGTATGAACGTAAGCTAACTGAGGACTCTAAATACCGCGGTACTCATCAGACGTTGACTTTGCTGCGTCCGTATGTAGCGCCGGCCTATCGGGAAGAATTTAACCGGATGATGGCTGATTTGCGCAATCACATATAAGATAAAATCAACCCCATTCAGAAGAATGGGGTTGATTTTTTTATATTATCCGAACCTTAGTTTTAATGTTTTATTTGCTGTGGCTAGTGAAATTTTTCAGAAGCATGAAACGGTTTCTGTTATTGGGGTAAGGAAGAGGTGATCGGGCGGCTGTCTCCCATTTTGATGCTTTCAAAACAATCGGGTAATAATCCATGCCGAACTCTGGCTGCGGCCAGTAGTTGCGGTGGTTCATCCAAAGGTTCATCGGCCAGCTCGAAAGCGCCCCAGTGCATGCCTATGGCCTGACGGCAACGCAGAATATTAAATATGGCTACAGCTTGTTCGGGATCAATGTGCTGATTATGCATGAACCAGCGTGGTGCATAGGCTCCGATCTGAATAGCTGCCATGTCTGTGGAGGTAAAGTGCTCGGCAATCTGACGGAACATGATTTCACTGAAACCGGTGTCGCCACTGAAGTAAGTATTGCTACCTTCAGGTGTTTGCATCATCCAGCCACACCATAAAGTGTGATTGCGGTCTAACAGGCTGCGCTGGCTCCAGTGATGTGCCGGTACGGCATGAAAGCAGATATTATGAATGTTTGTTTGTTCCCACCAGTCTAGTTCTGTTACGTTGTTAATGCCCAATTGCTGTAGTTTTCGTTTTAGTCCTAAGGGGACGACTGCGTTGATATTGGGAAAACGTGCGGCCAGTTTACGAATACTGGCTGTGTCTAGGTGGTCGTAATGGTTGTGAGAAATGGCAATGACATCTATATGGGGTAGCTCGGCAATGCTTGCAGCTGGCTGTGTACGGCGTTTTGGTCCTGCAAAGGATACAGGCGATACCCGTTGCGAGAATACTGGGTCGGTAATAATCATGCATTGATTCAGACGTATGAGCAATGTGGCATGACTAATCCACCATAGGCGATTACCGGAGAGGGTGAAATCTGGTGACTGCGTCCACTCACGGGCAAAATGTGCATAACCTTGCTGTGGTGGCTTGGGCAGATGGTGGATGTGTCTTTCTAAGCTCCAGCGATAGACGTCAAGCTGTTTGATGGTTGTTGGTTCTAAATTACAGAATCCGTAAGGCGTATGATGCGGTTTCTTTGGATTGTAGTAGGGGTTTTTTCTTTTAAATAGCATTATTTGCCTTCTTTATGCCAGTCCAACACTGTTTGTACCATAATGCCCTTATTACAGGTAGAACTTAAATCAGTGCTTGCTCTGCTGGTGCCACAAGCACTGAAATAAATCGCTGCTTTAAGTGGTGAAAGTTATTGAGTGTCCAGTATTCTGTTCATTTCATAAAAATCACCACTCATCTGTGACCATAGTTTTTGGCGTGTTTGATTAAATTGTTCTTCGCGAGCAAGCAGTTTACCTTCGGTATATGCGGTATATTTTTTGGGTACGTTTCCATCAAACCAGTAATAAGTCTGTGATGAAGTTGTTTTTGCACGGTAGTTGCGATTTAGGGCGTACAGGCCTCTGGTGTGTACTTCAGCCATCATTTCTGCTTCATTTACAGTTTTGACACTATATTTTTTGAAATAGAAATCTTTATACACATCTTGATTGACCATATTACCGTGTTCATCTGCCACCTGTTTTGATCCGACACGCAGATTTTCATGGAGGTTTTGGGTTTCAATATTTTCTTTATACTGTTGAAACTGGCCGCGGTTCATGCTTACATCAATCACTAAATTGGCGGCACTGGCATTATCGACAAAATTAACATAATTTTTTTGTAATGCGGAACGTATGTTATCAGCCAGATAGCTGTTGCCGCGGACGAAAATTTGTATTTGTCCTTTTTGCGCATACATACTTGCCAGTTTGGTGGAATTTTTATAGGTATTACCATATGGGCTGTATACTTCGCTGGCAGCACGATATAAGGTAGCAGCTTCGCGATATTCACTCAGACGCTTTGCGCGGCGAATTATGGTTTGTGCCTGCTGGTAATGGTTTTCTGCTTCAATGGTGCGCCATTTTTTTTCATAAATATCTGCTTGTTTGGCGCTGTCTTTATAATTGCCTAAAGGCAGATACACTTCGTGTGCTTTGCGAAAATTTGCGGCAGCCTGTTTATAATTGCGTTCACGTATATCAGCTTGTGCGTCTGTGTAAAATTCCTGTGCCGCAGTTTTATAATACATATTTTGATTATCTTCAGCACGTTTGAGAATATCTTGATAATTAAAATATTCATAACCCTGACGGTATAGTTTTGCTTTGCGCAGATAATCATCACTGTAGGCAGGTACAATTTCGTTGGCCTGCTGATAAAACTGTTTAGCCAGTGATTCTTTTATTCCATTTATTGTGTACAGGCTGAGATATTTTTCTATATATGGACTATAGCTTTTATCTCCGAGCTCGGTTTTTAATGCCAGCAGTAGCTGATAATTTTTTATTCGTTTTTCATAATCGGTTGGTGCTGCCTGCTGAATGTTTTTCTGAGCCATTACAGTCAGTTTTGCTACTGTTGCTTGTAAATATAATATGTCTTTATCTTTCCATGGTTTATTTTTCTGTTGCAGCTTTTGGCTTTTTGCATTGAAGTTATTAGCCAGAATTTTTACTCCCCCGATATAATCACCGGATTTAAATTTATCTTCCGGTTTTACAGATACTACACAGCTTGCCAATATCAGACACAGAAAAGCCAATAGTATTTTTCTCATTTATTTCTTTCCTCGGCTACGTAAACAAAAAAAAGATACGATATAGAATCAGCATATTAACATTATCAATACAGAAGCGTAAGGAATTATAAGTCTACCAATTATGCAAATTTGAAATGATATTGATATGCTTTTATTCTATTTATCTGGCTATTGCTGTGTAGTGAATGGAAAGCTCTAAGCACCCTGACTTTTTTCAACGCTTTTTTAGGAGAAAAAATATTTTATTAATAGTTCTGACTAGCTTTGGATAATTGAACAGGAATGATGTAAGAAAACCTGAACTGGCTGTTAGCAATTCAGGTTTTCTTTTGACCAGCTAGCCAGATGTGATGCCTTGATTTTCAGAAGTTTTGTTGCTGGCTGTTGTTTCCGTTTAGTTTCGTGGCGTATATGCGTAGACGGTGCTGTTTTGCCAAGCGCCTATATAGTAGCGATTCTGGTGATAGGCTAATGCCACAGCTCCTGGTATTGAGGTAACTAAAGTGTTTACGGTTTTTGTTTTGACATTTACTGTACGCACCATGTCAGCTCCGTTGTCAATCACAGCAACGACGTTTGGAGAAACGGTAACAATGCCTACGCCTGGACGGTTGAATTCTTGACCCAATTCTGTCTGGCTGCCATCTGGTGAGATTAGGGTGAGGCGACCGCTATACTGGGAAACAACTAAGCTGTTATCCGGTAATTGGGTGACGCCCACTGGTGTGGTTAAACCCCGGGCAATGATTTCTTTGCGGCCGCTGTTTAAATCCAGTGATACGATTTCTCCAGTGGAACGGTTGGTAACCAACAATTTGCCAGTATTGGAAAAAGCAATACCTGTAGGGGTATGGTAGCCATCTGAAATTTTTTCAGCTTTACCTTTGGCATTGATTTTTAAAATGTAATCTCCATCGTAGGATGATACATAGATATTATCTTGTGCATCAATCACAATACCAGCTGGTGCTTCAATATCGGCATAAATAGTATCACGTTTGCCGTTGGTGTTTATTTTAGTGATTGAGTTACCTGACCAGTTTGTAACGTACATTGCGCCTTTAGTGTCGAAGGCAATTCCTGTGGGGGCATTGAAAGAAGAGCTAATAGTCGTTAATCCTTCAGTGGTGCGTGCGCTGGTTTGCTCTGTTGTTAATCTGGCCATATTATTCCTTCCGTATAAATATAGTGTGCATAATGTAAGAAAAACAAAAGCCATTGCATAGAAAAATTTTTTTTTCAACATGTGTACCCTAGTGTGAGCTGAATGAATAGTGGATGGGCAGTATTTTATTAAAGTGCGTAAAGATTCGGCTGTTATCAGTGTTTTCCATCAGGCAGTTGATCATTGCTTTTCAGTCTGAAGTGCACCATTCTGTTTTTGTCTGACGGTAGAGTCTGTTTTGATTATTTAGTTTTTAATGTCTCCTATGGTTCATGTGAATAAATAATTTAAAGATGCGATTGCTGAATAAAGCGTACTTAAAAATCAGGAAATACAGAAATACGAAATTAGCGATATGAAATAAATATCAGGGATTGGAAGCGCATTGTGCCGGAAGAGCATATATAAAAGTTCGACTGGTCAACACAGTATTAGGCATAGCTATGCTGGCAGTTTGTACAGTTTGCTTGGTTCTAAAGTGCTGTTGTCGCGATAGTTGTGTTACTGCTGCCATGCCTGATAAATCAAGTGTTATTATGCTTATGATGTATATTCGGCTGACTTATGTTTTTTCATGCAAAAATTGATGTATCTCGGTATGCAGTGCAGCGAAGTAAATTATAATCGTTAGCGATAAAATAAATGCGGCGTTTGCTGCTGGTGTTAGTTCAACGAAAGGGATTTTTATGTCGCAATTTTTGCTGGTGCCTACTGGATCACAGGCTGGTTTGACCGGTGTGGGTCTGGGTGTGGCGCAGATATTTTTACAAGCCGGACAGGTGCCGCTGTACTATAAACCAGTTACCGCAAGTACAGCTGCGGATAATACCGTTGCACTGGTGCAGGCGGTATTGCAGCAAACTTTGCCTGAACCACAGTCGCTGAATGCTTTGGATGAGCGGGTATATCAGGGACAAGCAGATGATGCTGTGGAAGAGTTTGTTGCTGCTTTTCATCAGCTGGCTGAGGCAAAACATGATGTGGTGGTGATTGAAGGTGCGGTTCCGGAAGCGGGTCGCACTTATCTGCCGGCACAAAATGTGAAAATCGCGGCAGCGCTGAATGCACGGGTAATTCTTGTGGCAGCGATTGCAAATCGTACTCCTGCTTTGGTTGCAGCGCAGTTGTTGCTGGCTGCGCATGATTATGCGCATGGCCACACAGAAATCAGTGGCTTTATTCTGACTGCTGATGCCGAGCATGCTCCTGCAGCTGGGTTTGCTGCCGAGGTACAGTCTGAACTGACCGCACATGGCTGCAAAATTGATTGTCTGGGTGTGGTAACTGCTCTTCCGGCTGAAATTGATGTGGCTCAGGCTAAGGATGTAGCCAGTGCAGTGGCTGCGCAATTGAATGCTCAGCTATTGAGTGCAGCACAGGCTAAACCATTGACAGAGCATCTTGCGCCGGCAGCATTTCGCTTTCAGATGATGGCACGTGCCCGTGCGGCCAATAAACGTATTGTGCTGCCGGAGGGCAGTGAACCGCGCACGGTTGCCGCAGCGGCCATTTGTGAAAATAAAGGAATTGCGCGCTGTGTGTTGCTGGCTAAAAAAGAAGAAGTGGAAGCAGTAGCACGGGAAAAAAATATTCAATTACCGGCTTCACTGGAAATCATTGATCCAGACACAATCCGTGAACGCTATGTTGCACCGATGGTAGAACTGAGAAAAAGCAAAGGTCTGACACCTGAACAGGCCACTGAGCAATTGCAGGATACGGTAGTGTTGGGCACGATGATGCTGGCAACCGGTGATGTGGATGGTCTGGTGTCTGGCGCAGTACATACTACGGCCAATACCATTCGTCCGGCTCTGCAATTAATCAAAACAGCTCCGGGTGCCAGTCTGGTATCCAGCGTATTCTTTATGCTGATGCCGGATCAGGTGCTGGTATATGGTGACTGTGCTGTTAATCCGAATCCTACTGCCGAGCAGCTGGCAGATATTGCCATTCAGTCTGCCGATTCTGCTAAAGCATTTGGTATTGAGCCTAAAGTGGCGATGATTTCTTATTCTACCGGTTCATCCGGAAGTGGTGCTGATGTGGAGACGGTGACAGCAGCTACTAAGTTGGCACAGCAAAAACGTCCTGATCTGCATATTGATGGGCCATTGCAATATGATGCGGCCAGTGTGCCTAGTGTGGGCAGACAGAAGGCGCCGGACAGCAAGGTTGCTGGGCAGGCTACTGTGTTTGTATTCCCAGACTTAAATACCGGTAATACTACTTATAAGGCTGTGCAACGCAGTGCGCATGTGCTGAGTGTGGGGCCGATGTTGCAGGGTCTGAATAAACCGGTAAACGATTTGTCGCGTGGTGCACTAATTGAAGATATTGTGTACACCATTGCTTTAACGGCTATTCAGGCAGTACAGATGGGCTAACCCATATTATTCTTCGGCAGATTATTACTGCTGATAGACAGGCAGATGATATGACAATCATCTGCCTGTTTTGTATTTTATGGCAATAAAATTAATTATTTTATTTTTTATAAGCAATTTAAAATTAAATATTGATTATAAATGGGATGATTATTGTCTTTTGATACGATAACTTTACGAACTATTGCCAAATCAGTGTTAATAAATTACAGTCTGTAACTGGACATAACGTCTGATAAAATAGCCAAGAATACAAAGGGATAATCTTAAATTAGAGGTATTATGCAGTAATATACTCGCCTGCAGTTTTTTTGCAGGCGGTTTATTTTTTCAGGGCTTAAAACACTACTGCGATATTGGCTGGCTATTGAAAGCATGAGGCCTTGTCTTTTTTTATGTTTTGTTGTTTTCAACCTTGGATTGAGTCTTTCAGGGAGATAACGATGAAACTTATTGCATTCATTGCGCAGGTACCTGAGTGGATCAGCGTATCTTTTTATGTTTTATTTCTGTAAAATAATTCTCAAATTAAAGTAATGTTTTTACAATAATATTTAACTTGATATTTTGTGTGATTGAAACGGCTAGGATTAATGTGTTTTGTTTAGTCAGTGCCTGTGATGCTCTTCAATTTATTCTGTTAACGATGGACGAAATAAATCAGGTTTGAGTTGGTTTTGGCTATTGGTCTGTGTTGAAGATAGGTTTTGTCAATCTGGACTAGTTGCAGTGATATCAGGATAAGATTATTTTTTTAACGTTAGTTTGATATGCGGTTTGTGCGGTTTGATTTCTTTTGGTGATGGCTGGTTAGAAGCGGCAATTTGTTTGCGTTGTGTTTCAGACAGCAAGCCGGACCAATCACCCTCAAGATACCATTGTGCACCGAAATCCTCGCACGGATGTGGAATGCGGATACTACCATTGCCGCATTGTAAATCATCTGCACGACAGTATTTATCACAGCCCCAGCAGATTCGTTCGGGGTGTTTAGGATGCAGAGGGAAAACCTTGGCCATAGTAAAGTCTATTGTTGGGGAATATCTGCGGTTATACCCGCTGAAGCCGGTTTGTTCAAGCGGAGGAGGACTGGGTGCTGTGTAATGTTTTGTCGGGAAAATATTTTTACCAAAACAAAATATGCTTGATTCAGGAACAGATTAAGATTCGGTTTAATATGACAGGTGCGCAATGAAACAATATGATGTTGCCGTTTTGGGCGGTGGGTTGCTGGGACGTCTGACTGCGTGGTTACTGGCAGAGCAGGGCTCTAAAGTGGTGCTGTTCAATGCCGGTAATCGAAATGGAGAAGGCAGCGCTGCATTTGCTGCAGCAGCGATGCTGGCGCCTACAGCTGAAGCGGTAGAAGCCACGCCGCTGGTGGTTCAGTTGGGATATTCCAGTTTGCCAATCTGGCGTAAGTGGGTGGATAAATTTCCAACTCCGGTATTCATGCAGCAGAATGGATCATTAATTGTCTGGCATCCGCAGGATCGAGAGCTGGCTCAGCAGTTTACACGAGATTTGCAACGGGCTCATCAGGATAGCAGTCGCTGTCAGCATTGGCACAGTCAGCAAATTGATGAACAAGAACCGCAGCTGGCTGGCCGTTTTCAGCAAGGACTGTTTTTACCAACAGAAGGCCAGTTGGATAATCGTCAGACACTGCTGGCACTGGCAGATATGCTTGAGCGCCGGCAGGTAACCTGTTATTGGGAACGCGAAAGTGAGCCGGCTGAATGTGCAAAATTGGCTGAATGGACGCTGGATTGTCGTGGTTTTGGAGGTAAAAAAAGCTGGAACAATCAGGCAAGTAGCCGTCTGCGCGGTGTTCGGGGAGAAGTGCTGCGTATTCATGCTCCAGATGTGACGCTTCACCGGCCGGTACGGGTGCTGCATCCACGCTATCCTATTTATATTGCGCCGAAACAGAACCATTTGTTTGTAATTGGTGCTACTCAGATTGAAAGTGAAGATGACAGCCCGCTGAGTGTGCGTAGCGGGCTGGAGCTGATGTCTGCTCTGCATTGCGTTCATCCGGCTTTTGGTGAAGCACGAATTCTGGAAAGTCTGGCGCAGCTACGGCCAACGCTCAATCATGAAAATCCGGAAATACGCTATGATGTACAAAATCGTTTGGTAGCTGTTAATGGATTGTTTAGGCATGGGTTTATGATTTCACCCACTGTCAGTCTGGCTACTGTGCGGGTTATGCAGGCGTTGATGCAACAGCAGCCACTTCCAGATGCAGATGCGCGCTATGACATAGACGTTGTGCCGGTAAGCCAGAATGGAGAATCAATAAAATGAAATTATGCGTTAATGATGAGGTAATAGAGTTTGCTGGCCGCACGCTAGGTGAGCTGGTTGTGCATATTAATCCTGAAACACCTTTTGCAGTGGCCGTAAACACTGCTTTTGTTGCCCGTAAGGAATATGGTGGCTATGTCTTGCAGGAGCAGGATAAAGTGGACATTGTGAGTCCGGTAGTGGGTGGTTAGTATGGTAGCAAAATGGTTGTCAGCAAACCCTGTATGCATACAGGGTTTTTTGTTGCTCGTCTTTGGCCGTGCTGGCTGATGCTGAAGCGGGTAATTTGTTCACTTTTAAATAAAGCAGTAAATTTCAGGCTAAATATCCCATAAAAGTAATCGTATTTATTTGTCGGTAATATCAATATGCTGAATAATATTTAATGCCATTATAATAATTGATTTTGTCATATATACTGTTTTAGATAACGCAGAAGGGTAAATTTGCTTGATTTTGCCTTTAATCTACATTTACACTTGCGCCCCTGTTTTACATGAATAATACAAATCAATAGTTGTTGTTAACATATCAAAAGGGCGTTAATTATGTCTAATCTGTTTGCTCGTACCGAACCGGCCAGCCGCAGTTTTGGGGTGGCTTTTTTTGCCGGTATTATGGGGGGGCTGATTTCGGCTTTTGTGAAATCTGGTACCGAAGGTATCATGCCACCGCGCACACCAGACCGTGTGCCGCCTCCGATTCAGATGATTCAGGATATGGGTATTGATATTCATAATATGGTTTACACTTATTCCGAACAAGTAGTGAACTGGGGTGGCAGTCTGATACACATCCTGTTTTCTATTGTCTGGGCTGTCATTTACTGCATGGCAGCAGAAATTTTTCCTAAAGTAAAATTATGGCAGGGTATGGCCTTTGGTATTGGGGTAACTATTTTGTTCCACGGTATTATGCTGCCAGTCATGAATTTGTCGCCTGCTCCGTGGAATCTGCCGTTTGATGAGCTCTTTTCTGAGCTGATTGGTACCTTGCTGTGGATGTGGACTATTGAAATTTTCCGCCGCGATTTGCGTAACCGTCTGACTAAAAAACCAGACCCAGAATTTCAGTAGACTAGAGTAATGATGGCCGGATGCTGAATTTCTTGATATTCCGGCTATCAGCAGAGATAGTTTTTTGTTTTTGCCCATGTTTATCCATATAATGAAGTGTCAGTGTGACGCTTGATACTGGATAAGTGTCATGGGCATTTTTATATTTGTGTCTGACCTCTGCTCTGTTGTGCGGTTTATTTCTAAGTTTGATTATTTTATGGTTAATAAATAATGAAAATAAGATAAATACTCAATCTACTGCCTGCTTTTTCATTTTGTACTAACTGATTTTTCCTATTAATTGAAATCAGATGCAAAGATATTGTTCTGGTTATAAAATCTAGTCTTTCTTCTTCTGGACAGTGCTTGGCGGCTGTTTGGACAATATTCGATATTACTGTTTTGCGGAAAGAGAGCTGATGGCTTTACAACTATATAATGAGCAGTTTGAAAGTCGTTTGCTGCTGGGAACCGCTGCTTATCCCAATCCGGAAATACTGCGGGCAGCAGTCAGAAAATCTCAGCCGGCAATGATAACAGTGGCTTTGCGCCGGCAGGGTGCTACTTCGGCAGAGCATGGTCAGGGTCTGTGGGGATTACTACAGGAACTAGATTTGCCTATTTTGCCTAATACAGCCGGCTGCCTGAGTGTGCAAGAGGCAGTAACAACAGCGCAGATGGCACGCGAAGTTTTTGCCACAGACTGGATTAAGCTGGAGCTGATTGGCGATGACCATACTTTACAGCCGGACGTGTTTCAGTTGGTACAGGCGGCAGATATCCTGATTAAAGATGGCTTTAAGGTATTGCCCTATTGTACGGAAGATCTGATAGCTTGCCGCCGTTTACTTGATGCCGGCTGTCAGGCTTTGATGCCCTGGGCAGCACCGATTGGCACCGGACTGGGACCCGTGCATGAATATGCCCTGCATGTGCTGCGTGAACATTTACCTGATACTCCATTACTTGTGGATGCGGGGCTGGGATTGCCTTCACATGCGGCAGCTGTAATGGAATGGGGTTTTGATGGGGTGCTGCTGAATACTGCCGTTTCTCGCAGTGGTGCTCCGGTGTTGATGGCAGAAGCTTTTGCTCAGGCGGTAAAGGCCGGCAGACTGGCTTATGAAGCGACGCCGGTTGTACCGCGGCATAATGCACAGGCTTCTACGCCACAACTAGGTCAACCTTTCTGGCATTATCCTGACTATAACGATTAAAAATAAAGTGTGTACGCACGTTATTTTATTATTCTGTCCTGTTTTGGTGTAGTGGCTGCATTAAAACAGGACAGATTTTTTGTCGTTAATGATTGTGCTTTGAATCGGTATAGGAAATGCGTTTTTTCAATTGCTGCCTATACAAAGGCAGAAACAGGGTTAGCAGGATAAACCAGACCGGAGTGGCTACCAGTCCGGTAAGCGTATCTTTGTCCTGACTAAACAAATACAGCACAAACGCAAAAAATATCAGACACACATAACACATCGAAATGCCAAACGGCATTTTATAAACGGAGCGCGCATGTGCTTCTGGGAAAAGGCGACGATAGCGTAAATAGGCAATTAGGATTACTGCCCAGACAAAGATGAAGCAGATGCTGGAAACAGTGGTCACAATGGTAAATACTTTCATGACATCACCTTCGGCATAAAGCAAAAAGACGCCGATCAGCAATAGTGCACAAGAATATAACAAACCGTTCTGCGGTACGCCGGAGGCTGACAAACGGGCAAATACCTTCGGACCTACCCCGTTGCGGGATAGACCGTACAACATGCGGCCAGTGGAGTACATACCGCTGTTGGCTGAAGAAAGCGCGGAAGTCAGTACAACAAAATTAATAATTGTAGCGGCCGCGCTGATGCCAATGAGCGTAAACATGTTAACAAACGGGCTGCGGTCTGGTGCCACCATACTCCATGGTGTGACGGTCATGATGATAGTCAGAGCCAATACGTAGAAAACAATCACACGTACCGGTATTTTATTGATGGCTGCTGGTAGTGTGGTGGTGGGATCGTCAGTTTCGGCTGAAGCAGTACCAACAAGCTCTATACCAACAAAGGCAAATATTGCAATTTGGAAGGCTGCAAAGAAACCAGACCACCCGTGAGGCATCCAGCCTCCGTACGACCACAGATTGCTGATTCTGGCTTGAATACCGTTGGTGCTGACAAAACTGGTTATGAGCAGATAACCGCCACAACCAATTAAAGCAAGAATGGCCAGAATTTTAATCAGCGCAAACCAAAATTCCAGCTCGCCAAAAAGCTTCACTGATAGCAGATTGAGCGTTAGCAGAATGATGATGCAGATTATACCGGGTAGCCACAGGGGTACCTCCGGCCACCAGAATTGGGTGTAGCCGGTAATAGCGACAATATCGGCCATGCCAATCACCACCCAGCAAAACCAGTAAGACCACCCAACATAATAACCAACAGTAGGGTTGAGAATATCCGTTGTGAAATCAACAAAAGATTTGTATTGCAGGTTATGCAAGAGTAATTCACCCATGGCCCGCATGACAAAAAACAGAAATGTACCGATGATGATATAGGTAAACAGTACGGAAGGGCCGGCCAGACTGATGGTGCGGCCGGATCCCATAAACAAGCCGGTACCGATTGCTCCGCCGATGGCAATCAATTGTAAATGTCTGTTTTTCAGAGTCCGTTTTAATTCGGGCGGCCGGTTCATGTTTTATCCTCTATAAACTTGAAAACAGGAAGTAAACTCATGGTGTGATTTTGACGGATGAATGTAGAGTAACGGGTTATCTTAAGCGGATGTATTTTCATCACTAACAGGCTGTATCACAGCCGTAGCAGTACGTTATTTGTAGGATACAGCACCCAATGATTGGGTAGCGTAGACAGCCTGATGCCCATTACTGTATCACAGTTTTTTACAGTTGCTGTCAATATCTCAATGTAGTGGTTGTATATGGAAAGATGTTGTATTAATGTTGTGGTTTCAAGGTATATTGTATGCGTTTCAGGTTAACTTTAAAAATAATAATTAAACTAATTTTAGGGAGAAATACTCCATGCGCGCGATCCTGACTGGATTGGTGGTAGGCTACGGCTTTATGGTGATGTTTATCAGTACGGCTATAAAGGGTGTCTACCAAATTAATTTTACCGGTCTGGTGCATCATTATGGTGTTGGTATTGAGGCAATGGCTCTGGCTGGCGGTTTCTTTGGTTTGGCGCAAGGGGTGTTTTCAGCAATGGTCGGAAAGCTGTGTGACCGTTGTGGTGCCAGCTATGTACTGTTGTCCGGCATGTTGTCTGCTGCGTGTGCATTTTTGTTGTTTTCTTCTGATAATAGTTTTTTGACTTTTTTGCTCGGTTTTCTGCTGTTCGCCGCATATGCAATGGCGGCTTTGACTTTTGTACCAGTTAGTATTCTGATTGATATGTATGTGATGCCAGAACGGCGTCAGCTAGCCTATGTGCTGGCCACAAATGGTATAGCCGTAGGGCTGATGGTTCTCTCGCCGATTTGGATTTATCTGGAAGGCTATCTGTCGTGGCCCATGCTGTGCTCAGTGCTGGCTGCAATATTTGCCTCTCTGGCTGTTATACCAGCGTTGCTTAACTGTCTCGGACGGACTCCGGTGAAAATACCAGTAGCGTTACGTGCTGTAACAGCTCCTTTAACCCAGCCAAATGCACAGGCTGTCAAACATACCACGCTAGCGTCTCTGCCGCGCTACTGGTATTTCGACCGCAGGTTCTTACTGGCTGCTCTGGCTTTTTCAGGCTGTGGTACGTCGATGATTTTTATAGATGTGCATTATGTGCCCGCTATTCAGGAAATATTGCAGCATCGTACCGCTGCTAATCTGCTGACCGGTTTTTCGCTCAGTCTGCTAGGTTTGTCTGAGGCACTGGGAAGTTTGCTGATTGGCTATATAGTGTCGAAAAAAGTATCGCTGCCATTGCTCTTGGGTATGTTGTTTCTACTGCGCTGTGCCACACTGATGGCGTTGGTATTGTGGCCTGAACCAGTGATGGTGCCGTTGTTTGGTATATTTTTTGGCATTACCTATATGGGTACCGTGATTATTATCTCGCGTCTGGCCGGTACTATTTTTGGATACCGCTATAAAGGATTTATTTTTGGTGCCTTCTTCCTAATTCATCAGCTAAGTGGTTTGCTTACAGCATGGCTGGGCAGTTTGCTGCGGGTTTATTGTGGTAGCTATTTTCCGGTTATCTGTTTTGTGGCGGTATGGCTGGCCTTATCAGCAGGAGCGTCTTTACTTCTATCGATTATGAAAAATAATACAGATGCCGGTACAGGCTCTGGGAATGAAAGTCGGTTTCAAGTTAAATACGAATAATAGTTCCTGTCTGGAATGAGACAGTCTTGATTGTGGCCTTGTTAGCCGTAAAATAGACACAACGAATTTAAATAGTAAGAGTGTAGACAATGAGTGAAAATAAAGTGGTTCATTACCTGAAAGATTATCAGGCTCCCGATTTTGCAGTGGCAGAAATTGATTTGACCTTTACGATAGAGGAAGCTTATACCCTTGTGTGCAATCGCATGATGATTGTTCCGCATGAGGTAGGTAGACCATGTGTGCTGGATGGCAGTGCTGAATTATTGCAAATTGTGCTGAATGGAAAATGTCTTTCTCCGCATGAATATGCGATAGCCGATGAAAAACTGACAATACATACGGTACCGGATACTCAGTTTGAGCTTGAAATTACCACTAAATTGTATCCAGCGCAGAATAAAACGCTGATGGGGTTGTATGAATCTGGCGATAATCTGTATACCCAGAATGAACCGGAGGGTTTCCGTAAGATTACTTATTATTTTGACCGGCCGGATGTGATGAGTCAGTTTACCACTACCATTATCGGTGATAAGCGGCGCTATCCGGTAATGTTGTCTAACGGTAATCTGATTGACAGTGGTGAATTGGATAACGACCGGCACTGGGTTTGCTGGCGTGACCCGTTTGCTAAACCCAGCTATCTCTTTGCTCTGGTTGCCGGACAATTGGCGGTGTTGGAAGGTAATTTTACCACTCGCAGTGGGAAAGAAGTGGCACTGAAATTTTATACCCGTCCAGAAGATCGGGAAAAAGCAGGTTTTGCGCTGGAATCTTTGAAACACGCCATGCAATGGGACGAGGACCGCTTTAATCTGGAATATGATTTAAATATATTTATGGTCGTGGCTGTGAGCGATTTCAATATGGGTGCCATGGAAAACAAAGGCCTGAATATATTTAATACTAAATATGTGCTGGCTAGCAGTGATACGGCAACCGATGCTGATTTTGAAGCCATTGAAGGGGTAATCGGTCATGAATACTTTCATAACTGGACCGGTAATCGTGTCACCTGTCGCGACTGGTTCCAGCTCTCTCTAAAAGAAGGGCTGACTGTTTTCCGCGATCAGGAATTCTCTGCTGACCGCGCTAGCAGAGCGGTGCGTCGTATTCACAATGTTAGGGTATTGCGCAGTATGCAGTTTGCTGAGGATGCCGGCCCAATGGCGCATCCGGTACGGCCGGCTTCGTATGAGGAAATGAACAATTTTTATACGCTCACAGTATATGAAAAAGGCGCTGAAGTCGTACGCATGTATCATACTTTGCTGGGCGAAGAAGGTTTTCAGAAAGGTATGCAGCTTTATTTTCAGCGGCATGACGGTCAGGCCGTGACTTGTGATGATTTTCGTGCAGCGATGGCGGATGCCAATGGTGTGAATTTAGACCAGTTTGCATTATGGTACAGTCAAGCTGGCACACCGCAGATTAAAGCGCATGGCGACTATGATGCACACAATCAAACTTTCAGCCTGCATCTGCAGCAATTCATTCCGCCTACTCCGGATATGGCCGATAAACAGCCGATGGTGATTCCGGTAAAAATTGGCTTGCTAGACAAAAATGGTGCATCTGTCGCTTTTAAAATGGCCGGTACCGCAGATAAAACTGAAGAAACGGTTCTGGTATTCAATCAAACAGAACAAACGTTTGTATTTCATGATGTAGCGAAGGAAGTCGTACCTTCATTGCTGCGCGGATTCAGTGCACCGGTACGACTAGACTATCCTTACAGCGATGCCGATTTGATGTTGCTGCTGGCACATGACAGCGATTCTTTTGCGCGCTGGGAAGCGGCACAAACTTTGTATCGTCGTGCATTTGCTTCCAATCTGGATGCACTGGCTTCTGGCCAGCCGCTTCCGCAACATGCCGAACTGGCACAAGCGCTAACTTCAGCTTTGAATGCCGATATTGACCCAGCGTATAAAGCGGTCTTGCTACAGGTACCGACAGAAGCAGAACTATGGGAAGATGTGTCTTCAATTAATCCTGAGCAATATGTATGTGCGCGTCAGGCTTTGTTGCAGAGTCTGGCCAGTAGTGTGCAGGATACGCTGACACACTGGCGTGAATGGGCGGATGAACAGGAGCGTACCAGCCGGCATCAGGCACCGCAGGAGTATCATCCTGATCTGGCTGGTGTTCGTAGTTTGCGTAATACATTACTGCATTGGGGTGTGTTGGCCACTGCAGATTTGCTACACAACATAGTAAACGAATTCAGCCAGCGTGCTACTAATATGACCCATGAATACGGAATGCTTGCAGCCATAAATCATTTGTCTGATGATAAACGCAATGACTTGCTGAATCAGTTTGGCCAGCGGCATGCGCAAGACGATCTGGTAATGGATAAATATTTTATCCTTATCGGTAGTAGTCAGCGTCCAGACACATTGCAGCAGGTTGAAAAGGCTTTGCAGCATCCGGCTTTCAGTTTGGAAAATCCGAATAAAGTGCGCTCATTATTAGGCAGTTTCAGTCGTAATATCCCTCATTTCCATGCTGCTGACGGTAGCGGCTACCGTTTCTTGGCGGATTATATTCTGCGTATTGATGAATTTAATCCGCAAGTGGCTTCACGGCTGGTGCAGGCATTTAATCTGTATGACCGGCTAGAGCCCCGGCGCAAAACGTTGATGGCTGAACAATTGCAGCGCATTCAGAAACATGAGGGTTTATCTAAAGACAGCCGTGAGATTGTAGATAAAATTTTGCATAGCTGAAATATGTAAATTTATTTTGCTGCTGTATATTTTTTCAGAGCACTACTGCTGAACAGTAGTGCTCTTTATTATTGGTGTATAAACAACTGAACCATAAATGACGCTGGATTTGAGTGTAAGGCATCAGCTTTCCAGTAGCTGTTTGCCCAGATAGTCGTTGTCTCTGGCCATGCCAGGCAGGACAAAGTAAAAGCCTCCACCAAAAGGTTTGATATACCGTTCGAGGGGTTCTCCATTCAGGCGGTTTTGGGTATCGATAAATCCTTTTTTCAGGTCGTTCTGATAGGCTACGAAAATCAGTCCCATGTCTAGTTGACCGCTGGGTAAAACGCCAAGTGAATAGCTGAAGCTGCGTCGGCGCAGTTTGGCTACGTGCCGCTCGGGAATACGTGGTTCGGCACGACGCATATGTGAATCAAATAAGATACGGTCGCCATGCGGGTCTCGTTTCATTTGCGGATCATCCATCTCATGCTTCATGCCGATAGGGGCACCGCTGGATTTGTAACGGCCAAAATCGTTTTCCTGATCTTCTAGCGGTGTTCTATCCCAAAATTCCAGATTGAAGCGAATCAGGCGGATGGCCTGATAACTACCACCCAGACACCATGCTGGTTCGTGATTATTAGCAGTGACCCATACCAGCTCGTCCATCAGTTTGCTGTCGGTAATGGCTGCATTGCCGGTGCCGTCTTTAAAGCCAAACAGATTGATGGCGGTGCTGTGATGGTCAATATCCCTTGCCGGTAAAAATCCGTCCATTTTCCAAAGCGGTACCATATATCGATTACAGTGATGGATGATGTCGCGCAGAGCATAGATGACACTTTCACGGCTGTTGGCGCAGAACTGGATTGATAAATCACCGCCACACCAAGATTTCTCCAGCCGGTCGTTGGGGAATCGTGGCATGGGAATCAGTTTTTTTGGTTTCTGCTGAGCCAGACCGAAGCGTTGATCGAATAGGCTGGCGCCAACGGCAACAGTGATAGTGAGGGAATCGGGTGCGATATTCTGTCCAAGCAGACCGGACTCGGGCGGAGGAAGCTGGTCTGTTTTGTCTGCTCTTAAGCTCTGAGGACGAGTAAGAAAGGCAATGCGCTGAGAAATAAGCTGGAGTAATTGTTGTAGCTGAGTTTTGTCTCGTGCGGTAACGTTAAAAGCGACAAAAATAGCCTCTTTGGTATCTGGTGTAATCACACCGGCCTGATGTCTGCCCCAATAGTCTACGGCTTGATTGTAATCGTGGCTACAAGTTCCAGCAGCGCTAGCTGTGTTGCTGATACCTAATCCTGTCATTCCTAAGCTGCCGGCCAGCAACATTTTCATGCCATGGCGACGGGCAGGACTAGCCGGATTGTCTTTTGCTGTGGTAGCTGTTTCAGATTGGTGAGTTAAGGTATTTTTGTTCATAACTGATATCAATGAGGATATTTGTAGTAAACCTTTACGCCCAGCTGCGCACGTAATTGTGCCAGCCTGCTGCTCTGGAGGCTGAGCAGAGAATAGAGGCGGTCGTGGTCTGTTTGGCTCAGCTGACTGAAGCTCTGAAACTGATTATTGGGTAATTGATAGTGCTGTAGGACGGCAAAAATCTGCTGGTATCCACTATCAAGTGACATGCGTTGTTGTGTCGAAATAAAGGGAGTCAGATATTGAACAATTTGCGCTGAGCCAGTTACATTGGCCTGAATATCGGCCAGATCGCTGTGACTGTATTGATTTTCTTTACCGGCCAGCTTGGTTTGCAAAATCATTTCTAGAAAATCGGCTGAGGACTGGACAATTTTGGCGATATCCAGTTCATCGGCAGCTACGCGTTTTTGTAGGTCGATGATTTCGTATTGCAGATTGGCAGCTTCAGCCTGTGCCTGTTGCACGTCTTTAAGCACAAATAAATCATATTCCAGACGATGAAAACCGCTAAAAGCAGGGTCGTTAATGCCTTGCAGATAATAATCAGCTCGCGAGTTGATGTTTTCATCGGCATTGCCAAATAATCTAACAATAATTCGGATCTGTTCGTAACTTTGGTGTGCGCGGACATAATCCATCTGAGCCTGTGCCAATTGTTTGTTACGGCAGGCTGCGACGATGGCGTCAAGGTATTGCTGGGTAGTTTTCAGCTGTGTAACGACCTGTTGCTGATAAGCCTGAATGGCCGCATGATATTTTTGCGGGGTGGGAATGTCGCCTTTGGCTGCGACAGCATTGCTATCGTCGATAATGGGGGCTAATAATCCATGTGCCTGAGAAAGAGACGGCAGTAACAAGGCACACAGACAAAGAGTGTGAAACAGACGCCGTGTCATTTGGTTTTTTTCCTTAAGAACAAAAGAGCCATTATTAGCCAGAATAAACCAAAGGTGATCACGCTGATCCACATAGGCTGCGAACGATAGGCAAACAGTGATGATGCAAAGCTACCGAAAAGGCCGCTATCGTCAATGACATGAGAGGTATCCCAAGCCGGATTGATGAGAAAATCAGGGATGGATACGTCGTGTTCGAGTAACATATTGGTCCCGTCTTCAACAGCTTTCAATAATAGTGAAACGGAGAGAAATAACAGCACAACACCGGTGATGGTAAAGAATTTTTTCCATTGGATGAAGCGGCTGGTGAGGATAAATACATAAAAGGTAAATGCGGATACAATGATGCCGATTAGTACGGCCATGAAGAAGCCGGTGTAATTGTGACTATTGAGCTGCATAATCTGACCGGATAGAAAAACGACTATTTCACTGCCTTCACGGGCAATAGCGATGGCAATGATGAAGAGTGCTCCCCACCATGAGTTGCGTGCTACCTGCTGTGCCATTTCTTGTTCGAGTGTGGATTTCATGCTTTTGGCATGGCGGTTCATCCAGTACACCATTTGTACAATTAGTATGCTGGCTACTGCGGACATGGCCATCATAAACAGGGTCTGATGGTCATCGCTGAGCTCTTTGAAGACGCCATTGATAATTAAAGCGAGTATGACTGATATCAGTACACCAAGCCCTATGCCCCCAAACAGATAGCGCATGCCGTTACTTCTGTCGGGGTTGCGGTTAATCCATGAATAAATAATGCCGACTACGAGCAGTGCTTCGAAACATTCGCGCCAGACAACAAAGATGACTTGTCCCATTATATATCCTGTTGTTATTTTACGATTAGCTGCCCCTTGGGCTTATTCAGATGAAAGTCGTCGAAAAAGATATAGGTGCCGGGTTTTTTAGGCGATATGACTACTACTGAAGAGGCGCCGGGTGCCAGTACTTTTTCTTTAACTAGCTGGGTGCTTTCAAATTCCACCGGTCCTTTGCCAATGTTGGTGACCTTGATGCGGATTATTTTATTGGCCGGTGCATTGAGGGTGAGAGGCATCATGTCGCCATCTTTCATTTTTAATTCCAGTGTGACTTTGTCTTCAGCGCTGGCTAAACAGGAAAGCATGAGGCAGACTGAACTGAGCACAATAAGAAAAATTTTTTTCATGATGTTTGCGCTTGTGGCTATGGTGTGCTGATGAAAAGCAGGAAGGGATTATTCTGCCGGTTAGGACCAGAATAACCCCGTCCGTACGACTTAATTTATTAATAGCTGCCTTTGCGGCCTACACCGGTGTAATCAAAATCCCAGCTAATTTCAAATGGTTTGAACCATGGTGCTACGCCGGTTTCTTTATCAATATGACGTGCCATTTGATTGGCAGTAGGTGGGGAGATGCGGTAGGTAACACGGTATTTACCATGACCATCCAGTTTGATGTTGTCGCCATAATGTGGACCGTCATTGGCCACCATAGACATAAATTTACCTGAATGTTCGAATTTGCCTTTGTTTAGCTTGGTGACGGCATACTCTACATTTAGGTTGGGAATCCAGTCTCCTTCAGCAAAGCCATTGGGGTTGCCTTCTGTGGCATGAATGTCGGCTTCCATGTGGACATCGGATTTGCTGGCCGGCAGATGCATATTGCTGTGATCCATTCCATCAGTATCCATGGTGATGGGGGGTAGGTAGACACCGGAAATTTCCATTCCATTTTTGATAATGGGTTTACCCATCGGATATTCTTGAGCAAAGGCAGCCATGGACACTAGGGCTGCGCTGGCAATCGCAATTTTTTGTAACAGCATGTCTGGTTTTCCTATTTATAGTCATGCTGAATCGGTATGAAACAGCATGACTAGATTAAATTGATAAGTATTATCAATATACTCTTTTTACGAATGTTAGAAAACCATTAAATTGTGTTTTTTTGCGCTGGTTTAGTGTTATTTATTGCTATGCTGAAATGTCTGATTTTTGATGGTTTTTTATTAGACTGGGCTGGTTTATGTATATTGCTGAATAACTCTCTATATGATGATTTGATTGATAAATGAATGATTTGTGCTGAATCATTTATCTGTCGGAGCTTTCAGCAGTCTCTGTTTAACCGGCGTTGGTGTGAAATTGTGATTTTGTGGTGAAATGGTATAAATAATTATTGTTGCAGTGTACACAAGCTATTGATATATAAGTTAAGTAATGTTAAATTATCGCTTCGGCCGGATAGGGTGCCGGTGAAGGATTTGCCGGTAGCGTCTATAGATCATATTTGTGGTTTAACTTTCGGAGATATGTTCTGGCTGAAATCTGTGCAGTCTGATGTGGCTGCCTATGGTGTGGTCACCATAGGCAGGATGTGACTAGGATTTTTGTAATACTTGCCAGATTTGTTGCGCGATGGGTTCGATGCCGTTCCACAGCAAAGGATTCCAATTGCGCTGTTTGCAAAATGAAAACACCATGGTTTCGGCACTGAGGATACTTTTACAGGGTCTGAAAACCAGCAATCCGCTGTCCTGCCAGTCTGAATCGGCTCTGACGATATAGGGCGACAGGATATAGGCGGTATATTCGGCTGCTTCATCTGGTTCATTGAGCCATGGACTGCCGATTGGTGTGGTTTGTTGTAGATAGTAAAGGGCATAGGGATGCTGCAATTGTATGTTGTCGTGCAGTGCAGTGGACAGTGTGTTCTTGTCTGGTGCAAGAAGTTTCATTGTCTGTCTCCCTGTGCATGGTTTATGTCAAATACATTATTTGTATTTGTCATGTAATATATCTGTGTGTCTTGACGATATCTGATTGTGTGGTGTGCTTGCGCAAACAGGTGATGTGGCAGATTGTGATGGGGGAGATTCGCTTTGTAGATGTTCATATTATTGCCTTTCTCTTTGGTCCAGAAGCCGCAAATGTGCTGTCAAACACAGATGGCGGCAGACAAATGGCAGGGTTGACAGACCGACAAAGAGAACCGGCAGGCGCGAAGCCTCCCTGCCACTGTCCACCATGAATGAGGAGGAGGCAATGGATATTTACAGACAAAAAAGCTACTCCGTGGGTGAGTAGCAGGATGTCTGCCTCTTTGATCAGCCTGTCAAAGCTGGTTGCGCTATTGAACGCAACGTCTTTATCTTGCCGTTAAAGCTTGGTACTGTCAAATATTGCCGTGTACCAGATGTTCCGGTTGTTTGCTGTGTGTTTTCAATCGGGGTAAAAGAGGAGTTTTTACCGTTTTTCTTTTGTCTCCTTGGTAACCATAATTATCCCCTTTAAGGTTTTTTGATTTGCCGGCATGTTGGGCTGAATACCGTTCTTTAAACGGTATGTACAAAGAGTAAACTGACTGATTTACTGTTATATGATGAGTATACCCCTTAATTTTTTTCTGAAGGTGCCTGAACAAGCTTTGATAGTTGCGGGCTATAAATTCGACGGAAATGCGACATTACTGATGAGTATTGTTTTATTTAAGGAATGTTGCTGTGCAGACAGACTGTATGGAATTAGTTGTGCAATTTATGACAATATTTTATTTAAAGTGTTGTTTATTGGTTGCAAAAGGGTATTCGTAAATCTAAATAAAAGTTGTAGATTAGGGTTGTGATTTGTACGGGGACACGATATTTAAATATTATTGATTATTTATATGAAATAAGGGTAATCATCTAGAGTAGCAGGTTGGTTAGTTTAATTATCTGATTAAGTTACCCATGATTGATATTGAAATGATAGTAATGTCTGAATTGGTTGCTGAGTAAAGTCTGTGCTTTTTCAGGCTTTTTTTTGTTTGATCATTCTTTATTATGTCTGTTTGAAATGTAAGCTTGTCGGCTACTTTAAAGTTTATATGGATGGTGCTGAGGTTATCATCATAATTTATGAGTTTTGGTATAGTAAATATCTATCTTTTTGTCATGATTAAAACCAATTTAGTAACTTAAGTTTTGTGTTGCTATCAATATGATGATGGTATTATTTTTTGGGCTCCAGGTATGATGGGATGGAAATGACTGAAGGCTTTTTTACTTGTAGATAATTGGGTTTTATCAAAATGTTGAGTGAATAACATTGAAGTGTATGTTATATGTTGATCAGAATTTTTTTATAAAAAATCGGGCATACTAATGTATGCCCGAGGCTTATGCTGATAATTCAGCTGTTACCATTTATAGCCAACACCAGCGTTGAAACCAGTTTCATGGCCGGTGGTGGATACGCCTGCACCCCATGAGAATTTACCGGTGTTATTGGTGGCTTTGTAGTTGATGCCGACAGCGGTATAGCCATGGTATGAACCCATACCTACGCCTACGGTCTGTTCACCTGCATTAAGCTGTGGCAGATAGGCGCCAGACAAGGCCATGGCCAGTGCGGTACCAGAGTAAGCGCGACGTTCAACATGCTGAACACGATCGTTGACGTAGCTCAGATTACGGTTGATGTTTTCCATCTGGGAATTGACACCTTTAAGCTGGGCAACGTTGACTGCATCGGTGTCTGCTGTACCGGCAGCCACGCCAGTAATCTGGCGGTAAACGCCTTTAGATGCATCTCCTACGGACACAGCTGCTTCGGTGCTGGTGGTGGCCATAATGGCTCTTGCCTGCTGTCCGGTAGCCGTTACGGGTATATAACCGCTAATGCCGCCGGCTGTGCTGGCTACTGAGTTGGCTCCCAGTGCGATACCGCCCGCCTGTGTGACACTGGCATGGTTGCCGATGGCCACGCCGCCAGCTGTGCCAGCTGATGCTTGTGACCCAATGGCTATGGCGTCATTACCACTAGCTGAGGCTGCGCCACCGATGGCAACTGAGTTGGTGCCACTGGCTGAAGCGACGCTCAGGGTGGAGTTAACTTTGGCGTATTTGCTGCCTCCGTTGTACAGATTGGTTAAGGCATCACCGACATTATTGGCAGTTATTGTGCTGCCATCTGCGGCTGTGGTGCTGTAGCTTGGCGCATTGAAGCCGCCGTTACCGGCACGTGTAACCGGACTGTAGCTGGCATTGCCTCCCAAGCTGGCAGCCACGGCAGTCAGTGCATCTGCTGTTGAAGTAGACAATTTTTCGGTGTCTGCAATCGCTTTGTTGGCTTTATTGGTGGCTTCCGCGATGGCTGCATTATTGCCGCTGCCGCCCTGATTGGTTAGCTTCTGGTCAAATGCTGTCGACAGGGACTGAATATCGTCCTTAAAGTCATTTCGCATCTTCCACAACTGGCTGCCATTAACGGCGTCTTTGGAGTCCTTATTTTCATCACCAACTGCTACATTGGTAATTTTCTGACCGCTAGACGAGCCACGACCTGCATCGTATACGGTACCATTCCACTGTAATGCGTTTTTCTGCAATGTTTCCAGTGAAGTGGATAATCCTGCCGGTACGTTGCCTGTAGCAATAGTTAGCTGATCCTGAAGGCTGGAGAGGCTAGTTGATGTGCTTGTAGACAGGGAGTATAACTGCCGTCCATTTACTGCCTGATTTGAGTCAGCAGATATGGTGCCATCTGCAACGTTGCTGATGGTTTTTTCATTTCCGGCTCGTGTCAATGAATAGAGGCTATTGATCTCGTCATCGTACATTACGGCGTGTTTTTTTACATACTCCAGTTCAGATTTGGTATTAGAGAGATCTGAACTTACAGATGCAATTTGTTTGGATGCTGTGGCCATATTTTCCTGAGTGGTGGAAATTAAGCCCTGAACGGTCTGCATTTTTTTGTTGACTTCATCCAGATTCAATTTGTTCTGACTGGCAATATTTTCCACAGAGGAAGATACTGAACTCAGAATAGAAGTTGACAGGCTGAATAGCTGTCCGCCGTTGACGGCATCTGTTGAGTTTTGCGTAACATCACCTGAAGCCACTTGGAGAATTTTCTGTGCAGTACCGGAGCCATGGCTGGCATCGTAACCTGAACCATTCCACATTAAGGCGTCTTTTTGCAAAGTACTGAGGCTGTTGGATGTGGTGCTCAATCCTGTAGCCAGACTTGAGATGCTATTGCTGATATTGGTAAGGTCAGTGCTGTTTCCAGATGCAATGCTGGACAGGCTTTCACTGAAAGAAGATGAAAGCGAGAATAGCTGGCTACCGTTGACAGCATCAGTAGAATCTTTGCCGACTCCTCCGGCTGCTACATTGGTAATCCTTTGGGCACTGTCTGAACCATGGCTGGCATCGTAAGCATTACCTTTCCATTGCAAGGCATCTTTCTGCAATGAATTGATGTTGTTTGCTGCGGTAGACAGACTATCGGCCAGTGTCGAGGTGGATTTGAATACATTATCAATGCGTAAATTGGTTGTACTCAGGCCGGTGGAGAAGGTATTAGACAAGGTATTAGACAGATTATCCATTCCACTGATGGTAGCTGTGGAAAGAGAATATAACTGTCCGGCATTTACAGCATTGGTGGAATTTTCGCTTATATCACCAGCTGCTACGTTAACAATCCTTTGTGCATTGCCAGTGCCGTGGCTGGCATCATAAGCAGCACCATTCCACTGTAAAGCATCTCTTTGTAATATGCTAATGTTATTGGCAGCACTACTAACACTTGAACTTAGTTTGGAGAGGTTGTTGTTAGTGGTGTTTAGATCATTACTGTTTCCAGCTGCCATGCTGGTCAGACTATCATTGAATGATGATGACAGTGAATACAGCTGGCTGCCGTTTATGGCATCAGTAGAATTACCATTAACGTCACCCGTTGCCACTTTGGTAATCTTTTGTGGAGAGTCTGTGCCGTGGCTGGCATCATAAGCGTTGCCATTCCACTGCATAGCATCTTTCTGCAGGGTACTGATGTTGCTCACGGCAGTAGATAAATTTCCGGCAATGGTTGAAGTGGACTGCGATATCATATCTATGCGGGTTTTAGCATAGCCAAGGCCGGTAGAAAGGCTGTTACTAAAACTATAAGCAAGATTATCTATATCGGTATTGGTAGACGTAGACAAAGAGTAAAGCTGTCCACCGTTTACTGCATCGGTAGAATCTTGGTTGATGTCGCCGGCAGCTACATTAATGATTCTTTGAGCAGTACCGGAGTTATGGCCAGCATCAAAGGCGGTACCATTCCACAGTAACGCATTTTTTTGCAGGGTACTGATGCTGTTTACGGCAGAAGACAGATTGCCGGCAATGGTTGTTGTAGACTGAGATACTGTGTCTATACGGTTACTTGCTGTATTCAGGCTGGTGGTAAGAGTATTCACTGCATTATTCACTTGCCCCAGACCGCTAGAAGTAGAACTGGAAAGAGAATGCAGCTGGGCACCATTAACGGCATCAGAGGATGTATCGGTTACATCACCAGCAGCTACGTTTGTAATCTTCTGTGGATTACCAGAACCATGGCTAGCATCGAAGGCGGAACCATTCCACTGTAAGGCATCTTTTTGTAAGTTGCCGATACTATTGGCGGCAGAAGAAAGACTCCTGGCAATAGTTGAAGTGGACTGAGATATTGTGTCAATGCGTCCTTGAGTGGCAATTAAAGATGTACTTAGCTGATCGATTGTATTGTTGATATTTCCAATATTACCGCCTGTTATGTTATTGATGCTGTTGCTAACCGTAGTGGAAAGAGAATATAGCTGTCCGCCATTGACTGCATCAGTAGAACCCAGACTTACATCACCGCTAGCGACTTTGGTAATTTTCTGTGCAACCGATGAACCATGGCTGGCATCATAAGCAGCACCGTTCCATTGCAGAGCATCTTTTTGCAAAATAGTAATGCTGTTGTTGGCAGTAGACAGATTACCGACAATTGCTGTGGTGGACTGAGATAAATTATCAATGCGAGAGATTACTGTACTTAGATTACCAGAAACGGTGCTGGAAAGAGAAAACAATTGTCCGCCATTTACGGCATCGGTTGATTCTCTAGTCTCTTTACCTGCTGCTACCATGGTGATTTTTTGTGCATTGCCAGTACCGTGACTGGCATCATAAGCATCATTATTCCATTGCAGCGCATTTTTCTGTATGTCAGTGATATTGTTTATGACACTGGATAGATTAGTCTGAATCTGGCTGGTGGAATTGGAAAGAGCATTAATCTGTAAGTTGGTGTTATTTAGTGCTCCGGTAAGATTATTTACCGAAGTGGACACCGTACTTAGGGAGCTATTGGTGCTATACAACTGACTACCATTCACAGCATCGGTAGAATTCTGATTGATATCACCTAGGGCAAGATTAGTGATTTTCTGCGGACCATCCATACCACGGCTGGCCGTGAAATTGCCATCTTTCCACTGTAATGCATTTTCCTGCAGGGTGCTGATGCTGGTATTAACAGTACTTAGATTGTTTGACAACATAGTAGTTGTACCACTAAGTGTGTCGATACGATTAATCGCACCATTTAGTTTTCCGGTCAAATTGCCGACGGAGCTGATGATTGAGCTTACGCTGAGGTTGGTATTGTAGAGTTGTCCACCGGTTACTGCATCGCTGGAATCTCTATCAATTTTTCCAATAGCCAGATTGGTGATTTTTGTATATTTAGCATCATAATTGTCACCGTTAATTAGTAAAGCATTTTGCTGCAGGCTATTAATTTTGTCCGTTGCAGTGGATAAACTGCCGGAAATTCTGGAAGTAGAATCTGCGATACTATTGATTCGTATAGCATTGTTGTTCAAGCTGTTGGTTAAATCAGCCATCGAGTTTGTGATAGTAGTTATTTTTGTATTGGTTTCATAAAGCTGACTACCATTAATAGCTTGCGTTGAAGTAGGTGACACATCTCCATTATCAACGTTTATCAGTCTCTGTGGTTTACCATCTCGCAGCAGATCGTAAGCACCGTAATCAGTATTCCATTGAATAGAATTGTTTTTGAGTGTACTGAGATTATTATTAGTAGTGCTTAGGCCTTTGTTTAAGGCATCGATATTATCTGCCAGACCATCGATTTTGCTCGTGGTATTCCGGACAGTGCTGACTGTAGTAGACAAAGAGCTGATACCTGTTGAAGCCGAGCTAGACAATTGAAATATCTGGCCAGCATTGACTGCGTCGGTAGAATTGGGAGCCAAAATGCCAGTTGCAATGTTAGTGATTCGTTGTGGTGAACCGCTATCGTGACTGGCGTCATAGGCAATACCATTCCATTTTAGTGCAGAAGACTGCAATGTATTCAGACTGGCACCAAATGTGGCAATGGAATTATTTGCCTTTTCCAAGGTTGCATTGGTTGTATATAACTGCGAAGCATTGACAGCATCGGTAGAATTTGCGCCCAAAGTACCATTACTCACATTGGTAATCTTCTGTGGTGTACCAGAGTCATGGCTTGCATCATAGGCCGCCCCATTCCACTTAAGAGCAGAAGTCTGCAATGTGCTTAGACTGCTTGAAATGTTAATTATGTTATTGTAATTGTTAAAATTGGATGTAGAAACCGAAGACAAAATAGAGTTAGTGGTGTAAAGCTGGCCAGCATTAACTGCTTCATAGGAATTAGCTGCTAGCTGTCCGGGAGCTACATTAGTAATCCTTTGTGGGGCTCCTGAATTATGACTTGCATCATATGCAGACATCAAGTCGTTCCACTGTAGGGCATTATTTTGTAATTTGTTTGCAGAAGCAGTAACTATATTTAAGGAGTCGCTAACTGTAGATAGACTCAAGTTAGTGGTATATAACTGGTTTCCGGTAACTGCATCTGAAGAATCTACATTCAGAGCTCCGTTTGCTAAATTGGTGATTTTGTATCTAGCACCTTGGACGCCGTGGCTGGCGTCATATCCAACCGTTCCATCCTGATAGCGCTTCCACTGCAAGGCATCTGTCTGCAAATTATTAACAGTTGTAGATACATTATTTGCAGATGATGATAAGGAAGTAAGGATGGAGTTGGTTGTAGACAGCTGACTGCCGGTTACTGCGTCTGTAGAACCGGCTAATAATGAACCAGCTGCAACATTGGTGATTTTTTGCGGTGCACCGGAACCATGGCTGGCATCATACGCACTACCATTCCATTGCAGGGCATCTTTTTGTAAAGCAGAAACATTGGTATTTAATGTGTTGATGTTGTTATTGACGTTACTAAGGTCACCTGCTTTGCTTAAGGTAGTAGAGAAAGAATTCAGTGTGGTAGAAGTTAAAGTAGAAATACTGTAAAGCTGTCCGGCATTAACTGCATCAGTAGAATTGGCTGCCAGGTCGGAAGCAGCAATATTCGTAATTTTTTGAGCGGTGCCCGAACCGTGACTCGCATCATAAGAAGAGCCATTCCATTGCAAAGCATCTTTTTGTAGGTTTGTAATTTTATTGTTTAGTGTACTAATGCTTGTGTTAGCGGAACTTAAATTAGTGCCTAAAGATATGACACTGTTGCTTAAAATGCCAATGTTGGAATTAACATTGCTTAAATCTCCGGCTCGCTCTAATACTGAGGAAAGGGTACTTATGCCCGTCGAGGTTGATGTAGATAGAGTATAAAATTGTGTTCCATTGATCGCATCTGTAGAATTAAAGGCTACAGAACCAGCAGCAACATTAGTAATTTTCTGAGCTGAAGTAGTGCCATGACTGGCATCATAAGCATTGCCGTTCCACTGTAGGGCATCTTGCTTCAGACCGGAAATATTGTTGGTTATGGAGCTGATATTGGTATTGATATTAGTCAGGTCACCGACTTTACCCAAGGTCGTAGACAGCGAATTCAGCGTTGTGGAAGTAGATGATGAAATACTGTAAAGCTGACCAGCGTTGACTGCTTCAGTAGAATTGGCTACTAGTTCGGCTGCAGCGACATTGGTAATTTTCTGAGCGATGTTTGTACCATGACTGGCATCATAGGCAGAACCATTCCACTGTAAAGCATCTTTTTGTAAACCACTAACATTCGTATTCAGGGTGCTAATGCTGGTATTAACACTAGTCATTCCGGTGTTTAAAGTAGAAATACTATTGTAAGCTGAGCTTAGGCTGGTAGATGCAGAGGAAGACAAAGTATANGAGTTGTCCGCCGTTAATTGCATCTGTGGAAGATGATGTGACAGACCCGGCAGCAACATTAGTAATTTTCTGAGCAGCATCCGTACCATGGCTGGCATCATAGGCAGAGCCATTCCACTGTAAAGCATCTTTTTGTAAACCACTAATATTGGTGTTCAGGGTGCTAATGCTGGTATTAGCACTTGTCATTCCGGTGTTTAAAGTAGAAATACTATTGTAAGCTGAGCTTAGGCTGGTAGATGCAGAGGAAGACAAAGTATAAAGTTGCCCGCCGTTAACTGCATCTGTGGAAGATGATGTGACAGACCCGGCAGCAACATTAGTAATTTGCTGAGCAGCATTCGTACCATGGCTGGCATCATAGGCAGAACCATTCCATTGGAGTGCATCTTTCTGCAGACCGGATACATTTGTGCTAAGCGTGCTGACGCTATTATTCAAAGGGGTTAAATCGGATGCTGCATTGATTGCAGTAGACAGACTGGTGAACCCGTCAGAAGTATAGTTTGCAAGATTTTTTAATTGGGCAACGTTAACCGCATCTGTATCGGCTGTACCAGCTGCCAGACCGTTAATCTGGCGGGTAATCTGAGAAGTTGAATTACCGATGGCAACCGCAGCTGCAGTACTTTTCCATGTTGCAGACTGATTAGTGGTATTAGTATTTTTTCCAGAGGGGTCAAAGCCGACAACACCGGCATCAGTATTGGCCAGAGAATCACTACCCAATGCCACAGATTTTTCTAGAGTGGCATTGGCATTGGCACCTACAGCAGTTGCGCTGTCTTTCTGTGCCACACTGCTCAAACCAACTGCTACACTGCCGATACCATCGGAAGTTGCTAGTGACCCCAGTGCGACTGCTGAAGTGCCGGTAGCCTGTGAACCAACGCCCATTGCTATTGAGGTTATTCCAGACGCCAGAGCAGCGACTCCATATGCCTGTGCGCCACCGGCTGTAGCAGTGGCATTATTCCCGAAAGCAGTAGAGTAGTTACCTGTGGCATAAGATCCGCAGCCAGTTGCAAAAGAATAGACGCCGTAAGCTACTGGCATAACATTAGAGTCTCCTCCGGTAGGTGTACCCATAAAACCGCTTGAACCGCTTGTTGTTCCGTTTGTTACGCCGTCACCATTCCAGTTTTGTTGACCGTTACTCGTGCCGTAAGGATTAGTGGTTACAGTACCTCCTAACACGGTTTTGCCGGTAAAGGATGAATTTTGTACAAAACGCAGGTACTCTTCTTGCGCTGAGATGCCAGTTTGACCTATATTTCTACGGCCATTCACTTTGTCTGCACCACACCAGTCATCATCGCCTGCAAGAACAACGCTACCATGGCTTCCATTTGAATATAATTCAGTTGCGGCGCTACTACTTGGATTTAACCCACCTGTAATGGCTACGTTTGCTGCTGTAGCTGGTGTAATGAGATGCAATTGCAGCATAAGTGCGGTAAGCGTAAAGCTGACAATTTTTTTCAGTCCACATTTATTCAGTAATCTTTTACACAAGGGAAGATCAGAGACGATATTCGATTTTGTATGGCTATTTGCTAATTCTGATGCTGCTACCCATGTTTGTGTGTGTTCATTCCAGACATTACGATATACCTTGTTCATAGGTGACTCCTGATTTTGATTAATTAACTAACAAACAAACTAAACCTCTTATTTAAATTTCTTTTTCTGCGGTGTTCTGTTGATACCTACAAATAAAACTGTAAATCTGAAAACAAATTGCCTGTATTGCTATCCATTAATCATTAATTAATAATTAATGGCAGCTTTGATGGCAGATTACGCTTGAAAAAAAGATGCTTATAAGTTCTTAATTTTTAATTATTTATATTTTCGGAAGAATGGTTGATTTAACCTAATGTTGTAACTATTTAATATAATGGTATTAATTCAGACCTAATTTTAATATTTAAATTAATTAATTAACAAATGTGGATATTTAAAAAGAGAAATTAGAATAGCTGAAGCACAGGTGGTTATGCTGAATTTGATTAATTTTTGATTTTGCAGACTATCTATATGAATGTTTGTAAAAAAATATCACTTCTAAAAATAAATATTCTAAACATAAGTTATGTTTTTTGCGTGTTTTGGTGTTGTATTCTTAAATATTTTAGATTTTTTATAAATGATTTAATGTATGAGTTGTTTTATGTCAAAAGTATAATTTATTACTGTTTTGTGAATTGGTTTTATTTTAGTTGTTAGCTTGTTTTTGTTAGGAACGGTGTTCTATAAAGTATTCTGTGTAGTAGGTTATCTGCGTCGATCTGCTTTTGGCAAAATATGATGGTATTTAATTGTTTTGTTGTTGAACACTACAGGATAGATATTAGTAGATGTTATGCCAGCAGTTTTGCTTTCTGCTGGCGCTGTATTTTGCAGCTAAACACCTAGTGTGGCTCCGCCATCTACCACAATTTCCTGCATGGTTATCTGAGCTGCTTCGTCGGAAAGCAGGAAAGATACGGTATTGGCTATGTCTGCGGGCTGAGCTAGCTTTCTGAGCGGAATACCGAGGCGATATTGGCTTAAATCTCCATCAATAATGCTGGCCGGTGGCTGGTTATCTGGCCAGAGTTGCTGCTGCATGGCGGTGAGGGTGGAACCAGGGGAGACGATGTTAACGCGGACGTAAGGGGCGACTTCGAGTGCCAGATTGCGACAAAAATGGCTGAGCGCGGCTTTGGTGGTGGCATACAGACCGAGCTGGGTACGAGGCATGCGTGCGCTGTTGGAGCTGATGGTGACGATGCTGCCTTGCTGCTGCTGATAGAAATGGCGTGCCATATGCTGGCTGATGGATACGGGGCCAAGCAGGTTGACATTCAAGCTGGTTTGCCATTGTGCCTGTGTGGCGTTGAGCAGTGATGTGAGAATGAGCATGCCGGCACAGTTGACGAGTCCGGTGATGTGGTGTTGGACGATGAGGGTGTTGAGTAGGATCAGGGTTTCTTCACAGGCGCTGATATCTTGACTTATACCAATCCAGCCGGGTTCATAGGGCGGTTCAATCATTTGCTGTATCGGCCAGCTTGCTGGCACGGGCTGTTTGTCGATACCGATTACTTTGTAGTTTTGCTGAAGAAGCCGGAGGGCTACAGCTGCACCGATGCCCTGTGCGGCACCGGTGACGATAATGGTTGGTTGCATGTGGTTCTCCTTGTGTTATTAAAACTGAAATACGTTGAGCATGGTTTGCATTTTGGCTTCGGTTTCAAGCCATTCGGTGGCGGCATCGGAGCCCACTACGATACCGGCTCCGGCATAAAGGCGAATTTTGTTTTGGTTGAGCAGGCCATTACGGATGGTGACGACCCATTCGCCGTTGCCTTCGGCATCCATCCATCCGTTGAGCCCGCTGTAGTAATGACGGTTGTAGCCTTCATGGCTGAGGATAAATTGTTTGGCTACTGGGGTGGGTGTACCACAGACTGCCGGTGTGGGATGCAGATGCAGTGCAAGATTCAGTGCATCAGGGGCGCTGGGTTGTAGCTGTCCCTGAAATATGGACGACAGGTGAAACATGGTGGAGGTGGTAAGAATGTCTGGCGTTTCTGAGGCGCTGTATTCATTGCAGTATTTGCTGAGCTGATGGCGAATGTTGTCGATGACAAACTGGTGCTCGTACCGATCTTTGGCTGAGTGATACAACTCATTACGGATGCGGTTGTTTTCTTCTGTATTGCTGCTGCGCGGACGAGAGCCGGCCAGTGGGTTGCTGCGAACTTGTTGCTGCTGGCGTGAAAGCAGGAGTTCGGGGCTGGCGCCAAAGATGTACTGGTTATCTTCAACAGGTATCAAAAAGCTATAGGCATCGGGATTTTGCCGCGTTAGGGTGGTGAACAGTTGTTCAGGGCTGTGCTGTTGGTTGAATTCGAATTCCGTGGCCTGTGATAACACAATTTTCTGCATATTCCCGCTGTTCATGGCTTTTAAGGCTAGCTTGACGCTGTGTTCAAATACCGGACGTTCAACCAGTTTTTTCTGATGCAACATGGTGTTGGGTGCTGCTGTGTGTGCTGGTTGTTGAGCTGAGTTTGGTGTGGTCTGCTCAAATTCGCTGTAGAAATTAAGGGTGGCATTTTGGTTGGTGTCAAAGGGGATGGCACCGATAAGAATGGGGTGGGGATACCCTTGGGCTTTGATGAAATTGAAACAGTCAGTTATCTGCTGGTTAAAAGGGGTATCGGAATTCACGGGCATATGGATTTGGTGAATCAGATGCTGTGCATAGATGTGGTGATTTCTGCTGGCGAAACAGGCCAGTTGATTCTGATAATTTGAAATCAGGGACTGGGAAGCGCTGGATTTTTGTGTCGTCATTTGGGTTACCTGTGGGGTTAATACTGACCGTGCTGTAATTAAAAATTCAGAAAAATCAAGCTATGTAAGTTTTGTTATATTAATGCAAACAATTATCATTATCAATTGATATGTGTTTATTTAGCTGGTTTGATTGTGTTTGAAGAAAAACTGCCACAGGTTGGTGTCAGATGCAGGCGAGGGTGATGATTTCCTGTCGGCTGAAGCGGTAATGGACAATAGCCAGTTGCGGTGCTGCTGGCTGTGCGTGTACCTGAAAAATAAGCTGGTGGCTATCGGCGGTTTGGTAAGTAATGGCACTGAAACTGATGAGGTGCTGATATCGGTGAAACCAAGCTTTGATGATGCTTTCTTTGGCCGAAAAGAGTAGTAGTGCCTGCTGTGGGCTAATCTGCGTGGCAATGAGCTGCTGTTCGCGCGGATGCAGAAAAAGATTCAGCCTATTTTGGCGAGTATCTAGGTTGTGTTGATGTTGCCGGTGTTCGATGTCGATACCCATATAGGGCTGTGCAGGCTGTATTTTTTGTACGCTGGCTACGGCTGTGCAGTGCTGGGCATAAATGCTGTGGCTGATACTGCCTTGGAGTGATTCAGGAAAAAGCGGTTCTCCGCAGGTACCAGTGGCAAGGGTGATATGCCGATAGCCAAATGGCTGTAATGCATATTGTGCTGCCAGCCGTCCAGCAACGAATTCGAGTTGGCGTTTGGGTCGGCTGTGGCGGATGGGTTCAGGCAATAAAATGCTGTGTGACTGGCATAGCTCATGCAGTACCGTTGTATCCAAAAAGGGTATGCGAATCTGATGGATGACGCTGTGGCCAATGTTTAAGGTGCGATGGCTGAACTTTATCGTGGCAGAAGTGGTCGCTCCAGACGCATTTGTGTTGTTGACGGTATTTTCTTCTATGTGCATAGGGCTCAGCTTTGCCGGATGTTAATCTGCGCTGTTTTTTTAAAGCCTATTTCATTCATCACTATCGGGACATATTCAGTGTCTGTGTTGGCTGCCATGGGGCAGAGCTGCGGTGAGATACGAATATTAGGGTAATGCACTGCTCAAGTATGGTGTTTATCAGTTGCTGTTCAGTATGTTCATCCAGAGCTGAGGTGGCCTCGTCAAGTATCAGTATAGGAGCGTTTTTAATCAGGGCGCGGGCAATGGCCACGCGCTGCTGCTCGCCGCCAGACAGGGCTGAGCCTTGTTGACCAACGCTTTGATTAATGCCGGTTTCTGCACGGTCTATCACGGCACCGAGCTGGCATTTTCTGGCAATGGCTTCGATTTCGGCATCGCTGGCTTCAAAGCAGCCGATACGGATGTTTTCTGCCAGTGTGCCGGTAAAGATGATTGGGTTTTGGGCAACATAAGCCATGTTGTTTACCAGTGTTTGAAAGCTCAGTTGTGGCAAGGGGATGCCGTCCAACCGGATTTCGCCCTGTGTGGGATCGTCAAATCGCATGCACAGTTGCAGCAAGGTGCTTTTGCCGCTGCCGCTGATGCCGGCTACATGTAGGCGCGCACCAGCTGGTATATCTGTAGTCACAGCTGTGGAACTAGGAATGGCTACGATGTTGTGCAGGCTGAGGCGGGGCTGGTGTGGTGTGCGGGTTTCGGCTGCTTCAGGCAGTACTGGCGGATGAGTAAGCTGCTGGAAATGGCGTAGTGTGGTGATTAAGTCGTTGATGCTTAATCCGGCCGTCGCCAGTGCGCTTAATGGTGCGCCGGCGCGTCCCATCAGCAGTATGGTGGCCAGTATCAGGCGTTCATCACTGATGCCGGACAGGATGCAATACAGTGCCATGCCGGCCATGGGCAAAATATTGGCAATAGTGGCTATCAGTCTGGCCCATGCGGCGCTGCGGTTGATTTTAATCAGTAGGTTTTCCTGTTGTGTCCATTTTTGCTGAATGGAATCGAGTGCACGGGCTGGGCTGGCGGCGGTACGCAGCAGGGTGAGGTGCTCAACCAATTCGATGGTGGCAGTGGTGCTTTCTAGCTCGGTGTGATGGCGGCGGGCATCAGTTTTGTTTAGGTCATACTGTGCCCACAACTGAATAGCAAAAGCGATGGCAATCATGGTTAATGCAACCAGCATGGTACCGGCATCGGCTACAAACGCCAGCCCGATGCAGATAAATAGGGGCAAACAGGGGGCATGCAAAAATGTTTGTAGCTGGTGCGCCGGTATGCTCATGAAGTTGGGAATTTCCTGTCCGGCGGTTTTGCTGAGCACGGCACGGCGCTGGTCGTTAAACCAAGACAGTTTGGCGCTAGACAGGGCGTGTCCCAGTGCAGCAAATAAATCACCGGCTAGCCGAACGCCGGTTAGAAAACCGTTGCGGGTGACTACGATGGTGATGATGCTGGCCAGCAGAGCGCTGCAAAGTACCCATTTAGGCGATTGCTGGTTAACGATGGCCAGTGCCAGTAAGGTATAGGCGTAAGCTTCTGCGGCGGCAGCCAATATCCAGCCGATGCTGACAATCAGCAGGCGAGGTCTGGTGGCTGCGGGAATCACTTCCAGTAGATGTGGTTGCTGCGTAGTGGTGGTGTTCATGCCGCGCTCCTGCCATGAGGTAATACCAGTTGTGCATCTGCCTGTTCAGCCAGTGCTTGCTGATGGGTGACCACAACGATGGTTTTGTGTGTGCTGTGTGCCAGTTCGCACAATGATTGAAAAACTGCTTGTGCATGTTGCTCATCAAGGGCGCTTGTGGGCTCATCCAGTAAAATAACGCTGGCTGAGCTGAGAAAGGCACGAGCTATATTCAGACGTTGTTTTTCTCCTCCAGATAGACTGCTGGCTGGTGTGGCTAAATCTGTACTCAGCTGTGCTTTGGCTAATGCCTGTTGCATGGCTTTTTGGCTGGCTTGCGGTGCGGTCAGTGCTAAGTTGGTGTGCACACTGCTGTTGAGTACGTCGTAGCCTTGCGGAATCAGCAGTATGTGTTGGTGAATGGTTGTTTCATGTAGGGCAGTAATATCGGTCTGACCCAGTTGAACGGAACCGGCACTCAGGGTGACCAGTCCAGCCAATGCATTTAATAAGCTGGTTTTTCCGGCGCCACTGGGGCCAGTGATGGCGGTAAGGGCACCGGCGGCAAAGGTATGGCTAAGATCCTGCCATACTGGCTGGTCTTGCTGGAGTAGGGTGGCATGGTTAATAAGTAGTATGGGCGGGTTTTTAATGGCGTGGATTTTGCCGCGCGGCAACAGTGGCTGTTGCAGAAATTCTTTTAGACGTCCGGCAGCAGCACGTCCAGTGCGGATATAGTCGACGCTATGTCCGAGGCGTAATACCGGAGTGACGATAGCCAGACTGAATAGTAGGGTGGCTGCCAGTGTGGTGGTATCCGAGGTGTAGCTAACCCAATAGGCAATGGCAAAAGTAGCTACGGCCTGAAGCAGAGCCACGGCGATGGCGGCCGGTGTAGCGACTTTGGCGACCCAGCGCACCATGTCATGGGTGAAGCGTTCGGTGGACTGTGTATAAGCCGTGAGGGCGCTGGAGTGCTGGCCGTAGATGCGGTATACGGGAATGCCGCGTACATATTCATCGGCTTTGTTGATGATATCCAGCATGACTTGCATGCGGGCATGTCCATCACGACGGGTCATGTAGGGCAGCAGAAGTAGATAATACAGGGAGGCGATGACACCGGGCAGCAGTACCCAGATGGCGGACAGGCCGTTAAAGTAAAACAGGACAATAATGGATAATAACGGGATAACGGTAAAAACTGCAATTTCAGCCGGCAGATGCGCAAGCATATGGTGCAGGCTGCCAATGTCGTTGGTCATCAATTGTTTAAGTGTCTGCTCGTTCTGTCTGGCCAGTGTATTTATGGGTAGGCGGATCAGATGCTGCGCGACACTGCGGCGTAAGACAGCGGCAAAGCGGCTTTCTGCTTGATGGGCTATCCAGGCAGACCAAGCTGTGAATACGGCACCTGCTGCCCAGCACAGCAGTGCGTATTCGAGCCAGAGCCAGCGGCTATTGCCGATGAATTTCACCACAAACCATAATGCAGCCAGCATGGCAATACCAGCCATCACCGCGATGGCGGTACCACCAATGAGACCGGGTAAGGCAACGCGCCATTGCTGAGCCAGATTCGGGGGCGCATCGTGGCCAGACAGGTATGAATCATTCATGATTGGGTTTCCTATGGCTGTTTGCCAGTGTTTTGCTTGTGTAGCTAGTGGTTTTAGACCATGGCTGCGGTCTGCTCTGCTTCAATCAGGCGCCACCAGTTGTTTAGTGTGGGCTGCTGTCCCAGTGCTTCGAAGCCGATATGGATGTTGTGCTGTTTGAGTTCGGCAGCAAACTGCATGATGCGTAATGAATCCAGTCCATACAGAATTAAGTTTTCTTCGGGGTCTATCGGTTCGGACGCAGTTTCGAGCAAGGTCTGAATTCTGTGTGTCAACCATGCACGTGTCAGTCCGTCGGTTTCGGGTAGTAAGGCGGCAGTGGTGGTCACCTGCCCGCAGCAACCAGCTACGTACTCCAGTGCATAGAGGTGTTGTTGCAGGGAAAAATCAGCTAAGGCATCAGCCACAAAAAAAGGCTGAATATCCTGCATAAAGGCTTCGGCAGCAGTAATCATGCAGCCGATATGCGCGTATACGCCACCGATAATCAGCTGGTCGCGCTGCCATTGCTGCATCAGAGTATGTAATTCGGTACGCTGAAAAGCGCTATAGCGCCATTTGGTCAGTACGGTATCTTGCGGCATTGGCGTGAGTGCCGCCACGATGTGCTGTTCTTCTGCCGCGGCGGTGGTGATACCCGGTCCCCAGACATCGGTGAGAAGCGCACGCTCCTGCGGGCTTTGTTGGTGTGGCTGGGCGGTATAGACTACGGGTATCTGCTGTTGTGCTGCCCAGCTGCGAAGACGGTGTAAGTTCTGAATCATTGAATGAATCAGCGGACTGTCAGGCTGATAAAAATTCAGAAAATATTTTTGCATGTCGTGGATTAATAGCACCGCGCGGGAGCTGTCTGGCACCCAGGTGGTTTTATTCTGCGGCAATTGGGTGGCTTCTGGCATGGGATAATCGGTAATTTGTCTAATCGTCATACTGTTTCTCTCGTTCTCTCAGGATTAAATCATCAGGCTGAATGATGCTGTAGGCTTTCGCGCAGGCGTTTTTTATCGGTTTTACCCACGGCTGTGAGCGGCAGGCTGTCTATCATGCACACCTGATCGGGCAGTTTGTAGTGGGCAATGCCCAGATTGAGCAGATGGCGTTTCAGGCTCAGTGCGGATAACTGCGGATTGTGTGACACAATAAAGGCACAGCTTTTTTCACCAAAACGCTCATCGCTGACGGCCACCAGTGCCGCGGCGCTGACATCGGGATGGGTAATCAGCAGTTTTTCAATTTCTTCGGCGGCTATTTTTTCGCCACCGCGGTTAATTTGATCTTTTACGCGTCCGACCACTTTTATATAGCCATTACTGTAACGTTGCACTAAGTCACCCGAGTAGTAGAAACCTTCAGCATCAAAAGCCTGAGCGTTGTGTTCTGGACTCTGATAATAGCCACGAAAAGTATAGGGACCACGTGTTTTGAGCATACCGGTTTCACCGTCCGGCACGTCGTTGCCGTCTGCATCCACTACGCGTACTTCATCATCTGGACTGATGGGACGCCCCTGTGTGCTGACAATCAGCGCCTCGGTGTCATCCAAACGTGTGTAATTTACTAATCCTTCGGCCATACCGAATACTTGTTGTAACTGGCAGCCAAATACATGTAATACCTGCCGTGCCACAGACTCTGGAAAGCTGGCTCCGCCTACCTGAATGAGCTGCAATGAACGGGTTTTCAGCCGTTCTTGTTCTGGCTGCTGCATCCACAGGGATATGGCACTGGGCACAAGGGCGACCATGTTGATCTGATGCTGCTCAATCAGTGCAAAGCAGTTGGCCGGTTCGGGACTGGGCGCCATCACCACGCAGCCGCCGGCATGAAATACGCCTAGTGCGCCGGGTGAGCTGAGGATGTAGTTGTGCGGAGCCGGCATGGCACAGAGAAAACGTGTGTGTGCGCTCAGGCGGCATATTTCGGCACTGGCGCGAACGCTGTAATCGTAATCATTATGGGTGCGCGGAATGAGCTTTGGCGTACCAGTGCTGCCTCCAGAGAGCTGGAAAAAGGCAACTTCATCCGCCGGCGTGGGGGCAAACTGGCTGTAGGAGGCGGGCGGATTGCTGTACCAATCGGCTAAATTCTGGTCACTCTCAAGCGCGTCCTGCATCAGCACCAGTTCGGGAAACAGGTGTTGAGCGGACAAGTGTTGAAGAAACTCGTTGTTGTTGAATACTTCATGTCGGCGGGAGGCAATCAATAGTTTGGGTTTTATCTGGCGGCAAAAACTGCCCAGTTCATGTTGGCGATGGTTGTACAGAGCATTCAACGGGACGATGCCAGCTTTAAGCAGTGCGAAAAACACAATATAAAATTCGGCGCAGTTCGGCAGCTGCACCAGCGCTGTGTCACCGCTGGCTAATCCTTGTTCCATCAGTCTGGCGGCCAGAGTATCTGAATAATGATTGAGTTCCTGATAGCTGATGCGGCGCTCTGCACAGATAATGGCGGTGGCTAATGGAGACCTTTCTGCCGTTCGGGTCAGTACACGAGTTAACGGTTGATCCAGCCAGTATCCTTGGTCTCGGTAACGGCGGGCAAATTCTTCCGGCCAGTGTGTGAAGCTAATCATTTATCAGCCTTTTGTGCTTAACCGGCTAAAGCAGGCAAAGAGTGTTGATTTATTGTTACTTTATTGCTGCTGCAACGTTCTGTTGATTGTCTGCTCAGCGGTTTCTGTTGATGAGTTTACTTTTGTTTTTAATTAAACAAATGAAACTGGTAATCATTTTCATTTACATGTATCATCGTCAAAAATCGTAAATTTGTCAACAGAGTAAAGAAATAATGCGTGAACTTACTTCAATGCAGGCTGCATGCTGGTTTGGGCGGGCGCATGGTGCCATGCTGGGTGGTGTGGCTGCTCATTTGTATACCGAATTCAATGGCAGCCATATCGATGCAGATAAACTCAGGCATGCTATCGAAAATCTGTACCGGCGGCATGAGCTGCTGCGCCTGCAACTTAATGAGGCGGGAGAGATTAGTTTTTGGGATGAACCGCCGGAAAATGTTTTGGAAATAGATGATTTTTTACATTTATCTGCGGCACAACAGCAACAAATGCTGGAACGCAAACGCCGGCTTTGGACACATCAGCAGCTGAATCTGGCAAAAGCGCAGACAGCGCGCTTTTCGCTCAGTCTGCTGGGTGCCGATGCGTTCCGTCTGCATATCGATACCGATATGATTGCGGTAGACCCGTCCAGTTTTCGCATCCTGATGGAAGATATGGCGCAGTTGTATGCAGATGGCGGAGCAGTGTTGCCACCGCCTGCATCTTTTTACGATTGGCGTTGCAAGTTGCAGCAAAACCGGTATGAACAGCAACAGCAGCAGCGTGCCCGTGCATGGTGGCAAGCGCGCATTGCCGCACTGGCACCGGCCCCGACTTTGCCGTTGAAAGAAGTTGCTGAGGCAGCGGCGCAGAGTACGCGGCTGAGTGCTACCCTGGACGCAGCGCAAAATCTACAGTTACGGCAACTGGCGCGTCAACATGAGTTGACTTTTTCCGCACTGATGCTTGGGATTTTTACCTATACACTGGGCAAGAAAACCAAAGATTTAGCTTACCGGCTGAATGTGCCATTTTTCTGGCGCGAACCCATCGTGCCTGATATTGAACGCACCATCGGTGATTTTGCCGATATGGTGTTGCTGAACATTGATATGACTTCTGCCTCCAGTTTGTCTGCATTCTGCCGGCAGGTGGCAGCAGAATGGCGTCAGTGTCTGGATCACCGGCAGTTTAGCGGCGTGAATGTGATGCGGCGTCTGTCGCGCCATCACACCACCCCGCAAATGTCACCGGTCGTATTTACTGCCGCAGTGGATATGCCTGAAAAAAATCTGTTTTCCAGCCGTGTACATGAGCTGTTTGGCAGCATGGACTGGTGTATTTCTCAAGGGCCACAGGTAGCGCTAGACGCCCAGTTTGTCCAAATACAGGATAAGCTACTGATAAACTGGGATGTGCGTTTAGATGCCTTGCCGGAAGACTGGGTAAATGAACTATTTACGTGCTGTTTAACTCTGCTAAATACCTTGATTGCGGAGCCAGAGCGCTTTACCCAGCCGTTGCCAGCACTCAATCAGCTGCTGTATCCAGATGAAAATAATGAGAATGTCATTACTCTGAATCCTTTGCAAAAAGCCTATTTACTGGGGCGCAGCACCACATTTGCGCTGGGTGGCGTGGCTATGCAGGAATTTCGTGAATATACCGGTACATTGGATTTACCGCGCTTTCGGCAGCGTCTGGCTGATATGGTGCAGCATCATGCCAGTCTACGCACCTATATCGATGCCAGCCGTTGTGTCCAGCGTGTGAGCCAGCAGGCAGTGATAAATCTCACTGAAATCAATTTGTGTGAAGACGAGCCAGCAGAGGCTACAGCAAAAATCGATGCCTTGCGCCAGCACTATCAGCAGGCCATATTTGATTTAAATGAGTCACCATGGGATATCACTCTATTTCAGTTAAAGCATGAGCAGTTTGTGCTGTTTGCGCGCTTTGATGCATTGATTCTGGATGGACGAGCCATTGCTGAATTGATGCGGGAATTGTTTACCACGACGCCCTTGCCGGCTATTGGCATGTCGGAAAGTGTAGCGCTGCCGGATAAATACAAGGTGGCTCAGGACGCAGCCTACTGGCAGCAGCGCCTGCAAGCTATCAACTCAATTGCGCAACTACCATGGAAACAGCCTTTGGCCACACTGGTGACTTCACGCTATGTGCGCCAGAGTGCAGCTGTATCCGAACCCGTCTTTCGCGCCTTATGCCGCATGGGCGCTCAGCAGGGGCTGTTTAAGAATTCCTTATTAACGGCGCTGATACTGGCAGTACTGTCACGCGGCCAACAAACAGCAGAATTGCTGTCTGTGGCGGTACCGGTGTTGCCCTTATATAAGGGTGCATTGTCTAATCAGTCCACATTTATTGTCTCCACATGGGAAGCAGAAGCCGGATTCATCGAACAGGCCAAAAAATTACAATCCGATACGCTCGAGGGTTTGCAGCATCTGGCGTTTTCTGGTGTGGAGCTGGCGCGTATGCTATTTGAGCAGCATGGACAGGCACCGGTTTTGCCGGTAGTGATTACTAATGGTCTGTCATGGCCAACGTTACCGGCAGATATTCCGCTTCACTTTGTCAATGGTCTGACCCAAACACCACAAGTAGCCATGGATATCCGTTTTATGCTTGGCGCGGATGGCGCATTGGTGTTTAACGTTGACTATGCTCAGGAAGCCATCAGTGATGCAGTTGTCCGAGACTATCTGGAAGTATTAGTTAGTGTTTGCACTCAGGTGGCAGCTAGTGGGCTGGTAAACATCGAATCCATTTTGCCGCCGCCGCATTTTCTGAATGCACAACAATCGGCTGTTATTTCCGCGCAGCATCAGCAACTGATGCATATCTATCGTGAAACTCTGAATATTGCTCCAGAGTGCGTTATACAAATCTCGCAACCATTCACCCAGCTGGGCTTGCGTCCGGCTCATGTGAAAGCCATTACCGGCCAGATAAATCAAACATTCGCACTGGCTTTGAATCCACGTCAGCTCATTGGCTGCCGCAACATTGAGGAAGTGGCGCAACTGATTAATACAGCCATGGCCATGGCGTAAAGATAATACCCGCAGTAAACATTTGAATATTGTCTAGTTAACATAGGGATGAAATAAACATGGATTTGAAACAAACCGATCTGGCTGGTATTGGTATCGGCCCTTTTAATCTGGGGTTGGCTGCTTTATTGTCACGTCATACTGAAGTCAACGCAGTGTTTTTGGATAAAACCCCCACCTTTCACTGGCATGCGGGACTATTAATACCCGGTACCACCTTGCAAGTGCCGTTTCTGGCCGATTTAGTGACCATGGCCGATCCGTGCCATCCCTTAAGCTATCTCAACTATCTGCATCAGCAGCAACGGCTGTATCTGTTTTGCTATTACGACCGCTTCCTGATTCCGCGACAGGAATATGATGATTACTGCCGCTGGGCGGTCAGCCAGCTACCGTCCTGCCATTTCGATGCTTGTGTTACCGCGGTCAATTACGACCGTCAACAGCAAAAATTTATTATTGAAAGTGAATCTGCCGCAGGCGAAAAACAAACGTATTGTAGTCAGGATATTGCTATCGGCGTGGGTACTCGGCCTTATGAACCAGACTGGTTGAAACAATCCAACCATCCTTTAATTCAACATTCCGCCCACTTTCTTAGCATGCAGGAGCAGTTGCAGCAATGTAGGCAAGTTACCGTAGTTGGAGCAGGGCAGAGTGCCGCAGAATGCGTGCTGGCGCTGTATCGCGCATTGCAGCCGGAGCAAATCAAAGCCGGTGCCTCTATCCGCTGGATTACCCGCTCTGCCGGCTTTCATCCGATGGAATTTTCTAAGCTCGGACAAGAATGCTTCACACCGGTGTATATGCAGTATTTCCAGACGCTAACCGCACAGAAACGGCGGGAAATCAGCGCCAATCAGGGACAACTATACAAGGGCATCAGCTTTACCACCATTGGTGACATTTATAATTTGCTGTATGAACGTACCATTGCTGGTGCGCCTGCTGGTCTAAGCCTATATTCCAATTGTGACGTGCAATCGGTGGAAGTACAGCCGTCTGGCGTGATAAACATGACTTGCCTGCACACCCAGCTGAATCAGCACAAAACCATCCAAACCGATGCCATCGTTGCCGCTACCGGCTACAGTCATCAATGGCCGCAATGGTTTGAAGAATTGAAAGGTACAGTGCTGCAAACTGATGATCAGAATGATTATTTGATCAACGAAGACTTTACCGCCGTTCGCTGCGATGGTGGCAAAGGAAGAGTTTTTATTCAGAATGCTGAAATTGCCAAACAGGGTGTTGGGTCGCCTGATTTAGGTATGGGCGCTACCCGTAATGGCGTAATTGTTAATCAACTCTTGGGTAAAAACTACTATCAGGTACCAGAATATTCAGCTTTTCAGCGCTATGGTTTACCAGAATAAAATTCATAGCCAAAAAAAATCGCCTGCGGGCGATTTTTTTTGATGGCTGGTAGGAAATCAGAAATCGTATGAACCAGATACATAGAATGTACGTGGTGCCCCCAGCGATAGATTCGACAGGCGTGGCATGCCCCAATAAGCTTTATTGGTAAGATTCTTCACTTCTGCGCGTACCGTAAACGGATGGCCGGATACTTTAGCGTTATAGCGGGCGCCCACATCATAGACAGTGTGACCGCCCACAGATAAAGTATTTTCCTGATTTAGGTATTGCTTGGATACAGCGGTGGCGTTGGCAGATAGGGTCACAACACCAGCAGCGGCACGGATATCCCATTCTGCACCCAGCTTGCCCTGAACCTTGGCCACACCAGTGGCCATATTGCCTTCATTATCTCGTTTGGCTAGCCGAGTGAGCTCCGGTTTAATGTAGCTGGCACCCCCCATCAGACGAACATTTTCAATCGGCGTGGCAATAAAGCTCCACTCAATACCACGGTTGCGCTGCTGGCCGCCAGAGGTAAACATATTGGTGACCACATCCGTATAACTGCTGGGTTTTTTAATGGTGAACAGGCTGATGGTTTGTGACAGCTTGTCGTAATCAAATTTAATCCCCAGCTCAGCCTGCTTGGTTTTATACGGTGCAAATACTTTCGGGTAGTTGGCCGCCGTAATTGGCGCCGAATCACCCTTTGTCAGCCCTTGTATATAATTACCATACAGCGATATATGGTCATTGGCTTTAAACAGCAGTGCTGTACCGGGCGTTAAAGCATGTTTTTTGTAATGAGTCATCAGCGTTTTATAGCCGGGAGAGAACATATCGCTTTTCACCTCCTGATAACGCAGCCCCAGTGTTAGTTGCAGTCTTTCATCCAGAAAAGACATGATATCGGCCGCTCCATAGCTGGTGAGCTCAAGCGTACTGACTGAAATTGGTGGTTTATTGAACGGTACCGTTTTGCCCCATTTGGGGTGATACATATTGGTAATCCAGTCAGCACCGGCTACTCTTCTCACCCCGTAATCATGCTCATCATGTTTGTAATAAGTGGTATTCATTACCCACTGATGTGCCACCGGACCGGTATTGAATTGACCTTTCAAACCCACGTCTGCGGATTTTTTATCCACATCGAATGCTAGCTGGCCAATCATCGTATTGATGGTGCCTTTATTGTCCAGCAGCTCAGAAGAAGTGGCACCGTTGTATTCATATTTGGTTTTACTGCGACCAAACGCTGCATAAGCCGTGATGTTATCGTTAAAATCATATTCAGCCCGCATCATTGCACCGCGGTCTTTATTGCTGACATAAGACCAGTCGGGATTGACCAGCGTTTTCGGGTTTGGCGGTGCAGGAACATCTTTTATCTTGCCCAGATTGATCCCCCTCACTACGCCATCCACACGGTCATTAGCCATATACACATCGGCTGAAACTCTGGCTCGGTGGCCGCGCCAGTCCATTCCTATCGAACCAAGCTGCGTTTTCAGATCCTGCTGCCTCACCGGTCCGGAACCATCCTGATACACACCGTTGACACGGATACCAAACTGTTTGTCCTGACCAAACCGACGGCTGGCATCAATCGTGCCGCCCCATTGCGAATCAGACATATAGGTAGGTGATATTCGCAGCAGCGGTTCATCTCCGGCGCGTTTGGATACCAGATTAACCGTACCCGCCACCGAACCGGACGGCGGCATACCATTCAGCAGCGCAGAAGGTCCTTTCAGAACCTCAATCCGTGAAAACATGGCCGGTGGCGTACGGTAATATGGCGCAATACCGAATAACCCGTTCATCGACATATCATTGGTATCAGACTGAAAACCACGAATATAGTAATTTTCACTCCAGCCGCCAATTGCCCCATTGGTAAAAACAGATGGGTCGGTAGCTGCAATCACATCTGTAATATTGCGTGCCTGACTGTCTTCAACAAATTTATCCGTATAGCTCACCGTATTAAACGGCGTTTCCATTGCTGTTTTATTGCCAAGAAAACCAATACGACTGTTTTTAGACACATGGCCGCCGGGGTAAGTGCTACTTTGTCCTGCTTCAACCACCACTTCGGCCAGGTTGGCTTCACCGGAAGGTTGTGCCTTAGTAGTAGAAGCTTTCCTCACCGCTGCTTTAGCCTCATCATCAGCCGGTTGAGCATACAGCACCGGCGCATACATCAGCATGGCACTGGCCATACTCAGTAGCAGCGCTTTGGGTGCAAAAGCAGCAGCTTGTAAGCCACGGCTATCGCGTTTCTGGGGCGCAGACAGGCCATCCTGCCTGCGGTGATGCGTGTGTTTACCCATCAATTTCTCCTGAAAATTCAGTCTACAAAAATGTTTAAATTTATTGGCAGTAGTTGATTCCTGTAGGCTGATAAGGGTTTGGTTGTGAAATCGTTATCAGTATTATTGATAACCTTTCATCACATCCTGCATCAGCAAACGCATCGAAGTAGGGCTGGCACCAGTGGTATACCAGGCATCGGCATCCACAAAAACCACGCGCTTATTCTTCCATGCTTTGGTGGCGCGCAATAACGGATTGGTTACCTGAGCCTCCGTAATCACTGGCTGATGTTCCATTACCGAAGTGCGGTCGATGATATACAGAATGTCTGGGTCAGCCCGTTTGATAAACTCACTGGAAATTGGCTGTCCATGCAGCGTGGTGCTGGTGTCATTGCTGGCCGGTTTTACTCCCAGATCGCTGAAAATAAAGCCGTAACGGGAATCCACCCCGTAATTGCTAAAAGAACCATTGTTGTACAGTACCACCAGCGCCTTTTCCGGCCGTCCTTTTGTTACCGCGCGTACTTTATTCACCTCTGCATCCAACTGCGCCACCTTAGTGCTTGCCAGCTCTTCACGGTTGAAAATCTTACCCAGCGTCAGCAGATGGTTCTTAATTGTGTCTAGATGTCCGTGTTCACTGTTATTGAAATTAATTTCATAATACAGCGTGGGTGCAATCTCACTCAGCTCCTGATAATGGTCTTTCTGAATCGGAGTCATTAAAATCAGGTCTGGTTTCAAGGTATGGATGCGCTCCATATTCGGCTGCACAATACCGCCTAAGTCCGCAATATCATCATGATTATTTTGATATTTTTTCAGAAAATGCGGAATAAAATCCTTAGGCATGCCGGCAATCGGCACATTGAGCTGATCCAGAAAGTCTGCTTCATTCATATCCAGCGCCGCCACCCGCTGTGGCACATCATTAATTGTGGTGGTACCCAGCTGGTGTTTGATAACCAGTGGTTGGGCACGCATTTGTACCGGTGTGGCGGTTGTCGGTGCCGCCTGCTTATCACATCCACTCACCGCCAGCAGAGACATCACCGCCGTCAGTCCCAGCACACCGAGTGCACTTTTTCTGAGTTTCCCGTTCATATTTATCCTTTCAACGTATGAAAATACTGACACACATAACCATGCTTACCCTGACTGATTTCAAATTCCAGTTCATATAGCCCGCTCAAACGCTCTTCTGTTATGACTTCATGAGTAGCCCCGCTGAAATACACCTGTCCCTGTTTTAAGGCCACAATATAATCAGAATAATTGGCCGTAAAATTAATATCATGCACCACCATAATCACCGTTTTTTGTTGCTCCTCACACAGCCGCCGCACCGCTGACATAATCTGTACCGCATGATTCATATCCAGATTGTTTAGCGGCTCATCCAGCAGCAGAATCGGTGTTTCCTGTGCAATCGTCATTGCTAAAAAAGCCATTTGGCGCAGACCGCCACTTAATTCATCGATATACACATCGCGCAGCGCACCCAGCCCCAAAAAATCAATGGCCTCATTTATCACCTGATGGTCGCGTGCAGACAGCACCCCGTGCCCATACGGAAAACGGCCGAAAGACACCAGCTCCTTTACCGTTAGGCGCAGGCCGAAATAAGTCGACTGGCGCAGCGTTGCCACCAGACGGGCATATTCAGCAGTCCGGATGGCAGCGATATCCTGCTTTTCCAGCAGAATCGTGCCCGAAGTAGGGGATAGTAAACGGGCCAGAATCATGAGCAGTGTGGATTTACCTGCCCCATTCGGCCCGATCAATGCCGTTACCTGATGCAGCGGCAGCTGCAGATTAATATCCTTCAGCACCGGCTTATGGCCATAACTTTTACAAATATTCCGAATATCAATCATGCCATTCCCCGATGACGCACAATCAGCAGCAGGAAATACACCCCGCAAATCAGGTTAATTAAAATACTGACCGTGGTCTTATAATTGAACACATGCTCCACCAGAATCTGCGCCACCAGAAACACCGCCACCGCCACCGCACTGGCAAACCATAGAATGCGTTTATGCTGAAAATGGCCGGCAAAGGCATAAGCCATATTGGCAATAAATACACCCATAAATGCCGTCGGCCCTACCAGACTAGTCGATACCGCTACCAGCACCGCAATCAGACCAAATCCCCAGCGCACAAAACGTGCGTAATCTACTCCCAGCGACACAGCCTGTTCTTCACCCAGTGCCATCACATCCAGCGTGGATAGATACGGGTAGCCCAAGCTGCCCACAACCAGCATCGCTACTGCTGCATAAATTAGAGTCTGAATTTCCGAATGATTAAACGAAGCATAATTAATACCCTGAAACACCGAAAATTCACCTGGGCTAATTTTCAGCTCAATAAACTGCGTCAGCGTCGTAATCACCATCGTCAGCACCAGTCCAAACAACAGCAATAACCACAGATTCTGCCGTGCGCGTGGCAGCAGAAAATGATGAATCAGCCATGAATACAACAGCATCAGACCCATTGAAGCAAAGAAATTGCCATTGAGTCCCAGCAGCCCCAAACCACTCTGTCCGAGAAAAAACAGCAGCAGCACCTGCCAAAACAGATAAACCGATTCATAGCCCATCACTGCTGGCGTGAGAACACGGTTGGTCACCAATGTCTGAAATACCACCGATGACACCGCAATGCACACACCTGCCAGCAGAATCGTTCCGAGCCGCAACAGGCGTTTGGGCAGTACATAATCAACATCAAAGCCGGAGTCATACAGCATAAAAAACAACGCCAGTCCGACAATGCAGGCACATAGTATCCAGAAGCGACGGTTCATCAGCGTAACCCCCGCAAAATCAGTAACAGAAACACAATGCCGCCCACCGCTCCAGCTGTTAGCCCAATCGGTACTTCGAACGGATAAATCAGCAGACGGCCGCAGATATCACACAACAGCAGCAAGCAGGCACCACCAAGCGCCACCAGTGGCAGGGTTTTAGCCAAATGTTCACCATATTTCAGCGCTACCAAGTTTGGAATCACCAGCCCAATAAATGGAATCGATCCCACCGTAATTACCGTGGCAGCCACCGTTATCGAAACCAGCAGCAACCCCAGCGCCACCGTACGCCGGTAGCCCACACCCAGACTAGTGGCCATTTCCGCCCCCATGCCCACCACTGTAAACCGCTGAGCAAACACAAAGCTGAGCACAAGCACCGGAATCAGCACATACAGCAGCTCATAATGCCCCTGTACCACACGGGCAAAATCACCCATTAGCCAACCTTGCACATTTTGGAGAAGATTATATTTATAAGCATAGAATTCAGCTGCAGCACTGAGCACACAGCCATACATCAGCCCGATAACCGGAATCAGCACAACTTGTTGAAAACGGATTCTGGCAACAATCAAAATATAAATCGCACCGGCTACAAAGCAGAACAGCAGTGCAGTCAGCATTTTGCTGAACACACCGGCTGAAGGCAGCAGCACCAGCGATACCAGAATGCCCAGCTTAGCCGCATCCAGCCCGCCAGCCGTTTCCGGTTCCACAAATTTATTGCGGACAATCTGTTGCAAAATCACCCCGCTAACAGACAGCCCCATACCCGTCAGAATAATGGCTATCAGGCGCGGCAGACGGCTGGCGCGTAGCGTCAGCCAGTCACCCTCGGCACCGGCCAGTAAGCCCGACCATGACACCGGATCTGAGCCTACCAGCAAAGACACAATGCACAAACTGATAAACACAGCCGTCAGCGCGCGATACATCAGCCTAAAGCCTTATCAGCGTGACAACAGCACCTTGCTATCGACATTGAATTGAAAATAAGAAAAACTGCAAGCCGGCAGGATAAATTCTGCGCCTGCTCTGGCTGAAACCGCCCGCGCATTGATTCTCCTCAAGAAGGTGTATTGAATTCTTATCTCATGAGCACATGATTCATAACATATGCCCAAAATAGATAACACCGATTATTATTGATGGAAATGAGAATCAATTGTATTATATTGCTAAATTATATGTAAAGTCTTATTAATACAATAAAAACAATCTAGCTTCAAAAGCAGAATAACACCGACACAAGCCCCTCAAATAGTTAATAAAAGTTAATTTATTGGCTTTTTATACCAATAAACGGCCATCAATTAACATTTACTCACTTAGCATAGTCAAGACAAGAGAGGTTAAACAGCATGCTCAACACCCAAACAGCACCATCACCCGCAACCGAACACGAAGAATACATCTGGATGCAGCAATTGCAGGAACCGGAGCAGATAAAATATCAGCTCACAGCATGGCAGATGCATCCTGCTCCGGATACTGCCATCCTGCAACAAAGCATTCAAAATCTGCTCAGCAACCATCCCGATTTAAATACCCGTTACGAATTCACCGATGATGGCGATTTATACAAATATCCAGACACAGACTGGACAGCCTGCATACATCATGAGCAGACAGACTCAGACAGCGTTGCCGGCTTATTAACTACTCTGGCGCAGCTTCAATGGCAACCAGAAAGCATGCCCCCGTTTTTGGCCGATATCATCAGCACCAGCACTGGCGTTACACTGGCCTTTCGCTTCCATCCAATACTCTCACAATCATTCACAACCGAAGAACTATGTGAAGAAATAATGGCTGATTACACCAAGTTGAGTCATTCTACCCGCCCGCCCGAGCTGATTCCCATTAATCTAGACGGCCTCAACACCATGGTTCAGGCACACGCTAACAGTGCCATTTCTGACCTTATTCTGACCGAGTTCAGAAACACACTGGCTGAGCCGGATATGTCAGCGGACGATGACTTCTTCGACTTTGGTGGACATTCACTGCTGGCTACCCGCGTCATTGGCAACCTACAAAACAACCATGGCGTCAAACTCACCTTCAACGACTTCTTCAAATCACCCACCGCCCGTGCACTGGCTGCAGTTGCGCGGCAAGAGCAGGCACCAGCCAACACCACTGAAGCACAGCCGGATGAGCAGGCACCCCTAACACTGGCACAGGATTTTCTATGGCAGGCCTACCGTGCTTTCAACTTTAGTCCCATATACAACTTACCCTTTGCTGTAGAATTTCTGCAGCCAATCAATGAAGAAGCTTTGCATCAGGCTTTTCAGGACTTAATCATCCGCCACGTTGGTTTGCGTACACTATTTCGCAGTGATGGAAAGCAAACCATACAATACACCGTGCCTGTAGCCGAACTAAAGCAATACCACTGGTTCTGGCCAAGCAGCGACAGCACCGGCGCAATCCTGGCCTCCGAAGCTGCCTACCAGTTTGACCTGACCCGCGAACTGCCACTCAGAATCCGGTTATTAAAAGCCAAAAACGACCACACCATTCTTTCTTTTCTCGTGCATCACATGGTCATCGACGAATGGTCTCTAAATACCATCATGGCCAATTTAAACACCGCCTACGCCGCCCGCCTGCAAGGTAAAGCGCCTGAATGGCCAAATAGCGTACCGAGTATTCATGAATTTGCACGCCAGCAACGTTTGCACGGCATCGACCCGCAACACCTCGAATACTGGCGCAGCCGTCTGCAAGGAGCCGTTACCGGCCTGAACCTAAAAACAGCCGTCCCCGCAACCGGCAACAGCATCCCACAGGTAGAATGGCTGCAACTCAGTTTCGACCACACCTTCCATCAACAAATTTCTGCCTTTGCCAGAACCCACCACGCCTCTATTTTCAGCGTGTTTTACACCGCCATCGCCAGCGTGCTGCAAAAAGAGGGCGATTTACAAGAAATCGTTATCGGCACCTCAGCTTCCGGCCGTACCGACCCAAATTACTTTGACACCGTCGGCTACTTCACCACCATGGTGGCTCACCGTATCCGTTTTAGTCCGCATCAGACATTCGATTCCCTGCTAGCTGCCACCAGCCAGCAAATCAACGAATCCATGGAATATGCAGATATCCCGATAAACTATATCCAGCAAGCCATCGGCATCCCCGATAATCAGGGCTTAATGTTTGACGTATACATCCACATCCACTCCGGCAACGCCCTCAACGGTGAGCTCAACACCCCACAGGGTACGGTTCCCTACCGGCAAATACTGCCCGAACGCAATGAATCCATGTTTGGCCTGCATTTCGAAATCATGGAAAACCTCATCAACAACCAGCCCAGCCTGAGCATGATCATCACCTATCAGGCACACCGCTTCCCGAGCGCATTAGTCCAACGCATTGCCGCTGAAATACAACAGTTATTGCTGCAATTGGCCGCTCAGGCTGTCATCAAAGCTGGTCGCTAAACCAAAGTCCCAAAACAATAAAGTGCTTAAATCTACTTTAAGCACTTTATTGATATTATTTTCTAACACTAATGCTGCATCTTCTGCTGCACCTGTCGCACCACATCCTGTATCGTCTTACAACGCAGCAGCAACGGCGCCTCAAGCTTAATATCAAACTGCTCTTTAATCCGGTCAGCCACCTGCATCAATTGTTTCAGTCGCATGCCCATCGCTAGAATCTCAGTGTGTCCAGTGATATTTTCGGTACTGGCAGCCGATTGCGAGTGGAAGTCGTGGAAAATCGCCACAATATCCGCAGCCAGAGTCTGCTCCTGCACTGAAGTGGTCTCAGCCTGCGGTGCAGACGGATACAACTGTTCCTGTGCCATTTGCTGAACCAGCTTGCGGTCAATTTTCACATTGCGTGTTAGCGGAATTTCCTCAACCGCCAGCCAGCGTGTCGGAATATGTGATTTAGGCAGGCTCAACAGCAGATGTTCTTTCAACGCCAAAATATCCACATCCTCCATCCCCGCCGGCAGCTTATACACGGCCACCAGTTCCTGCATCGCTGTTACCGGATGCGTACAGCCCACCACCACACTATCGGCTAGGCCGCCGGATTTAGCCAGCACCGCTTCCACCTCTGCCGCCGAAATCCGTACTCCCTTAATCTTCAAATAACCTTGCGTACGCCCCGCAAAAATAATATTGCCATCCTCACGGATATAGCCCAGATCACTCATACGTAATGCAACTTTTCCGCCTGCGCAGTCCAGTGGCACAAAATCATTGGTCAGCATCTGCCCATTAAGCAGATAACCATTGGATAGATTCACACCTGACATATACATTTGCCCCACCTCACCAAGCGCACACGGCTGCAATGCTTCGTCCAGAATATAGTAACGGTTGTGTGGCAAAGCCTGACCATAAGGAATCACATCCACATCTTGTGCTGTTATTTCATGCCATATACTCCAGATAGTGGTTTCCGTCGGCCCCCCAAGCGAAAACAGACGAGCCTGTGGTAGTTGCTGGCGTAAATACTCAATCAGAGCAGGCTTAATATAATCACCTCCCTGTGCCACCAGCCGCAACGATTGTAATTGCTCCGGCCGCGCCACACTGCACAGCATATACACAATTGCCGGCACACTCACCCACACTGTAATCTTATGTTCGGCTACCAGCTCAGCCCATGCACACGCATCCTTCACTTGCATTATCGTTGGCACTACCAGCGTTGCTCCCTGAGCCATCGCCGTAAACACATCGAATACCGACATATCATGATGAAATGGCGTTACCGCCATCAACACATCTTCCTGCCGTACTTGCCACCTGTCGATTGTGTGTTCGAGCACATTCGCCGTAGCCTGATTATTCAGAACCACACATTTCGGCACCCCCGTACTGCCGGAAGTATACAAATAATAAGCCGCACTTCTGTCCAGCCGGTAGCGGCATTCCGCCATCGGCATTAACGGAGCTGACGGTAGCTCATCCAGCACAATACATTGCCGACCAGCAATATGCGCTTGTGCAATCACGACATCAACCTCACTATTGTCGAGCAAATACATACGCCGTGCCGGTGGTGCGTCCATATCCACCGGTAACCAAATAATGCCCAGCAGCGCGCATGCCACCACCGCATACACATGCTCCGCGCTTTTAGGCAGACACACCGCCACCACCGCGCCAGCTTGTAAATCTTTTTGTTGCAATGCCTGCATGAATCTGGCCACCTGTTCACCCATCTGTGGATAACTAATGGCCTGACCAGCATAAAAGAGTGCCGTTTTATCCACCGCACCCGCAAACAAATTACGCCGGATACGGTCTAAAAAATCAAACACCTGCTCCCCTGTACCCTCTGTATGCAATCCGTCCGGTACATAGTCATCTGATGCAGAAGGGTAGGGTTGTTGTAGCGCGGCTTGGTCAGATTGCATATCAATTTCTCCCATTATCGTGAAAACACAGTGGCAGCCATCAAGCATTGCCCGCTCAGTTAACTGCCTGCAGACAAACACATTCTATACATGATTAACGCTTTTTAAAAGATAATAATAATTATTTTCATTTATAAATATCGGTATGATTTATAAATATTTTTCTAATCGTATCTGATTGTCAGATATATCTTGTCAAACTCAGCAGGTAATAATTGCCAGACGCAGAAGAGTAGGGACAAATTGGCTGAAAGAGCAGATTTGTATAAAACATAAACAGCCGCAAACATTTAGCAGGAATAAATCACAACAATATTTTTGTTGCTCCTTATTCTAAGTATACATATAATAAGTTTACTTATTAAAAAGGGAAAACAATGGACAAAATAGCAATCACTTTCACTTTGCCAACCACAGCTACACCAGAAAAAATCTGGCCTTACTTCACTGAAATCGCATTAAGACAGCAGTGGGAAACCGATCTAGAAGAATTTCGCCTCACAGGCGAACTCAAAACCGGCGTACAGGGCATGTTTAAAATTCAGCATATGCCCGCAATGCCTGTAACACTTTCAAAAGTCATAACCAATCAGGAATTTACTGAAGAATTTAATATGCCCGATATCGGCTTATTATATTTTTCCCATCAGATAGTGCAGCTATCAAAAGACCAATATGCCTTAAAAGCTGAAATTGCGCTCATTCCTGATGAAAAACTTGATGATGCCGCAACTCGTGATTTTCTAAAACAAATCTCTGATGATATTATGGACAAAGCATACGCATTGAAACATCTCGTCGAGAACTAAAAAATGAGTCAGGACAATAAATTTCATACACAATTTACCAAAGATAGCGATTCAATTGGTTTTGTTTTCATGAAAACTTATTCGTCCTGGCACAACCAAATAAAAAATTGTCTCAAACAGCAGCACATCACCCATCCCCAGTTTATCGTACTGGCCACACTTGCCTATTTGTCACAATATGAGCAAGAAATCACACAAGTCTTACTCGCCGATAAAACCAATATCGACGTCATGACCATCTCACAGATACTGGAAAATCTAGAAAAAAAAGACTATATCATCCGCAGCGTTTCCAGCAGAGACAGCCGTGCCAAATCCATTACCCTCACACCAGCCGGCTTCGACAAGGCCAATCAAACCGTGCCTCTAGTCGAGCACATAGACCAGCAGTTTTTCGCGGCATTAGGGAAAAATAAAAACCGCTTCCATCAGATGCTTTTAGCCCTGTTGAAAGTTTAAAACTAAGTTTTCTTCGGTTTACTTTAACTATAGTAGACTTAAAATGTTAATTATACCAACATCATTTATATGGCAATTGGCTGATATTGCCAATCATTGTTTCCCCAAATTATAGAAAAATTTGCCACAATTATGATCAAAGATTGATTTATATTTGAATAAAAATTGTTTTATTGAATACAAAAAAATAACCGCTCTTGGCGGTTATTAATGGTGGCCAGAGGCAGGATCGAACTGCCGACACACGGATTTTCAGTCCGTTGCTCTACCGACTGAGCTATCTGGCCATCGGGGAAGAGTGCGCATTAAACCAGATATTAGCGTGCTTGGCAAGTATTTTATTGGTTTGGTTGTTTATATGATTGTTTCTGTAACAGAAAAATCTGATTCATGACATTTTGCTTGCTATATTGGCAGCCAATGCTCCACTCTAAATGCTTTCTAGGTCTGGTTTTTGGTTAATAGTGGACGGGTAAACGGAGCTGTATTAAGGTAAGCATTTTTTATCACAAAGGCGAAACAGATGCAGGGCGAAGATAAGCCGCAATGGTTAAATGGCTGGTGGCAGCAATGTACGCATACACCGTCGCCGAATTTTAGTCCCCGCCCGCAGCCGGCCGATATATCGCTAATTGTGTTACATAATATTTCCCTGCCACCCTTTGAATACGGACAGGAAGCAGTACAGCGGCTGTTTACCAATCAGATTAAAGCGGATGAACCGGATGATTTTATGCGCTCGCTTACTGCTTTGCGCGTATCCAGTCATTTCTTGATTGAGCGCAGTGGTGCTTTAGTGCAGTTTGTATCCTGTGATGATGCAGCATATCAGGCGGGCGTATCGCGGTTTGAGGGGCGAGAAGGCTGTAATGCGTTTTCGATTGGTATTGAGCTTGAAGGCTGCGATTTTGAGCCGTTTACAGAGTTTCAATATGCACAGCTAATTGAGTTATTGCAAGCATTATGTGTCCGTTATCCGATACGCGCAATTACTGGTCATCAGCATGTGGCGCCGGGACGTAAGTCTGACCCAGGGCATTTTTTTCAGTGGCCGCGGCTCTGTGAGCATCATTTGCCAGTAATAACGGATTATCAATGGCCTTTGTAGCTTAAAGCTGCCTGTGGGTGGTATTTTTGGTTATAATTCCGGTTAACTGTTAATTAAATTGCGGCTTTCGCAAATTGTCTAGTAGGAATGTAATGAGTGATTCTGTATTGATTGTGCTGGTGGTGGGTGCAGCCATTATTCTGGCGGTACTGGCCTATAATATTTATCAGGAAAGCCAATACCGCAAGCAGTTGCGTGATCAGTTTGGTCATGCCAATAAAGATGCTTTACTGGACAGTCAGGTAAATTCAGTACGCGATGGTGCAGAAGCACAGTCGGTGCTGAATACCAAAGCCATGGTGCCAGAGCCTGAGGAGGATAAAGCTGCAGATGCTGTGGCGGCGCAGGCTGAAACCATATTTACCGGTGAAAACGTCGTGCCCGAAGCCTCTGAAGAGCTGGCAGCGGAAGAAGAAATCATTGAGGCGGTAGAGCCTGTGCCGGCAGCGGATTCTGAAGAGATTGCAGCAGGGAATACATCTGAACGTGCCCCGATGGTGCCATTATCACGTACTGTTGCAGTAAAAGGACGTAAAACTTTGCTGGACGTACACGATATGTCCAAACAGCCACTGCCATGGTTTGATGTTCGTTTTGATTATCTGGCTTATATTGCTTTGTACGAACCGAAAGAATTGCATGCTATGCCGCGCTTGAGCAGCCGTTCCCGTTTTAGGCTGGTGGGCTGCACCATGGACGACCGGTATCAGATAGCCGAGCCGATTCCTAGTGTTTACTATCAGGGATTTGTGGTTGGTTTACAGGCAATCAGTCGTAGCGGTCTGCTGACCCATGAAGAGCTGGCGCATTTTGGTGAACAGGCAAATCGCTTCGCTGAGCAGATGGATGGTCAGTTATTGTTAACTGATATTAACACTTTCCTCGATGTGGCGCGGCCGCTCGATGAGCTGTGCGCCCGTGTTGATCAGACCATTGCCATTCATCTAGTATCGCGTAGCAATGTTAGTGGAATGGAATTGCGCACGGCGGTGGAAAAACAGGGATTTGAGCTTGGGCACGATGGGGCGTTCTTTTATGCCGGTAGTGATGGTGAACCTTTGTTTAATATTGTTACCTTGGATAACACGCCGTTTACATCCACTTTGTTAGCAAATCAAAATTATCGTGGATTCAGTATGTTATTTGATATAGTACATATACCGAACGGCGAAAAATGTTTTGATCAGTTTATGGATATGGCAGTTAAGCTTTCTAGTCAGCTGGGTCTGGATCTGGTTAATGATAAAGTGGAAGAATTATCCACTGAATGGCTGCGAGAAGTGCGCCGTTATGTGATTGACCGGCAGAAAGAAATGAAGCAAGTTGAGCTGGACCCCGGAAGTGAACTGGCAAAAAGACTGTTTTCCTGATATTGCCTGAGATTTTAATTAAAGAAGAGATGGCAAGCCGCAGAATGGGGTTTGCCATTTTTTTTAGCTGCTTTAAGGAAAGACTGCTATGGATTCAGTAAGCGAACAGCAAATAATTGATTTAACTGCACTGCTTAATCGCTATGCCCATGAGTACTATGATTTGGATGCGCCTACTGTCCCAGATGCTGAATATGACCGGCTGTTTCGACAGTTACAAGCATGGGAAGAACAGTATCCGCAATGGCGCCAACCAGACAGCCCAAGCAGACGTGTGGGTGGGCAGGCGCAGCAAAAATTTACTGCAGTGGTGCATCAGATTCCAATGTTATCGCTGAATAACGCATTTTCACCGCTGGACGATAATAATAAGTTTGACCACAGCGAAATGTATGCTTTTGATAAGCGTGTGCGTGATGGTCTGGGTGCTGAGCCTGATTATATTGTGGAACCGAAATTTGATGGTCTGGCCATCAGTCTACTTTATCGGGACGGCTTATTGATACAGGCTTCTACTCGTGGCGATGGCTATACGGGCGAAGACGTAACCGAAAACGTACGCACCATTATCAATATTCCTTTGCGCCTGCAAGAAAACGATGTACCCAGTGTGCTCGAAGTGCGGGGTGAGGTGCTGATGCTGAAAGCCGATTTTGAGCGGCTCAATGCGCACCAGCAGGCAGAAAATCTGAAAACTTTCGCCAATCCGCGTAATGCCGCCGCCGGCAGTTTGCGCCAGCTTGACCCAAAAATTACCGCGCAACGACGCCTGCATTTCTATGCTTATGGTGTGGCACAACTGGATGAACGCTTTGCCGTAGCAAGTCACAGTGAAGAATTAGCTTTAATGGCTCGGTTGGGCTTAACCATTCCGCCGCAAGATACTTTATGTTACCACGCCAATATCGAAAAAATACTTGCCTTTTATGAACATATTTATCAGGTGCGTGCTGATTTACCATTTGGTATCGATGGTGTGGTGATTAAAGTTGATAATCTGGCACAGCAGGACAAACTGGGCTATGTGGCACGCGCGCCGCGCTTTGCTATTGCGCAAAAATTTCCAGCTGAGGAAATGTTGACTACGGTAGAAGCCATTGATGTGCAGGTGGGAAGAACCGGTGCGGTAACACCGGTGGCGCGATTGACGCCGGTATTTGTTGGCGGTGTGACCGTGACAAATGCTACATTACATAATGAAGGTGAGGCTCAGCGCAAAGATGTGCGCGAGGGTGATACCGTAATAGTGCGCCGTGCCGGTGATGTAATACCGGAAATTGTATCGGTGGTGCTGGCACAGCGGCCGATGGTGGAACAACAAACCGATTTAATCACACCTGCAGAAGCAGTACCAAAGTATCCGCCATTTCGTATGCCGGAGCATTGTCCAGTTTGTGGTCATGAAATTGTGCGCGAAGAGGGCGAAGCAGTAGCGCGCTGTAGTGGCGGCATGCTGTGTCAGGCACAGCGGGTACAGGCGCTGATTCACTTTGCATCACGCCGTGCCATGGATATCGAAAATCTGGGCGAGCGCCAAATTGAATTGCTGGTAGCTCAGAAACGCGTTCACCATTTTGCTGATGTCTATCATCTGCAACTAGATGATTTACTGGCGATGAAGCAGCAGGCTAAACAGGAAGCGGCCAATAGTGAAGAGTCTGCGGCAGATGAGCTTGCCTTATCTACAACCGGTAAAGCGGCCAAGCAGCAGCCTTCCAAATGGGCTGAAAATATTCTCGCAGGCATTCAGGCTAGCCGTCAGCGCCCGCTTGCTAATCTTATCTATGCTTTAGGTATTTTTCATGTGGGCGAACGTACAGCCAAACAATTGGCACAGGCTTTTGGTGATCTGACTACACTAACACAGGCTACCGAGCCTTTATTGGCCTGTTTGCCAGATATAGGCAGTGTAGTAGCACATTCTGTGGCTTATTTTTTCAGTCAGAAAGATCAAACCAGCCAGTTAAAGGAATTGCTTGCTGCTGGTGTGCAACCTCAGCCGGAAACCCGTCGTTTGCCACTGCAAGATTATTTTATTCCTGAGCGTATACTCGCGCGTTTACCAGGAGCAAATCTGACTGAGTCGAGAGCACAGAAATTATGGCAACTGGCCGGTATGGACTGGGCTAAGCTTTTTACCGATAAAGCTTTACCCGAAAGCTGGCAGCTGTGGTGTGCTGAACCACAAAATCATGAATTATTAAAACAAACCATAACTTTATGTGAGCAGTTGCTTGCCGTTCAGCCGGAACAAATTACATCAGCAGCCAATGAAGCCGTAGTCGGTAAAACCTTTGTGCTTACTGGCACTTTACCTAGCTGGTCGCGCGATGTGGCTCAGCAGCATATTGAAGAATGTGGTGGAAAAGTAAGTGGCAGTGTGTCAAAGAAAACCGATTTTGTAGTGGCTGGAGCAGATGCGGGCAGTAAGCTGGCCAAAGCGGAAGCACTTGGTGTTACCATATTAGACCAAAGCGCATTGATGACCATGTTGGGAATAAAAGAATAGAACTGATGAAAATACAACCAATTCGTAAATGTGTATTTCCGGTGGCGGGGATGGGTACCCGCTTTTTACCGGCTACTAAAGCCAGCCCTAAAGAAATGCTACCGATTGTAGATAAACCACTGATTCAGTATGCAGTTGAAGAAGCAGTGGCAGCCGGCTGTACCGAGCTGGTTTTTATTACCGGCCGTAATAAACGCTGTATCGAAGATCATTTCGACAAAGCGTATGAGTTAGAAACCGAGCTGGCATATCGTAACCAAAATAAACTACTAGATTTTGTGCAGGATATTTTGCCACCCAATGTTACCTGTCTGTATATCCGGCAGCCTTCAGCATTAGGTCTGGGGCACGCAGTATTATGCAGCCGTGCGGCCATTGGTAAAGAGAATTTCGCCGTGGTTCTGGCTGATGACCTGATAGATGCCCAGCCGGGAGCATTAAGCCAGATGATGGAGGTTTATTATCGTACTGGCTGTAATGTACTGGGCGTGGAAAATATTGACCCGCAGCAGACAGGTGCATATGGCATCGTGGAAATCGCCCGTGAAGATACGGATGATTATATCCAGAGCATCGTCGAAAAACCACATCCTGATGATGCACCTTCACATCTAGGTGTAGTAGGGCGCTATATTTTGTCTGCACGGGTATTTGATTTTCTGACAAATCTACCGCGTGGTGCTGAAGGTGAAATTCAGCTTACGGACGCAATTGCCCGCCTGCTAACTGAGCAGAAGATGATTGCGTATGCATTCAGCGGCACCCGCTATGATTGCGGTGATAAGCTTGGTTATCTTGAGGCTACCGTAGCTTATGGTTTGAAACATCCTTTAGTTGGGGAAGACTTCCGGAAGCTATTGCAACAAATGGTTTGTTAATTATTTCAATAGCCGGCCTGTATCAGGTTTTGCTCCTAGGCCGGTTATGATAATCACGTTATTTAATTCAGACACCAGTCAGAGTAAATATCTATTTCTAAATTCCGGTAGCTAAAAGGTTTTAACAAGATCAGTTTTTTATTTGTTCCCAACTTATATCATATTTAGCCAGATATTTTTTCAGCCTGTCAGCATCATTGGCACGCTGTTTCTGCGCTCGTGACACCGCAAACAGATAGCGACCCGCTTCAGATAAAGTTCGGCTTTTGCGGCATACTTCCAGCACTTTTTCTAATTGATAGCGGTCAAATTCATCTAATTCAGCTGGAATCAGCGCATCCCTAGAAGTGTTTTGCTGCCAATGTCGCTGTAAACGCTGAATTTCATCTTCAACCTGTACCAAAGTAATATTTCCTTGGGTGGCTAACGTTGCCATGCGCGTAATAGACGCAGTAAGCTCGCGGAAATTGCCTGTCCACAGAGCAGTAGCCGACGTGGCAAAATTCACATAACGGCTTCTAGATTGCTGATTAAAGCGCGGCATGGTGCCATATTCCTGTGCAAAGCGCGCCAGCTCAAAATCGATATTTGGCTCTATATCTTCCTTACGTTCCGCCAGACTGGGCAATTGATAGCTCCATAAATTAATGCGCGCGTACAAATCTTCCCTAAACTTGCCTTCTGCAATAGCCTGCTTTAAATCTCTATTGGTACCGGCAATCAACTGAAACTGACTGGATACCAGCTTATCCGAACCGAGCGGATAAAATTGTTTTTCTTCAATCGCTTTCAGCAGAATAGCCTGCTCATCCAGCCCCAGTTCGCCAATTTCATCCAGAAACAGCAAACCATTATCCGCCTGTTTCAGTAAGCCGCTTCTGGCCGTAATGGCGCCGGTAAATGCCCCTTTGTGGTGACCAAACAGAGTGGACAAAGCATTATCACCACACAGCGTGGCACAATTAATTTCCACAAACTGCCCGCTTAGTTGATGCTGATTCAGCTTAAGCTGGTAAATTTGCTTAGCCAGAAATGATTTACCCGCACCAGTAGGGCCACACAGCAGAATGGGCGCATGTGAGCGGCTGGCCACCTGTTCTATTTCAGAAATTAACTGATTGTAATGTTGATTTCGGGTGGCAATACCTGATTTAAGTAACTCAGTCGCCTGACTGGCATACTGCTGGAAACGAGTCAGAATCTGGTCGTAGCGGTGTAAATTCAAATCAATAATATTAATCTGCCCTCTACTGCACAGATGCTGGTGTTCTTCAGCTACAGACAACACATTTTCCGCCTTGGCTGTATTTTTTTCAGGTGGGGAAGATTGCAACAATCTAGCCGGATAAAAGCGTGATTCAGCCAGCAAAAACCAGCAAATCTGCATCACATGCGTACCAGTCGTGATATTTAAAAAATAATTCTCCGCTTCAGCATCAAACTGATAACTTTTAGCTAAATCCAATAAACAGGTATACACCTCTTCGAAATCCCACGGGTCGCGTATCTGTACCTCAACCGGATTTACCTGAGTCTGCGGCGCAATAGTGTGAATATCCTGCACAATTTCAGTCAGTAATCTCTTATCACAGGCTTGATACAACAGCTCAAGGCGTGAAACCGGCAATTCTGGATGATTGCAGACATCTAACGTAGGCCGCCAGCGCCCCCAGCGTTTTCTCCCCTTGCCGCGCTGGTCTAGAACATTACCCAAAAAGCCAAAAACAACGTTTCTCTTATTCATCTCATCTTTCTTATCATTTATAAATATCCATAAAATTATATATAAATAGATAAAAAAATGGAGTATTTTTTGCAATAAAAATGTGCATAAAAACTTAAAATATATTTATTTAAGTATTAAAAATAATCACTTATGAACTTTTTATACAAAAAGTTCCCACTTGGTACAGAAATTGCAATAAGAATGGTGTCTGTCATACAGACTGTCTGATAGGGCAGTCAGGTGCATAGCGAATGTAGCCAGAACAGGTACAAACCAGCTCAATTACATTATCAACATGTATTTCTGCGTAGAACAGACAACTCCTCACAACGGAGAATATTTGAATAGCTCAGTGGTAGAGTAATTGGACCAGATCCAATTTGTAGCAGGTTCGATTCCTGTTTCAAATCCTTGTCATAAAACTTTGTTGTAAAAAGCAATACCAGCCAGTAAACAGCAATAAGCTAGTAGTTAAAGCTTAGGCACAGGAAAAACCGATTAACCGGACAAAATCAGCTTAAGATGATTTATCCGGATAAAAAAACCGGATAGCAGGCAAAAAATTAAAAAAGCATAAACAGGCAGTTTCTAGCTTATGCAGCTTAATCTTTCCCCTGTTATTTCGTTAATTAATCCGTTTGAATGTGTTCATCCTGTTTGCTGGCTGCCTCAACAGGAGAATTAAAATGTTGACCATCATAAATGTAAAAAAGGGTGAACTGGCCATAGTCAGAAAACGCGGAGAGATTGATAACATCATCACCGCAGGCCGTCATTTTTTTTGGAATCCCTTTTCCGTACTAACCTTTACACAGGTAGATTTGGCTGATATACAAATCGAGCCGGACACCGCCAACAAACTCATCAATTTTTATCCACAACTGGTAGAAAAATATTGCCATCACGTCAGCCTAGCAGCGGATGAAATAGTCCTGCGCTATGAAGAAGACAAACTGGTAGAAATAATAATGCCCACTACCAAAACAGTGTACTGGCAGAGTTATAAACCACAATTACTAAAAAAAGTGACTTTGCAACAAGGTTACCGCTTGCCGGATGAAATAGCCCTAGAGCTTATTGAGGCTAAAAATACCGGTAAAGTAATAAAAGGCTTAAACACTCTAACCCTGCATTATTTTACTGACGAACAGATTGGTACCCTGTTTGTGGATAACCAATTTGTGCAGATTATTCCGCCCAAATCCGTATTCGGCATGTGTGAATTTAAACATAAACTGATACTGGGCAAATTCAAATTACAGGATAGCCACATTAACGACGTACTGGCAGCATCGATAGAGCAGAACGCACCAGCACAAATGGCACAATTTTGCGTGCAGATGCAGGTGGGCGCCAATCAGGCCGGCTTACGATTTGAAGATGATTTATTGGTAGAAATCCTGCCACCGGGTACCAAACGCCTATATTGGCAGAATAACTGCAAGCAACACATGCAGACCATAGAACTAAGCGATGGCTATCAATTGTCTGAACAAATGGTGCAGCAGCTATTACAGCCCAAATTGCGCCATAAAGAAGTGCAGGGAGACAGCAGCGTACTGATTGCCCAAGTACCGGCCTATCACCTTGGAGTACTGAAAGTAAATGGCAAAGTGGAAAAACTGCTGGATGCGGGTATCACCGCCTACTGGCGTTTCAACCGTGAAATCAGCGTTGACATCGTCGATACACGCTTGCAGACCAAAGAAATATCCGGTCAGGAAATACTCACCCGCGACAAAGTCAATCTGCGTATCAATCTAGTGGCCAACTGGTGCTACACCGATGTATTAACCGCCTATGCCAAAGTTGCACAGCCGACGGATTTGTTGTACCGACAACTGCAATTTGCACTGCGCGAAGCGATTGGCACACGCACACTGGATGAATTACTGGAAAACAAAACAGTAATCGATGAAGTAATAAATGCTCATATGCAAACAAATATGGCGGGCTATGGCATCGAAACCGTAAGTGTCGGCGTCAAAGACATCATACTGCCGGGAGACATGAAAATCATACTTTCGCAGGTAGTGGAAGCAGAAAAAGCGGCACAGGCCAATGTCATTCGCCGGCGTGAAGAAACTTCCGCCACCCGCTCCCTGCTTAATACCGCCCGCGTAATGGAAAACAATCCAGTGGCCCTGCGTTTAAAAGAAATGGAAACACTCGAACGCATCGCCGAACGCATTAACAAAATTTCCGTAGTTGGCGGACTGGATCAGATATTGCATGGATTAATTAATATCCAACCAAAAATATAGAAAACAAAAACACAAAATCATGCCATCAACCATGGCATGATAAAACCATGGAATAAAAATGACTCAATATAATTTGTTGCAAGCGGAAAATGCAAAACCAATCAAAATGTGGACACAAGGCGTATTAGTCGAAGATGAAGCCAAAAACCAGCTAATCAAAACAGCCCAATTACCATTTATCTTTAAACATATTGCCGTCATGCCCGATGTCCATATCGGTAAAGGCTCGACTATCGGAAGTGTTATCCCAACCATGGGTGCAATTATTCCGGCTGCCGTGGGCGTAGATATCGGCTGCGGCATGATTGCCGTGCAAACCTCTTTAGTCGCAACTGATTTGCCCGATAATTTATTGCCTTTGCGTCAAGTTATCGAAAAAGCCGTGCCACATGGCATGACCACCAAATACCGTGGACGAGATAACGGTAGCTGGCAAAATCCACCACCAATTGTTAATCAATACTGGCAGCAACTGTTACCGGGTTTTGAAAAATTAACCGCAAAATATCCACGCTTCTTAAAAACCAAGAGTCACAAACATCTAGGTACACTGGGTACCGGCAACCATTTTATCGAAATCTGTCTCGATGAAACCGATAGCGTGTGGATAATGTTGCATAGCGGTTCACGAGGCATAGGCAATACTATCGGCAACTTTTTTATCGAATTGGCTAAAAAAGATATGGAAGAGCATATCAGAAATCTACCCTATATAGATCTGGCTTATCTTCAGGAAGGGACAGAGCATTTTCAAGATTATGTTGAGGCCGTACATTGGGCACAGGAATTTGCGAGGCTAAACCGTGAAGCCATGATGCATAACGTTATCGCCGCAATGCGCAAAATCATCACCAAACCATTTACTACACACCTATCCGCTGTTAACTGTCACCACAACTACGTGCAAAAAGAACAGCATTTTGGTGATGAGATTTTTATTACCCGTAAAGGGGCAGTATCAGCGCGTAAAGGCGAACTAGGCATCATACCGGGTTCGATGGGCACCAAAAGCTATATCGTGCGGGGATTAGGTAATGAAGAAAGTTTTTACTCTTGTTCACATGGCGCAGGAAGAATAATGAGCCGCACCGATGCGAAAAAACAATTCACCATAGACGACCAAATCAAAGCCACTGCCCATGTTGAATGCCGTAAAGACGCAGATGTAATCGATGAAATACCCATGGCCTACAAAGATATCGATGCCGTCATGGCCGCCCAAAAAGAACTGGTGGAAATCGTGCATCAATTACGGCAGGTAGTGTGTGTTAAGGGATAAAACGCATCAAGGAGAAATCCTCGATATCAATAAAATATCGAATATCACCAACCTTGATACTGTTAATAGATAGCCTGATGCAAGCAAGGTTTTGCTCATATGCACAACCGTACAATAACTGCTATTTCCAATAAGTTATTGGATAATAAAGTAAAATATAACAGCATCTTAATATTTATCTTATTTGTTATGTTTGTGCAGAATCTACACAAATAAAATTATTCGGAGAGTAAATATTGTACAGAGAAGAAAATTTTCCAATTAAGTAGTAACTTATTAAAAAATATTGTGAATAATCATTTTGAAAGGAGTAATAATGTCTACATTAAAGAACCCATTATTAAAGAATGCAGTTGAATCTATCCAGATTGGCCTAGAAGATTATCAAGACATAGATAAAGATCCACGTAGAGAGTTATCCTCTATACGAAATATCTACGCGGGGATTTTACTTCTCTATAAATATAAATTACAGCAACTAAGTCCTGATGGTTCAAATGAAGTATTACTTAAATCAAAAATTGTTCCTCAACAGAATGCTAAAACAGGCCTTATTTCTTTGAAAGGAAGTGGAAAAAGAACAGTTAATGTGCATGAAATAATAGAACGATTTAAGAAATTAAATATTTCAATTAACAAGGATAATCTAAAAGCGTTAGGGGATGTACGTAATGATACTGAGCATTATTATGTGCAACAAACTGGAATAAATGTAAAAGAAGTTATAACAAAGGCTTTTCATCTAATTTACCAATTTTGCCCTTATATTGAACATGAACCAGATACGTTATTAGGTCAAGATTACTGGAAAATTATGCTTAATGTTTCAACAATTTATGATGAAGAAAGGCAGAAGTGTTTAGAAAGTTTGAAAACAGTTCCATGGGAGTATGAACAAGTTAGAAATAGTATTAATAAATTAAGATGTCCAAATTGTTATTCAGAATTAATTCTAGCAGTTGATGTCCACAAAAAAGAAGACCCAGATATTTGTTGTAAAGCTTGTGGTAAAATGTCTACATATCAAGATATGATAGGTTCATCAATTGCTAATGCTTTATACAGTGATTATAAAATTCCTGAGGGTATTGAGGAATCTCAAACAGGCCTTTGCCCAATGTGTTTTTATGATTCCTATTCGCTTGTTGAGAAGCGTTGCCTAGCATGTCACTATCATCTAGGATATGAAGAATGTAAATTTTGTTACGAAAAATTAACTTTAGATGAAATAGTATTTCAAGGCTTATGTAGTGATTGTGCATACAAAATTGAAACAATCGGGAATGAATAAAATTTTGTAGAGTTATAATTTGCCCAACAAATTTCTGCTATTACTAAAGCATTTTAAGTTTAATTCAACAATTTATTGATAGCAAAATATCTTTGCTATCAATAAATTGTGTTTCAAAATTCTTATCTTTTATTAGTTCGAATTTTATGTAAAATAAAGCCCTTTTAAAATAATTGCTTAATTATATAAAAATTTAGATGTTGTGTAGGCCAAGTAAAATGAGTTGCTCGAAATCAAGCACCAACATTAGCAAGTATTACAGCAATTATATGTAAGGGTCTATATTCCTCCTTTTTATATTGTGTTCTTTATAGTGGTTTTTAATTTGACTGAAAATAGCGTAACAATAAAGTGAATAGTGCTTTAGAACAAGAATCTAAAATTGTAATACTATTTTTACTTCCTATAGTTACTAATATAACTATATCGAATCAGGCAAGTACCAGTCTATTAAATTACGAATATCTTCAGGACAGTCTGCAAGGCTAGGGGTATCAAAAATAATTTCATCTTCTGTAATGTGGGAAACATAATTTTCCAGTGTAACAATTTGTTCAGCGGAAAATCCATATCTTAAAAATAAAATATGCTTTGGATTAAATGTTCCATACTTAAACAAATTTATAATATTTAATGCACGATCATCTTTATTAATATTGTGGTAGTTTTGAAATGCACCACAAAATACATCAGAAAGCGAATACGATATCACCGTATCTAAATAATCATAAGTATCAAAAACAACTGTATCATAACTAATATTTTTAGCTTGTATGTTATTCTCGAAAAGAGAAAACTCCTTTAAATTCTTTGAAGGCAGTCTATGAGCCGGCTGTGAAAATTCTGGAGGCTCTTCACGGTTTTTACCACGTTTAGATATATTGTTATATCTTATACTTACAATTTGTTTAAAAGAACGATTCTGCATTAAATGCAAAATAATTGCAATCGCATTACTAAAAACTCTATCTTCGGCTTTATTTAGTTCACGATTCAATGATATTTGAAATATTTTTTGAAATGATTCTTTTATTAAGCTACGCTTTCTAGCGTTTTCTTTTCCTAGTAAGTTTGAACCTAAATTTTCTGAATTATCATAAATAAGATCTAGAATCAATATTATTATGTCTAATGTAGTTTGATTAGATAACCTTTCAATTTTTGATTGAGGAAGATTCAATTCATCGTTAAAACTCTCATTTAAAATTGATTCGATAAGTTCCTTATTATCAACATCTACATTAATTTCAGTTTCTAAAATAGATTCTTCTGATAATTGATAATCAGTATTTAAACGAGTTGCCACCAACTTAGCATTTTCTGTATAAACATAACCATAATCAAATTTAGGACTATCAGTTAACCGTCCACTTCTGCCGATTAAATTCTTAAATGCTAAAGCGCGATGCTTTTCTGTCGTATCAGACATTCGTAAATTATCAAGCCAGACGATATCAAAAGGCATATTGATGCCTTGGGCTAACGTACTAGTTGCAAAACAGATTTTTGCAAATCCTAATCTTATAAACTTTTCTACCAAAAATCTTACTTCTAAAGGTACAGAACCATGATGGATAACAACCCCTTTTTTTAATAAATACACCAATGTAGATTGATGCGATGGATTTGCTCCTATTAAATTTTCAACCCTAGCAATAATGTCTAAAGCTTTTTGCTCAGTAACTTCCGTTAGCTTTTTGATATAGTCTGAATAATTATCCAAATATTTTCCATTGTATAAGGATTTTTTACTGACAAATATCAAAATAGTTTTACTTCTATCAAACGCAAAATCTCTAAAGCTTCCATCAAACTCGATACAATTTTTTAACTGATGACCATCTTTAATATTGGGTGAAAAATAATAATCTCTTCCATTTTTATGTTTTTGGATAAAGATTTTTCCTACTGTATTATGCTTATATGAATAGGTAAAAGCATCTTCATCTGATAATGAATGTTTTTTAATTTGTGCTTCTGGATTATCTATAAATGGATGAGCAAATATAAGTTTGGCAGAAGGAAATATTTTTTCAACCCGACGCACTAATACATCAAACTTAACGCCTCTTTCTTTTTCTTCTGATATTTGCGCCTCATCAAAAAAAAATAATGTTATGTTAGGTGTTTCTTTTTGTGTAAATAATTCTCTAGCTCGTTCTGGTGTTAATATGAATATTCTTCTTAAGTTTCTTGATTTAAATACATATTCAACAAAGGGCAAAATCATAACACTTTTATCATTTTCAAAGTGTTTTTTCATCGTTTCAATATATTCTGCAATTAATGCACGCGAAGGAACGACAATAACAACATCACCATTTGTTTCATAAATATGATGTTTAATCGAAAAAGATTTTCCTGCACTGGTAGGGGCTGAAATGGAAATATATTTTTTTGAATTAATAGCATATCGTATGCTTGCTTGTACGGGAGTTAAATAATTATTATATTGTTCTTGATAAAGTTCACCTATTTGAGCTAAAACAAAAGAATAAAGATTGGTGGGATGTTTATTTTTATAGAATAATCCCAAAACCGAAAGAATTTTTTCTTCATAAATTTCGAAAACATTTTGATGGAATCGTTTATAATAAGAAAGTTTTTCAATTATTGTACTACTTACCGGTCCATTAATATGTAGTTCTTTTATAATCTCCTCTATACTCTGGGCTGGATTTGAATCATCTATAATTGACCTTAACATATTACCCCAATCAAATAAATATTTGTAGCTTTAGTGTATATATCTAAATTAGAAATTTTATTTATTGCGTTTTTAATTATTAGTTGGTGGTTATCAGAATTTATTGAAAATGCCGCAACAATACTATAATAATTGTTAACTAAATTTTCAATTGGCTCTTTCTTTTGAATTATGTTTTCAAGATGAATTATATCATAATGATGTTTGTCTTTATTTATAAAATCATTTGCTTGATTGATTGCAGCTTCATAAGGATTTTTTAATGAAGAATATTTTGCTTCGCCAAAATGAATTAAATCTTCTTGGCATACAGTATGAAAATCAAATCCAGGATTTCCCCTAGCTTTTTCTTTCCATAATTCAGAAATAGGTAAGGAGATATGGTTAAATAAATGTTTCAACGATTCAGAAGCTGTTATTGAAACCATTATTTCGCCAAAGTCGCTCTCTATTTCAGGGTTTTTAATTATTCTATTGCATATATCATTGAGTATATTGGATGTTTTTTCAACAGTACCTTCATATGCTAATCGCGCTGTAGGATCTAAAGATATTATCCAAGAATGGTCTAAAATTAATGTGCTAATTTTGTTGGCTATTACTTGCAATGAATCAATATTTACTAGACAAATTTTGATTTTATCTGGTAAATAATCCACTTTTACTTGAGTATATCGACAACCGTGTGTTGAGTCATCTTTATTATTAATAATTTCCATTAAAAAGTCTCACTACTCCATTTCACATTGTTTTTAATATTTTAATATATTTCCAGAACAAACAAACAGTTTTGAATATTTCTGTATGTAAAATTTATAAAAAGTATATATTCTTTTCTTTAATTATCAATATTTATTAGCTTGTGAACATTTTTGATTAGAATATCCATAATTTTGGCAATTTCTTCGATTGGCACATCTTTAGTCAATAATGCGCATCAGTTGTTGCATGTTCAAGTTTTTCCCGACGTTCTATTTCCGCTTTTGCTTTTTGCTGAGCTGTTGTAGTTTTACCTCTTTCAACTGCCAGCTTTTCTTTCGTGATTTACTTTTTTTCTTTTCGGATATGTTCAATAATTGAACCTGAAAATATAAAATAAAAATAGCAAATTCTGTTATCTTTGTCTGATAACTAATAGATAAAATAAAACCCATACCGAAAAATCCACAAGACCAGCTCGGATATTAATACGCTCAGGCAGCCATAACTAATGCTGTCTTTAACCAATCTGTGGCTAGCTTAGAATATAGTTGTAAAAATTTAGTTTGCTTCATTACATATCAGGTTGTATCAATTTATAGTATAAATTAAGAATAAAAAAAGGATGGCTAGGCCATCCCTTTTGATTAAAGAAAACTTGCTTAAATATCCACCTGCGCATTCAACGCATTGTTTTCGATAAAAGCCCGCCGTGGTTCCACTTCATCGCCCATCAGGGTAACGAATACATCATCCGCAGCCATCGCATCTTCGATTTTAACTTTCAGCAGGCGGCGCACGGTTGGATCCATGGTGGTATCCCATAGTTGCTCTGGATTCATTTCGCCCAGCCCTTTATAGCGCTGAATAGATAGCCCTTTTTGTGCTGTGGTCATCAGTAAATCCAATGCTTGCGCAAAGCCGGTTACTGCGGTTTTTGTTTCGCCTTTCACAACTTCAATCGGGGCATCCACAATACCGCTTAAGGTTGCAGCGGTCTGGCGGATAATCTGATAGGCACGGCTTTCGGCAAATTTCTGTTCCAGATAGCTCACCATCTGATTGCCATGCAATTGACGGGTGATTTTAATCATTTGCACTTCGTCTTCGGCACCGATGCGTTCCAGTGTGAGGTTTTCATCATTGATGAGATTAGTTAAGGCTTGTGTGGCCTTTTCTGCACTGGCTACATTGCTTAAATCCAGATTTTCATTCCAGTAGAGCAGGGCATTTAATACGGCGCTGTCGATAATGCGGCTTTCACGCATAATCATGCTTTGCGCTAAGATGAACTGTTTGGCAATCTCCGCCAGTGCATTTCCTTCAAGGATGGTTTCGCCAATATTCAGGCGTGCTTTGTCCAGAGCAAGACTTAGCAGGAACTGGTCTTTTTCAAACTCATCTTTCAGGTAGCGTTCCTGTTTGCCATGCTTGGCTTTGTAAAGCGGAGGCTGGGCAATGTATACATAGCCGCGTTCTACCAGTTCAGGCATTTGCCGGTAAAAGAAAGTCAGTAGTAAGGTACGGATATGGGCACCGTCTACGTCGGCATCGGTCATGATGATGATGCGATGGTAGCGCAGTTTTTCCGGATTGAATTCCTCTTTGCCAATGCCGGCACCCAGTGCAGTAATCAGGGTGGCCACTTCCTGACTAGCCAACATTTTTTCAAAGCGGGCTTTTTCGACATTCAGAATTTTACCTTTAAGCGGTAAGATGGCCTGAAATTTGCGGTCACGACCCTGCTTGGCAGAACCGCCGGCCGAATCCCCTTCGACCAGATACAACTCAGACAATGCGGGGTCTTTTTCCTGACAGTCGGCCAGTTTACCCGGCAGACCTAATCCATCCATAACGCCTTTGCGGCGGGTAATTTCACGTGCTTTGCGTGCGGCTTCACGGGCACGGGCAGCATCTATGATTTTACCGGTGATGATTTTGGCTTCCGTAGGGTTTTCTTCCAGAAATTCAGACAAACCTTTGCTTAAAACTTCATTGACCACCGGTCCAATTTCGCTGGAAACGAGTTTGTCTTTGGTTTGTGATGAGAATTTCGGGTCAGGCAGTTTCACTGACAATACGCAGGTAAGACCTTCGCGCATATCGTCGCCGTTGGTGTCTACCTTGGCCTTTTTGGCTACTTCATTGGCTTCGATATAATTGTTGATGGTACGGGTCATGACCTGACGTAAAGCAGTCAGATGGGAGCCGCCATCACGCTGAGGAATATTATTAGTAAAACACTGCACGTTTTCCTGATAGCTATCGTTCCACTGCATGGCGCATTCAACGCTCATGCCGTCTTTTTCGCCGCTGGCGTAGAAAACTTTGTTATGTAGCGCAGTTTTATTGCGGTTCATGTATTGCACAAAACCAGCCACGCCGCCACTAAAAGCAAAATTTTCATGTTTGCCGTCACGCTTGTCAAAAAGTTCAATGCTGACGCCATTATTCAGGAAAGACAATTCACGGATACGTTTAGCCAGAATGTCAAAGTGATATTCAATATTGCCGAATGTTTCGGTGCTGGCGAGAAACTGTACGCGCGTACCTTGTTTATCGGTATCGCCGACTACGGATAGTGGTGCGATGGCGTCGCCGTGATTAAACTCTACAAAATGTTCTTTGTGATTACGGTAGATAGTCAGGCGCAGCCAATCGGATAGGGCATTCACTACAGATACACCTACGCCATGCAGACCACCAGAAATTTTATAACTATTGTTATCAAATTTACCGCCGGCATGCAGGATGGTCATGATAACTTCAGCCGCAGAGCGGTGTTCTTCGGGATGCATGTCGGTGGGAATGCCGCGGCCATTGTCTTCAATGGTAATGGAGTTATCAGCGTTTATTGCTACGGTGATATGATCACAATAGCCGGCCAGCGCTTCATCAATCGCATTGTCCAGAACTTCGAATACCATATGGTGTAAACCAGTACCATCCTGGGTATCACCAATATACATGCCGGGACGCTTGCGAACGGCATCCAAGCCTTTTAATACTTTGATACTGTCGGCGCTGTAATCTTCAGGGTGTTGATCTGTCATAAGAATTCTTTATAAATCTGGGGCAGCGGTTATGCTTTTAATATGATGCCTGTAGGCAGAAAAGAATATTAAGGATGCTCAATTTTGCCATATTTACAGGGCTGAATCGAATAATTCATTAGATAGTTATTATAGCAGAAATTAAGTTTTTTTTCAGCCGGTTGATATGTTTAAGGTGATGTTTTATCGGATTTTTTATTGAATGATAATCATGTTAAATGTAAAGAAAAAACTGCCCTGAATCAGATATGGATGAGGGAATCATTTATTCTGATTTAGGGCAGTTGCTAAGTCTTTGTATAAGAGATATTTATATTCTCATCGGCATGACTATGTATTTAAAATCAGGATTGTTGGGGATGGTAAATAATGTTGAGCGATTGGCATCACCGAATGCCAGTTGCAAGTCATCGGCATGTAAATTGCGTAATACATCCATCAGATAATTGATGTTGAATCCGACTTCCAGTGTTTCACCCTGATAAGCGATTTCCAATTCTTCGCGTGCTTCTTCTTGTTCATTATTGTTACAAGTGACGCTGAGCAGCCCCGGCTGGATTTGTAAACGCGCACCGCGGAATTTTTCATTAGCCAGAATAGCTGCACGTTCTAAAGCGCCGAGTAATTCGCTACGATTGGCAAGGAAGATTTTGTCATTATCTAGCGGAATCACGCGGTTGTAGTCTGGGAATTTGCCGTCTACTACTTTGGAAACGATGATGGTATCGTTACAACGGAAGCGAACCTGATTATTCAATAGTTCTATAGTAATCGGTTGCTCAGGGAATGTAAGCAACTTGAATAGTTCCAGTACCGTTTTGCGGGGCAGAATCACTTCTGCTTTAGGTAAATCAGTATCGAGACTACAGGCGGCATAGGCCAAGCGGTGCCCGTCTGTGGCTACTAAACGCAGCTGATTGCCTTCGGTCTGCATCAGTAAGCCGTTTAGATAATATCGAATATCCTGAATGGCCATGCTGTATTGGACCTGTGACAGCATTTCTCTGAAGGTCTCCTGAGGGAGGGAGAAGCTGGCATTTACGTCTTCTCCTACACTCATCAGTGGAAAGTCTTCTGCCGGCAAAGTTTGTAGATTAAAGCGGCTTTTGCCGGCTTTTAGGACCAGACGGTTATTGTTCCAGTCTAGTGAAACCATGGCACCGGCTGGTAGGGCACGCAGAATATCCTGTAGTTTTTTGGCATTGGTGGTAATGCGGAAATCTTCAGCTTCGCTTTTTGGGCCTATGGTATCAATCTGAATTTCCAGATCGGTGGCCAAAATTTTGATTTGCCCCTGATGGTTCTCCAGTAATACGTTAGACAGGATCGGCAAGGTATGGCGACGCTCGACAATGCCGGTTACGGCTTGCAGAGGTTTAAGTAAACTATCACGTTCTGCTTGTAGAATCAGCATGTTGTTTTCCTTGGTTTAATCTCGCAAAATCATCATTAAGGTTTCGTACGCTTTGGTTGTCTCGGCATCTGATTTACGGAGTTTGGAGATGCTTTTTACCGCATGCATGACTGTGGTGTGGTCACGGCCACCAAATCCGCTGCCAATAGCTGGTAAACTAAGTGGGGTGAGTTCTTTAGCCAAGGTCATGGCCATCTGACGCGGACGTGCCAGATTACGTGTACGTTTTTTGCCTACCATATCACTGATGGTGATGCCATAGAATTTGGCTACGGTGTTTTGGATGTGTTCCAGTGTCATTGGTTTGTGATTGACGGCCAGAATATCCTGTAGTGCTTCTGTGGCTAAACCGACATCAATCGGCCGGCTGGCAAAACGGCTTTGAGCCACAACGCGCTTGAAAGCGCCTTCTAGTTCGCGCACATTACTGCGGATATGTTTGGCAATAAAGAACGCAGCTTCGTCTTCAAGTTTTACCTGAGCCAGCTCGGCTTTTTTCTGCAGAATGGCAACACGCATTTCCAGTTCAGGTGGTTCCAGCTCTAGACTTAGTCCCCATGAAAAGCGTGATTTTAAGCGATCGTCCATGCCATCAATATGAGTAGGCAAGGTATCACATGTAAGAATAACCTGTTTTTTTTCGTCAATTAAATGGTTGTAGACGTAAAAAAACTCTTCCATGGTGCGGTCTTTGCCAGCAATAAACTGAACATCATCCATAATCAGCAAGTCCACCTGTTGGTATTGCTGACGCATGGCATCGAAAGATTTAGCATGGAAAGCGTTCATGATGCCACGGATGAATTCATCGGCATGTATATAACGGATTTTGACTTTGGCATCTGCAGCAAAGAGCTGGTTACCAATGGCCTGTACTAAGTGAGTCTTACCCAAACCGGTGCTGCCGTAAACAAAAAACGGGTTGTACATGCTATTGCCTGGGTTTTCAGCTATAGAGAGGGCGGCCGCATGAGCCAGCCGGTTACCTTTGCCTTGTACCAGTGCAGCGAAGGTGTGTTCAGGATTGAGATTAGTGTCGGTATAGCGTGATTTTTTACTGTTTGTCAGTACATTATCAGACTCAGTTTTAGGTATAGATGTTTCTTTTTTATCTACTTTGCTTGGTTTGCTAGGGTTGACTTCACTGCTTTCAGCCGTATTGCTATCACTTTTAGACTGATTATTTTTTAGCCTTTTGGCAATAATGTCCTGAGCGGATTCTGTGCGTTTAGTTGTTGAACGCGGTTTGGCTTCTTCAGGTGCAGGGGTTGTGTTTAAGGGTTCATGTTTATTAAGGTTTTCAGTCTCCACCTGAACCGGAGTGCCGCTTTCAGCTTTCACAGAATTAATGGTATTGGTAATTGCCCGAGCCTGTGTAGCTGCTTGTAAAGATTGCCCCTGACCAATTTTGAGGATTAAAGGAGTTTGTCCGTGTGGGAGTATGGCCTGACGGGCGTTTTCCACAGCTGGCCAGAAACGCTCACGTATATGGTTGAATGCAAAGGTATTGCGCGCGAATATTACCCAATTGCCATTTTCTTCACCTACGGTTAGGGGAGCAATCCACATCTGGTATTGCTGGGGCGGTAGGTTTTGTTTAAGTTGTAACAGGCACTGCGGCCAAAATTCTGTTAGGGTCATGCGTGAAGCTTATTTTGTCTGCCAATGGGGCTTGGCTTGAGTAATGGAAACAGGTATCGCCTATTATGCTAATTATACGCAATAAAGAGCTTTATGACCACGATTTGCACTCTGTGTTAACCCGTTTGCAGTCTGGGTTTCCTGTAGATTATATTGATTGACAAAGTGCTGTTCTTGTTGTGTAATGCTACGTTTTATTTAAAGTTAATTCGGGAATAAATTATGAAACGTACTTATCAACCATCCGTTACCCGTCGCAAACGCACTCATGGCTTTCTGGTTCGCAGCAAAACACGCGGTGGACGTGCTGTACTGGCTGCCCGTCGTGCCAAGGGTCGTAAACGTTTGGCTGTGTAAGCACAAGAATGGATTATCATTTTGGCAAAAAATATCGCCTTTTAAAAACGGATGATTTTTCATCCGTTTTTGCGTTACGTTGCCAGAAAAGCCGTGCTTGGATTCAGGTGTTTCATGCACGCAATACACTTGGTTTTCCGCGTCTGGGTTTGGTAGTGGCCAAAAAAGTGGCCAAACGAGCCAATCGGCGCAATTACATGAAACGTGTATTAAGAGAATGGTTTCGCCTGCACCGGCATGAATTGCCGCCGGCAGATATAATCATTCGTGTACGCCAGCCCTTCCGGCATGCGGATTATGCTGGTGTAATCAATACTTTACAACAGTTGCTTGTGGCAGCTGACGGGTGTAAAGCAAAGTCGCAATGAAATATTTATTGCTGGGTCTGATTCGGTTTTACCAGTATGCCATCAGCCCGCTTTTACCGCCCCGTTGCCGCTATAGCCCGACCTGTTCGCAATATGCAGTACTCGCTCTGCAAAAATACGGGGTATTCAAGGGTGGCTGGCTGGCAATCAAGCGCATTTGCCGCTGTCATCCTTGGGGTGGTTGCGGTCATGACCCACTTCCTTAGCGAATACACACGGAATACACTATGGATTTTAAACGATTACTGATATTTTTTGTGCTGACCATGGCCATTTTGCTGGGTTGGGAAAAATTATACCCACAACCCGAAAATCATCCAGCGGCACAACAAACATCATCTACGAGCAATGCAGTTTCCACTGGCGTGGGAGCTGAGGGTGCATTAAGTAAAACTGAGCCAGTTACGGTCACTACGGATACTGTTAAGGCGGTTATTGATGAAAAAACTGGCGATTTGCGCCAGCTTACACTGACTAAATACAAAGCTACCAGTGATGCCAGTAAGCCATTTGTGCTGCTGGATAATGGTGCGGATGGCCATCAGTACATTGCCCAGTCGGTATTATTAAACCGTCAGGGTGATTATCAGTTTAAAAATCTGATTTTTACTGCGCCGCAAAAACAATACACACTTAATGGCGACAAGCTGGATGTGCGTTTGACAGCAGCAGAACAGAACGGTGTGCAGGTAAGTAAGATTTATACCTTTACTAAAGGTAGTTATTTGATTGGCCTTCGCTATGAAATTGCCAATCACAATGCACAGCCGCTGCAAATGGATGTGGCCTATCGGGTTTTGCGTGATGACAAGGAGCCGGAAGGTACTGGCTATTTCGATCACACCTATACGGGTCCGGTGCTGTATACGCCCAATGGCAAATTTGAAAAAGTGGCTTTTAAAGATCTGGACAGCGATTATGCTTCCGGTCGTGACCGAGCAGACTATCAGCGTAAAACCAATACCGGCTGGATTGGTATGACCCAGCACTACTTTATGACTACGTGGATTCTGCAGCCGAAAGAGGGCAGCAGTGTTTGTGGCAGCAATGATGACTGCAAAATTGATATTCGCAAACGTAGTGATGGCTTATATTCGGCAGGTGTGCGCGTACCAGTAAAAGATATTCCCGCTAATTCCAGTGCTAGCTTCGGCATTTCTTTATATTCTGGTCCGCAGATTTATTCAGTGATTACTAAGGTTGCTGATCATCTGCAGATGATTAAAGATTATGGCAAGGTATCGCTGTTTTCTTCGCCGTTATTTTGGCTGTTAAACTGGTGGCATGGACTGGTACAGAACTGGGGCTGGGCAATTATTCTGCTGACGCTTACAGTAAAAGCTATTCTTTTCCCGCTTACTCATGCTTCATATAAGTCCATGGCTAAGATGCGTGCTGTAGCACCTCGCTTGCAGGCATTGAAAGACCAGTATGGCGATGACCGCATGCGTATGCAGCAAGAAATGATGTCGTTGTACAAAAAGGAAAAAATCAATCCTGTTGGCGGCTGCCTGCCTATGCTGTTGCAGATACCGGTTTTCATCGGTTTGTATTGGGCACTCTTTGCTTCGGTAGAATTGCGTGGTGCTCCATGGATTGGCTGGATTACCGATTTGGGACGTCAGGATCCTTATTACATTTTGCCGGTATTGATGGCACTGACCATGTATCTGCAAACCTTTATGAATCCGCCTCCTACGGATCCGATGCAGGCTAAAATGATGAAAATCATGCCGGTAGCGTTTTCTGTGATGTTCTTCTTTTTCCCTGCCGGTTTGGTACTGTACTGGCTGACGAACAATATTTTAACGCTAGCACAACAATGGTTTATTAATAAACGTATTGAACGGCAGGCGAAACTGCACCGCTCATTGGATGTATGAGTATAGCTTGTTAGTAAAAAGCACTTCAGTTTGAAGTGCTTTTTATTTGTTCAGTGCTTCAGAGACATATCGCCGGTGTAAGAGTTAATCATTAATGAGTTTGTCTATATAAATAGTTTGAAGCTGCTCTTATATTTTCTACTGTGAGCATTGGTGCACATTTATGATATTCGTTCAGGTATTTTCATAAATTAGTTTATGTAGAAAATATGCTTGCTTATTTTTTTATAAGCTGATGTGTATTAAATGTAATCAGGTACTTGATTTCTAGATGAAAAAAATAAACAAAAATACTTATGGTAGGGAATTAAATTTAATTTTTAATGGAATGCATCACTGACCGTTATCGGTTTTTTGGCTTGAGAATCGCGATAAATGTTTTTTGTATTCAGATTTTTATTTATCAATAATCAATTTGCATATTTATGTTTTATTCTTTTAGGAGAAAAATGAGATTGGTATGAATAGTAACTTGTTCGGGTAATTACAGTAAATTAAGATTGTCGGAATTTAGTAAGTCTATCCGACTTTAGTATTGCAATGATGGTCGTTATATCTGCTCAAATTTGCTTTTGGCTGGATTAACTCCTCCAAATTGAGCTATGAATTTTTTATTTTTAATATCTCTTTTTTACGTTAGTATTATTATTAATACTATCATATTTTATTTTAAAACAAGCACTTCTGTCTGAAGTGCTTGGTGATTATTGCGCATATTTTATTACGGATTAGATGATGGATAGCTTGGCTTAATTGTGATTAAGTTATCAAACTTAATCATCATTGCTTTAAGCCTTAAAACTGATGCGCTGAATTAGCGATAATGCTACCGAAAATGGCTAGGGCAATTATATATAGTATTATCGTTATTGCCACGACTATCAGGTATGCTTTGCAAAAATTAGAGCGGTTAGGATTGCCGTTGCCACTAAAAGCCCAGACTAAAACCATGATCAGATTGACAATGGGTATGCAAAACACGATAAACATTATGAGCCAGTCCCCAATAGACATGACTGGCGCAAGGTTGCCTGAAGAAGAGTTGAAAGTGTTATTTTTTGTTGTATTTTGCATAATTATTCATTTCAATAGTTAATAAATGTTATTAAATATTAACACATTTAATATTGTAAATGAATATCATTTTGAAAAACTTGTAAATTTAAGGCGTGACAGACTGAATGAAACGATATAGTGTCTATCACGCCTTTTAGTCGTTACTGTACGTAGGTAGTGGTTTGTTGTGTAGTAGTGGTAGCTGTTTGTTGAACAGGGTTAACACGAATTTCTACACGGCGATTTTTGGCACGGCCTTCCACTGTAGCATTGCTGGCAATTGGATTAGCAGAACCGTAGCCTACTGCGCTAATACGATTGCTGGCGACGCCACGGGCGCTCAGGAATGTGGAAACAGACTCAGCGCGACGTTGTGATAATGGCCTATTGATATTGTCATTACCGGTGCTGTCGGTATAACCAGCGATGGTGATATTGGTATCCACATATTTAGCCAGAATCTCAGCTACAGAAGATAGGGAAGATGTGGCGGCGCTGCTTAATTCAGAGCTATTAGTTGCAAATGTGATGTTTTCTGGCATGGTGAGTTTAATCTGGTCACCTTCGCGCTGTACTTCAACATTTGTATTAGCCAGTTTTTGACGCAATAGTTTTTCTTGGTAATCCATATAAGCGCCGATGCCAGCACCGATAGCACCACAGCCCAGAGCAGCATTACGTGCACCTCGGCTATTGTGGGTAATTGCACCAACGATTCCGCACACGGCAGCTCCACTTAGGCCGTAAACAGCGGTTTTGCTGGCATGGGTTTGGCCGGTACTAGGATCGGTAACACAGCCAGTCAGGGCTAAGGTAGTGGCGGCAGCGAGTGCAGCCAATGGTTTCATGATGGTCATACTTACTCCTTCTCTTAAAATTTGATTATGGTTTTCACATGTATGTTTTATGCTATCTATAGCAGAAAAGCAAGTGAGGGAGGGAGGAGGTGCGCAAACTGAAAATATTCTGTCCGGTTTGCATATCTGTAATTTATTTTGTAGCAATGCTGGTTTAAGCGACAAGTTTACTGCGCTATATTACAATTTAGTCTTATTTAAACGTGTTTGAGGCTCGTTCGCCCTTGAAAACGGCCAGTTTAGCCTCATTCAATTAAATTACCTGTATTCAGGGCTACTATCAGTCACTTTGGAACCAGACATGCTCAGCTTGTATAACACCTTAACTAGAAACAAACAGAAATTTACACCGATTAATCCACCACAGGTGCGTATGTATGTGTGTGGCATGACCGTTTATGATTATTGCCATCTGGGGCATGCACGGGTGATGATTGTGTTTGATATGGTGGCGCGCTGGATACGTGAGCTGGGCTATAAGCTTGATTATGTGCGTAATATTACTGATATAGACGATAAGATTATTAATCGGGCAAATGAGCGCGGCATCAGTATTTCTGAACTGACTGATTATTATATTCTGGCTATGCATGAGGATGCGGCTGCTTTAGGTGTGCTGCCACCAAACCATGAGCCGAAAGCCACACAGTATATTGGACAGATGATTGCCATGATTGAAGAGATCATGGCAAATGGTAAAGCTTATTTGGCTGAGAATGGTGATGTATTTTATGCGGTACGTGAGTTTCCTGACTATGGCCAGCTGAGCGGTAAGAGTTTGGATGATTTGCGCGCTGGTGAACGAGTGGATGTGGATGGCTACAAGCGTGATCCCTTGGATTTTGTGTTGTGGAAAGCGGCCAAACCCCATGAACCGGCGTGGGACAGCCCGTGGGGACGTGGTCGGCCGGGCTGGCATATTGAGTGTTCGGCTATGAGCAAAGCTTTGTTGGGTGAGAATTTTGATATCCACGGTGGTGGAGCTGATTTACAGTTTCCTCACCATGAAAATGAGATTGCTCAGAGCTGCGGTGCAGAAAAACAAGGTTGTTGCACGGAAAAAAATCACTTTGCTAGCCATGTAAAATATTGGCTACATAATGGGTTTATTCGTGTGGATAATGAAAAAATGTCTAAATCCCTTGGAAACTTCTTCACTATCCGCGAAGTGTTGCAAAAATACGATGCAGAGGTGGTGCGTTTTTTCATTTTGCGTGCCCATTATCGCAGTCCTTTAAATTATTCTGACGCACATCTTGATGATGCCAGAGGCAGTTTGACGCGTTTGTATACAGCATTGAAAAACACAACAGCCGCAGATGTTGAAGTTAATGCGGATTTAAATGATTATACGCGCCGGTTCTATGCTGCAATGAATGATGATTTTGCTACAGTGGAAGCTGTTGCCGTTCTATTTGAACTGGCCAATGAAATTAATAAAACTCATGATGCGCAATTGGCAGGGTGCTTAAAAGGGCTGGGTGGTCTGCTGGGTTTGTTACAGCGTGATCCGGAGGCGTTTTTGCAGAATGAAGTGGGTGAAGGCGTACAAGGTCTTGATAATGCCACCATTGAAGCGATGATTGCTGCACGGCAGCAGGCGCGTGCAGAACGCAACTGGGCAGAATCAGACCGTATTCGCGATGAGCTAACGGCTGCCGGTATTGTGTTGGAAGATGGTGCTAATGGTACAAGCTGGCGCCGTGCCTGATTTTTTCTTTATCTAAAACAGATATTCTTTATCTAAAACAGATATTAAAGAGACTATGGATCTATTCTGAATCAGGGGCTTGACAGCAGTATTATACTTTTAATGTATGGTATGTTTTGAATCTGGTAATAAGTGCATCTTTTTCACAGGTCATCTGTGTAATATGGCTGTTCTGTGTGCTGATTTACTTGAAAATTTTACTCATGCGAGTATAATCGCCCGATTCCAGACATCCGTTTCAAGAGGTACAGGCACATCCCCTGTGCCCGCTTAACTAAGGACGATACTATGAATAACAGCATTCAACCTAACTACCACGACGTAACTGTGACTTGCTCCTGCGGTAATACTTTTGTAACTAAATCTGCAATGGAAAAAGATACTTTCAATATTGAAGTATGCTCTGCTTGTCATCCGTTTTATACCGGTAAACAGAAAATCGTTGACTCTACTGGTCGCGTGGACAAATTCAATCAGAAATACGGCAATATGTTCAAACGTTAATCTTGTTTGCAAGATATTGCACCCAAAAAGACTGCCATTATGGCAGTCTTTTTTAATAGTAAATTAATTTGCCTTTTATCCGATGGGATATTATCAAAATTTTTTTTCAAATTTCTTTACTCACTTTACTCATACGATCAAAAAAATCAAATCTATCTATTTTATATCCGTTTTATTTACGCAAAAATCCTCAGAAACATGAAATTTCTGAGAAATTTTTAATTAAGGCAACCTAACTACTGGCTATTGTATTGCAGTTAAGAGGCTAAATGCTCATAGTTACTGCGTTTGAGCAAAGGAATCAAATGTTCATAAATACTCTCTGCATCGGGAGAGCACGTTACCTCTTTATCGACAAGGTGTGAAAATCCGCCATCTTTACGGTCATACTCTGTTGGCGTAATCGTGATCACATTATTCGCCAATTTAATTATCACACAGGCAGTCTCTTTTTCCAGCCTTCTAAAATTTTTATAGCCAGCAAAGCTTAAAAAGGCCTTGTTATATGAATCTTCATCTTTTACCCATTCTTGAACGTCAATAAACTTAGAAGTATTGGTTATCTTTAATACAAGTTTACCTAACAATACCGGTATCAGCTCTTTTGAAATACGCGCTCTGACGTGAGAATGGACAAGACCAGGACCGTAATTATCATGAAAGAATCCTTGTATAATCACAGAATCGTCAGGTAGTATATATAAATTACATCCCTTTGCTTTCGGTTCGTGCAGCATTTTTCTACTCCTTAATTTATGGTATGGATTGTACTATTACAGAAATTCCTGACCAACGAAAAGCAGCCTATCGCTGAATTTGCTCATGCATTTAAGCCTGTTCTACATTTGCCGCATCATTTTCAGTTACACTAAGTAATATTTTTTTGCAGTGCACTAAGCGCATAATATGAATACTATTTCCGTAGTGTTATTTCACTATCATCTAAATTTCTTTTCATTATTTCCTCGCTCCCATTTATAAACCATATGATATGGAAAATCTTTATCTCAAAGCACTTTAATCTTTTCTATTTTAAAACCTATTGCTCCGCTATAAGCATCATTTTTCCTTTAAAATCATAGTTAATCCTGAATAATTGACGATCTCCAGACATTTCCACACCTGTACCAAAAATAGCTCCTGTTTCATTTTTTCCTGGTCCACCAAAACCAAATGATAGTTTTACAGGATGTCCATTGACTTTATCTAAACGAAACTGAGATTGTGCCTGAGGTAACATTGTTGATTTATATAATATATATAATTTCAAATATTTAACGTTCAATTTTTGATATATATCCAGCTCCCAACCTTGGTTCTCCTATAAGTTAATGCTTATGTTTCATACCTTATAAATTGAGTACCTGCATCAGAAAAATCAAATCCCTTGTATGCTACTGCACTGGCAATTGTATTTTCCAATAGAGCATATTTCCTCCAACAACACCAATCATTCGAACAGTAAGGAGTACATCTAAAACAGCATTAATTTTATGGTATACGTTAAGTATTCTTTAGGCTGTATTAAATAAATTCAAATTTAATTGGATATTAAGCCATGTCATAACATCGCCCAACCCCATATATCCGCTTGGATCGAATTTATTTACCGGATCTACACTAGTATGAATATACTTATGCAGAGCACTAAGTGTTTTATTTTTACCCTCAAAATCATTTTTACTAATGAATCTTTTTATCATAAAAGAATGTTTTTATTTTTGCATTTAACTAGCGTTGATTTAGTGTCTGGTTAATCAGCAGCCATAACCAGCTGACCAGTACAAAAGGCATTGTCAGTACCGGAAGTGAATAGGGTTTCAGAAGAGTAGTAAGGGCAGACTGAGTAAATACGGTGAGAATTATAGCCAGTAAAATATATAAATTGGTTTTACTGTCTGGTGAATTGCTGAAGGTAATCAATGTAATAGCAGTTAATACCGCATTGAATGAATAAAGCCCCAGTGTAATAAGCTCAAGTTGACCTCCGTACAGTAGGGCGATGCCGATGGCAAGGATTGAACCGATTATGGCATATAGGGTGATTCGGAGGGAATTAACAGCCAGAGCGATTAAAAATGTTATTCCCACCAGTGTACTGTTGAATAAAAATACCTCAGCAATGCCAAGAATGCTGTTTGGCAGCAGGTGCAACAGTGTAAAGCTGGTAATGTGTGCGGTAGCGGTATCTGCCTGTACTCGTGACAGCGCTGAAAAAGAAGGAATTGCCAACAGGAATATCCATGTAATCAGGATGAAGGGCATGGTCAGACAGGGTAAATACCATTGCTGTAATATTGTGCTCAGGGCTTTGGTAATGAAGACCGAAAGTATGGATGCCAGCACGATAGTGCACCATAAATAGGGTGAATTTTCACAAAACGTAGCTAATGCAATGCCTGTCAGACAGGCATTAAAGCCATAGATTCCTTGCTGCCATGCTTTTACATTAAGCTGATACACATAGGCCATGATGTTGGCGCTGATTACGGCCACTAAACTGGCTACTCCAATAATTGGTTTGCCGGTAAGGCACCCTCCCATCTGTACCCCTAGCAGAAAAATCAGTCCAGATAATGCATTGTTTTGGAGCATGACCTGACCGTAGCTGCGGAGAATCACATCGGTAAAGCGGATACAGTGGTTGTGGTTGCATAATTGATGCCATTGCGCTGCTACAGACATTGTTTTCATTCGTTTTCTCCTTTATTAATATTTCGGTTCAGTAGGTTAGACTGCTTTTATACTGTTTATGCGTAGGTAAATGTTCTGGTAATGTGGGATGGAAATAAATATACGATATTTAATGCTGGTTGGGCGGAAAATTTTATTTTTTAAGAGCTTGAAATATTTGATGATGAAAATGTTCCTGCCAAATTGAGAGTATGCTTTTTCAGTGCTGTTGTTTGGCTTTAGTTCTTTATTGTTTAGTTTGTTTTTTAATATTACATGTTTATAAGTTTTTTATTTGGGCAGGTAAGTAGTGCTGAAACGTTTAAGAATCTGAAATTTAAAGCAAGTAAACATTGATTGGTTGGTAAAATCAAATTCAGCTTAGAAAAGTTGAAGTTTGTACTAAATTTGCATTTTGAATAATTTTTGTAATATTAAAGAAGAAATGATTAAAATATTATTTCTAAATTTAATTAAATAGGCTAAAGATGTGACTATTCTAAATCTGTATCTGGCCGTCAGGCTAGCAGTGACACGGTACAATCAGAAAACAATTTTGCTCTGAGTAACACGCAAAATAATTAAATAAGCTAAACCAAGCGATATCTGCTTTCTAAAGTTGCACCTATACTGAATTGGTTGATATTAATAAAGAATGGGCTCTTTCAATTATAAGTATGTGATCAGTGAAATTAAAGGCAAACTGGATTTAACCAAAAGTAAAAAATGACAGCTGAAAATTTGAAGATTGTAGTGGCAGAACTGCCATCTCAGTTTTATTTTTCTATATAAATCTAGCGATGATTTTGTATTCTGAAACTTTCAGCATTATGCTTGGTATTAAGTAAGGTTGATAATAATTGAAATGTGCTGAAATGAGCTTAAATCGTTCTCCGTGGTAGGGATGGGCTTTATTATCGCTGTTTTGGGATGATTTTTAAAACGCAGTTTTATTTCATGATGCATGTATCAGTCAGACCCTGGTTTTCTGCTTTGGAAGTTATTGCAATGAATTATCCGTTTACTTGGAACCGGAATAGTGTTTGTATATGCACAACTGTTGCCAGTAATAGTTGTATCTATGTTATTGTTTAATACTGGCTCGTTTCTGATTTTGTTTAGAAGAGTGGCTTCCAGCAACGGGAATTGAATGATAAAAATATTAAGAAGAAAGAATTTATGCAGCCTCATTTGAATTCAGTGGGCACACCTTTATTTTATGGGGTGTTTATCGTCATCATAATTGTAATGATAGCGATAGATATGCTCACGCTGAAAAAAGAAGGCGTACATCGCGTTAGCACTAAAGAAGCGCTGCTGTGGACATGCGTCTGGATTGCTGTTTCACTTGGTTTTGCTGTCTGGCTCTATTTTGAGCTGCTGCATAATCCGATGCTGGGCAGTGAGGTGGCTGCTGATTCGGTGATGGATTTTCTTACTGGCTATGTGCTGGAAAAATCGTTATCGGTGGACAATATTTTTGTCTTCGTGCTGATATTTAGTTATTTTAAGGTGCCGGCAGAGTATCAACACCGAGTGCTATTGTACGGAGTATTGGGGGCAATTGTCCTACGTGCTGTGATGGTGGCTTTGGGTGCAGTTCTGGTCAGCCGCTTTGAGTGGGTGCTGTATCTGTTTGGTATATTCCTGCTTTATAGCGGGATTAAGCTGATGCTGCCGGAAAAAGATGAGAATAAAAGTTTGGCTGATAACCCACTGATAGGTTGGCTGTACCGCCATATGCGTGTAAGTGAGCAATTTAACCGTGAGAAATTTTTTACCATCGAAAACGGTCAGCGCATGGCCACGCCATTATTGCTTACATTGGTAGTGATTGAATTGAGTGATGTGGTTTTTGCTGTAGACAGTATACCGGCTGTCTTTGCTGTGACCACTGACCCGTTTATTGTGTTTACTTCGAATATTTTCGCGGTGCTTGGTTTGCGTGCGATGTATTTTTTATTGGCCAATGTGGTTGAAAAATTTGTTTTTCTCAAATATGGGTTGGCCGTGGTTCTGACTTTTATCGGTGCCAAAATGCTGGTGGCAAAATGGTGGCACATTCCTTCTTTTGCTTCACTGGCTGTGGTATTTACTGCTTTACTGCTGGCGATTCTGGCTTCATGGTGGAAAACCAGAAAGCAGCCGCATAATCTGTAGACGACAAAGGAATTTTTCACAATAGCCCGCTTCAGCTTATTTTGAATGTTAATACACACAATAATGGCTGGCGGGCTGATACTCTGTAAGTAAGCTAAAAACAGAATGAAAAGCTCAGGCCAATTTGTCTACAATTTCACTTACTCGAGCTACGTAGATTTTTACAGTTTCGATATCACCGGCTGGAATCTCATCGACACTGGCATCGGCTGGTGTCTGAACCATTGCTCCGATGGAACCTCCGAGTACATTTACATCATTGCGCGCCGCTTCTTTGGAGTTAGCCGGCAGTAGTCCGAGACTTACCCAGATGCCGCCATGCTGTGCTGCCAGTGTCTGCATCCAGATTAAGGTTACTTGTTTGTCGCCACTAAAACTGGCACTGTTGGTGAAGCCGCCAAACACTTTATTTTGCCATGCCCGCTCCGCCCACAGGCCGGATGTGGCGTCGGCTACTTTCTTAAACTGCCAAGGTACATTGCCCATATAGGTAGGTGCGGCAAAGATAATACCTTTGGCCTGATGCAACTGCTGCCACTGATCATCATCCAGCTCGCCATTGGCATCGATTTCTACCAGTACAGCATCGGTATCGGCTGCAGCTGCCTGAGCAATTTTAAGTGTATGGCCATAACCGGAAAATACCAAAATAGCTAGTTTACTCATGTATCTGTTCCTTATGATTAATTACCAAAACAGCTTAAGCGGGTGGCGCTACTATCGCAAGTATGATTCAGGAAATAAAAACGAGGATTATTGCCTGACAGTAAACTATCAATGCTTGGGTATAAAATTCTTTACAACCCGGTAATTGATCCAGAAACGACCCTTTGCAGACTCAGATGAAAGACTATATTGCACAGTTTAGTTGCATACTTGATAACGCAGTAAATAATTGTTAAACTGAATTAAATACATAATCATGTCTGAAACGTTTCAGGTATGAAAAGAAAACCTCGCCTGATTTCATCTGAAATATTGGTGTACAGAAGCGCGGTAGCATTCACATCAGGCACACAACCATTTCCAGATAGTTAAACACAAAAGATTGTCTCAAAACCTGCCCGAACTGCAGCCATTCATTTGTATGCTTAAGGGCAGCAAACGTGGTGTAACTTCTATAAATGAAAGGTAAATATATGGCGTACGCAAGTACCAATCCCTACACCGAGCAACAGGTAAAAGCATTTTCTGATACCACCGATGTTGAACTGGAAACTGCTTTGAATCATGCAGATGCTGCTTTTAAACAGTGGAAAAACACTACGTTTGCCCAGCGTGCGCGTGTTTTACAGAATGCTGCTGATATTCTTCGAGCCAATATTGATGAATATGCCCAGTTACTGACACTGGAAATGGGTAAACTGTTTAGCGAAGCTAAAGCTGAAACCGAGCTTTCTGCGCAGATTTTTGAGTATTATGCTGTTCATGCTGAGCGTCAGCTTCAGCCGGAAGTGTTGCCAGTTACTTCCAACAAGGGCAACCGTGCTCGCATTGAGTTTGCTCCACAAGGTATTATTTTGGCAGTTGAGCCGTGGAACTTCCCATATTATCAGATTGCCCGTATTGCAGCCCCGCAGCTTGCTGCCGGTAATGTGGTTGTGCTGAAACATGCGTCCAATGTGCCGCAATGTGCCGCCAAAATGGCTGCCATGCTGTTACAGGCTGGTTTACTGGATGGTGCGTTTCAGAACCTGTACCCAACGCATGCACAACTGGCAAAAATCATTGCCGACCCGCGCGTACGCGGTGTAGCCTTAACCGGTTCAGAAGGTGCTGGTGCTATTGTGGCTGCACAGGCTGGAGCAGCATTAAAAAAATGTACTCTTGAGCTTGGTGGCGCCGATGCATTTATCGTTCTGAATGATGCCGATATCGAAAAAGCAGCCAAATGGGCTGTATTTGGCCGTCACTGGAATGCAGGGCAGGTGTGTGTGAGTGCCAAACGCATTATTGTAGAAGAAGGTGTTTACGATCGTTTCCTGAATCTGTACCGCGAAGGAGTGCGTCAGCTGCGCATGGGTGACCCGATGGATGCCGCTACCACACTGGCACCGCTATCTTCTCGCTCTGCGGTGACTGGTTTGCAACAACAATTGGATGAAGCGGTAAAACTGGGAGCTCATGCTGAAGAAATTGCATTGGATATGCCTGCTCAAGGCTGTTTTTTCCGACCGGTTATCCTGACCAATATTCAGCCGGATAATCCGGCACGTCACTGGGAATTTTTTGGTCCGGTTTCTTCTATTTACCGCGCCAAAGATGCAGCTCATGCCATTGAAATCGCCAACGATACCCCATATGGCTTAGGTGGTTCTATCTTTACGTCTGATGAAGAACGCGGTGCCAAACTGGCTCAGCAGATTGATACGGGTATGGTCTTTATTAATCATCCCACCATGGTTAAAGCTGATTTGCCGTTTGGTGGCGTGAAACGCTCCGGCTTCGGACGCGAATTGCTTGATTTAGGATTAAAAGAATTCGTGAATGCTAAACTGGTAAGTATTGCAGACATCGACGCTGAATTCTAAATTTGTTTGAAAACTAACGGGGCTGCTGGACAAATAGCAGCCCCGTTTTTTATTTTTAAGATAATTCTTTCACAAATATTTTGTCTGAATAACATTGGGCCAACAGCCATCCAAACAGAAGTGTTTAAAAGATGAGACAGATATATTACTGAAATGTAATATAAATGTAGCATTGTGGTAAAAGTCAGCCAACTTATCCTGCTCCAATCATTTTTCAGCTAAAGTAGTTTAATGAACTTCATGTGTACCATCATGTTGATAATAATTAGCTTTTTAAAGCGTGCCAGCAAATAGACAGGAGGCAGTATGCTAACCATAATCGCCGCACCCACTACACAAGACTTTGCTAATCCGCGCCTGAGCGAAACTTATAGCCAGCCGCAATTTCTGACACAGAGTGAACAGCTGGTACAGATCTGCCGCAAACTTAGCCTCAAACAATTAGAAGAAATTATGCACATTAGCCCGCATCTGGCTGAAGTGAATCAGCAACGCTTTCGCGATTGGAAGCCGCCATTTACCCTCGATAATGCTTTACAGGCTATCTTTGCCTATGGCGGTGATATTTACAATAGTCTGCGCGTCAGTGAATTATCATTGCACGAACTAGACTACATGCAGAAAACGGTATCCATTCTTTCTGGACTTTATGGTTTACTGCGGCCACTGGATTTAATTCAACCGTATCGTCTGAGTATGAACGTGCGACTGGAAAATCCAAAGGGAATCAATTTGTATCATTTCTGGCATGACATTCTCACCAACCATTTGAATCAGATTGAAACCGATACCATCATCGACTTAGCCTTTGACAATTATTTCAAAGTAATTGATAGCGATAAACTGAAAGCCAAAATAATTAAACCTGTATTTCTCGATGAAAAAGCCGGTAAATACATGAATGTCAACGCCTATGATAAAGAAGCGATGGGTTTGATGACTCGCTTTATTGTGCGAAACAAACTTGAGTCGTCTAAAATGCTGCATGAATTCAGCGACCATGGTTACCAGTATTGTGCAAAAGAATCGAATGAACACGAGCTGGTGTTTAAACGTTCTGAAAAAACGGCGCAGCAGTATCAAAATCGGAATTAATTTCAGCATCCGGATACTAACGGCTGAAAAAGCGCGTAAGTTACACATAAAAATGTGGTGGTTGCAGTAGATTTCGGTACAATCCCCGCTTTAAACCATATAGAGATCTGACCATGTCTGAAACAACGCCGATTTGCCCGCAATGCGCTAGTGAACAAAATTACTTTGATGGCACTTTTACTGTTTGCCTCGAATGCGGACATGAATGGGATGCTAATAGTACAACTTCAGCCACACAGGAGCTGGATGTCAAAGACAGTAACGGCAATCCGTTAGCCAACGGTGATGATGTGATTCTGATTAAAGACCTCAAGCTTAAAGGCAGTAGCACCGTATTAAAAAAAGGTGCCAAAGCCAAAGGAATCCGTCTGGTTGAAGGTGACCACGAGATAGACTGTAAAGTAGACGGTATGAAAATCATGCTCAAGGCATGCTTTGTTAAAAAAGCCTGATACACTGAACGATAGAAATACCGCCAATCTAAGTGCCTAAACAAAGCATTGTAGACTGGCGGTTTTTATATGTGGATCATTTAATTATCCACAAACTGTTATTACTGCTTAGTTATCCACAGTATCAAGCCCCGGATCAACTACAGCATACACACGGTTATCAAGCTTATCCGCACTGATTCTTTGTAAAATTATCCGCGCTAACTCTGCTCTATGAATATAACCCTGTACCTGCTGCTGATAAAAACACTTGCCAGTGCCAGTAGCTTCACCTTGCGCCAGACCACCCGGACGCAAAATCTCATAATTTAGCGTACTGGTTTGCAGCCACACCTCAGCTAGAGATTTTTCTCGCACTGCATGTCCGAAAGCTTTTTTCGCACGCTCTGACATTGTTCCCCAAGTATCACCACAGCCCAATGATGTCACCAGCAGCATCTGGCCGATACCACATAGCTCTGCCGTATCAATAATCAACCGCTGTGCCAGATAGTGCGCGCCTGCCGAACCACCCAAGGTAGACACAATCACAGTATCCTGACCAGCTAGCTTGCACACTTCGCGCACACTGGATTCATTCGTGGCATCACCAACTATTGTTTCCACTCCTTGCTGTTGTAACTGGCGGGAAAAATCCTCATCCCGTACCAGTGCCACACAGCGCCAGCGACCGGCTTGTTGTAAAGCCTGCTGCAATACCTGATAAGCTGTGCCCATTTTTTGGCTTACCCCGAACAACAGTAATGTTTTCATCATTGCTCCTGTGTGGTGGCAAAACGCTGTGCCAGACTGCGGAACTTATTTAATTGTTCTGCTTTCAGCTGCCGCTGCTCATCTCGCCCCACAAAAATTTTAAACATTGCGTCACCATGCTGGTTGAGAAAAATAATCGACGCCGTAGCCATTTGCATAAAACTGCGTTCTACAAAAGCAATCTGCGCACAGTTTTCTGCGCGAATATGGCCGCCGAACCCCTGCTGATGTTGCAGATTGAAATAACCGGCACCATATTTACCTGCTGGTAGTAAACCCGAAAATTCCGCAATAATATCTGCTGTATGCACCAGAAAAGTAATTTCTCCCCATGATTGCACATCTTGCCACACTGCATCAAAGTGGCTGCCAGCGGTTATCACCACATCCGGTATTGCCTTAATCACCTCAGCCAGTGTCACCTGATATTGTTGCGCAATCTGTTCCAGCGTCCCTTCTGGATTGCTACGCATAAATAGTTGCAGATTATTGTTTTGTGAATGTTTTGTCATCGTTTTCCCTTAATCAAGTCAATTGGACTAAACGTATTTTTGTCACGACGTTGTGGCAAAACGCTGTATTGGTTTGCCGGTGGGGTGGCGTTGCATCATTTTTTCCTGCCACTCAATATGTTCAGGATTATTTAAAGCCAGCAGTAACTGCTGCAATGCTTGCAACAGATTACTTGACCAAAAACGGCCAGACGGCGTTAAACGCACGTAGCCCCTTTCATTGACCAGCAGACCAGCCTGCTGCCACTGCATAAGCAGCGGTTCCAACAATTCCGCCTGAGACGTTAGCGCGGGTAAATTCACCCGTCCCACTTCAATCCCTGCCTGAAGCTGATGTAACCAGCTACCCAACAATGATTTATCCGTTAGCATCATCAAAGGCTTTTTACCTGACTGCATCAGTGTATAGTATTCAGCCAGATCACGATGCAGCATAAACGAATGCCCATTTAAACGCCCACCTGCGCCGGAGCCAAAAGCAAAAAAATCTGCTCCCTGCTTAATTAACAGGTTATATAAATTTCGTTCACGCGTGGTTTTTGCCCAATGGCTGTTACTCAATTGCATCCAGCCCTGCTGGCGTAAAAATGCCTCACCTTGTAAATAAAAATCACATTTAGCTGCCACGGCCGGCAATTCAAGCTGTCCTTTATCTACTCTTCTAGCCAAAGGCGTAGTTGGCAGCAGATTCAATGCATACAAATCTAACCCGTCCAGCGGCAAAGCGGCGGCCAGCTCCAGATCAGGCTGCCAGCTTTGCACAGTTTGCCCCGGCAAACCGAACATCAAATCACACACCAGTGCCACACAGTCTAGCCGCCCAATACGCTCAAATGTCTCAACAATCTGCTCACGGCTGGATAAACGTCCCAGCTTCTGCCGGATATCCGTATCAAAAGTTTGCACACCGATAGAAAACCGATTCGCACCGGCGGCAATATAACTTTCTGTACGTGCCTCATCAAAATCAGAAATTCGCCCCTCAATCGTAATTTCACAATCTGGCGCCAGTGGCAAAGATTGTCTGAGTAAGCTGATAACCCGCGCCAGTTGGCCGGAGGGCAGAGCAGATGGCGTACCGCCCCCAAAATAAACAGCGTGAATCGGAGCAGACTGCATCACCGGATTATTCATTTCCAGAGCAATCTCAGCTAGTAAAGTCGTTATATACTTATCCGTATCAAATTTGCGCAGCAGATTCTGGTAAAAACCACAAAACTGACAATGCGTTTCACAAAAAGGAATATGAATATAAATCAGCCTTTTATTGCCAGATATTGGCGATTGCTGCAATAAAGTCCATTGCTTTTCTATCTTTTCAGCAGCTAAAGGCAAACTGGCACGTAATGGCATCATCGCCCATCTATCCTGAAACGGCAGCTCCGCAGAGGCGGCGTAAAAACGGCTTAAATCCAAAGAGTTCATAACACAGACATCAAATCAAAGTGTCAGGATTAAATAATAATTATTCTCATATGGCAATGGTTTTAAGTCAGCAAAATGCTACAACTTCCGCTTTATTGACACATATCAACAGACATAAAATTGCTAAGATACTGTTAGATGATGTACTAAAGTGCCCCTACCTGCATGCTTGATGAGCAACATGCGGAAAAAATAATGCGATTAAATTAGTGTAGCTACACTGATATTTCCAGACGGATTAATCATTACCAACCAATCCAACATCCCAACTGCTATCTTACTAATGGATCTGGTATATAAAATTTAAAATAACTAATAATTTACCAAACTCTACACGACTGGCTGTAGTTAACACTTGGGTACTGAAAAAATTTAAAAATTAACTGCTTACATTTTGAGCAGTATCATGGAATATTGCGAATCCATACTTTTTGTATTGCCATTAACCATTAAGTACTGCGGTTATTTTTAGTCCTCACTTTTTTAATTCTGTTCTGTTTTAGCTAGCCCTCCGGATAATTTGGTCTAAGTAGTCATTGTCCTAGCTTATTCTTTGCTAAAATTAAAACATAAAGTATATGAATAACTGATGAATTAAGCTGAGTGAGAACATGGTAATAGACTGGCACCAAATCCGACCGTTTAATGGTTCCCAGAATAATGCTTTCGAAGAACTGGTGTGCCAGTTGGCTCGGGAGGAGTTTGGTAATGAAGGCGAATTTACACGCTTTGGTACCCCAGACGGAGGACTGGAAGCCATCTGCAAATTTGATGATGGCAGGGTGTATGGCTGGCAGGCTAAATATTTTCTGTATAGTTTTACCAGTATTCAATGGCAGCAAATAAAAGATTCTTTTGAAAACGCCGTGACTAATTATCCTAATCTGACCCATTTTTTTCTATGTGTACCGCTGGATAGAAATAATCCTTGTGTAAAAGGAAAAGAATCTTTTAGAAACAAATGGGATAACAAAGTGCTGGAATGGAAAGAATGGGCTAAGGAGAAGGGAAGGGAGGTTGACATAAAATTCTGGGGTAGTTCTGAGTTAATTGGTTTTTTATCGCTGAAAAAAAATGAAGGAAGAATATATTTTTGGTTTCAAAAAAAAATATTTAATAGTGATTGGTTCAAAAGGCAAAATAAACTTGCCATTGAAGATTTGGGTCGTAGATATACTCCGAAATTTAATATAAAGTTGCCAATTTCAGAAAAATTTAAAGCATTATCTCGAGATAAAAAATATAATAAGGATATTTTAAATAATATTAATGATATATTAATTCAAATTTATAAAGAAATTCCTTCACTGTCAAAGTTTCCAGACTTAAAAAATGAAGCTGAAAAAAAATTTAAACATTTACGAAGAAAATTAAATTTAAATAATTACAATATTGAGAATAAGATTCCTGTTAATGCTATCAGTAAATGTATAAGATCATTTATACTGAAGATTTGTAAGTTTGCTGAAAATAAATTAGTTAATGAAAATATCGATATTAAAAAAGATGTTGATATTATTTTAATGTATTTAAATTCATTATTTGATGAAATATTAAATTCAAATGAAATTAAGTTATTCAATGGAAATGTTCTATGGTTAACTGGTGAAGCAGGTGTGGGTAAATCTCATTTGTTAGCCGATCTAATAAATTTTAGATACGATAATAATAAATTTTCTCTTTTTTTTCTAGGACAGCAATTTACAGAAAGTTCAAATCTTTGGCGACAGATTATAGATAATAAATTAAATTTAGGTTCTGATATGTCGTCTAATTTGTTTTTATCTATTCTTGATTCAATTGCTGAAGCCCAAAAAGAAAGGATTTTTCTTGTAATTGATGCGTTAAACGAAAGTAGAGACAAATTGTTATGGCAGAATAATTTAAATAGTTTTATCAGAGAAATTCAAGAACATCCATATATTGGGCTAATTTTAAGTATTCGGAATACTTATCAAGAAGTTATATATGAAAAATTGAATCCAGAAATAAAAAAGCAAATTTGTATAATTGAGCATCAAGGTTTTGCTGAAAATGGATTAATAGCTATAGAATCTTTTTTTGATCTTTATAACCTTCCGTATCCGACAATTCCTTTACTTAATCGCGAGTTTAATAATCCACTATATCTAAAATTATATTGCGAAAATTTGCAGAAACAGCCAAATAAAATAATACCTAAAGGTGGAATTGGGATAAATTTACTTATTTTCAGTTATGTTCAAAATGTTGAGAGAGAAATTGCTGAAGAAATGGATGAGCCATTAAGTTTAAATTTGGTTCAGCGTGTTATAAATAAAATTGTAGAAGATAATCTTAATGGAATATGTACAGACTATGTGTCAATTCGGCAGTACATCAGAAAAGAGTTACAAGATGTAATTGATATTGATTCAGTCAAAAAACTTATAAATTTACTGCAAAAAAAAGGTTTTTTGAATACATTTACGCAAAATGAAAAAGAATTTATTTATTTCACATACGAGCGAATAGGTGATTTTTTATCTGCTCAGTCTATCCTGCAAGATATAGCTAATGTTCACCAATTTAATAATTGGTTAAATACAAATCAAGGGCAAAATTTTACTTTTGAATTTTATCAACATCAAAAGTTATGGGAAGCTTTCAGTGTTTTAATCCCAGAGCAGTTAGGATTCGAATTGTTTGAAACAGATATATGGAATAACCGAGGGAGTCAATATCGTTCGAATATAATCAATCTTGTTATCAGAAATCTGCCTTGGCGAAGGCCAGAATCTATAAATGTAACACACTTGACCAATTTTATAATTCAAAATCTTGATAGAGTCGATAACAATATTTTTATAGATTCTATATATCAGTTAGCAATTGAACCTAAAAATCCACTTAATAGTTATTATCTGAATAAGCTACTATTTCCTATGTCTATGGGAGATAGAGATGCCCAATGGTCAGCGAGATTAGTATCGTATTTAAAAAACTTGCAGAGCTATCAGAACAAATTTCTTGCCATTAAAAGATTATTGGAATGGTGCAGACAAAATAAAAACAAAGAATATGATATAGAGATGCTATCATTAATAGCCATATCATTATGTTGGGTACTGCCTGTAACATATATTAAACAACGTAATAATGCATTAATTTCATTATCTTATTTGTTTGTTAATCGTTTAACTTTGGCTAATAAAATTTTTAAGTTATTTGAAAAAATCAATGACCCTTATATATTGCAAGGAATATTGGCCGCCATTGAAGCTGCGGCACTAAATTCAGAAAACTTAGGTGGTCTGAAAGAATTAGCAAATACGATTGATAATTCTATTTTTAATAAAGCCAATGGTGAAGAAATCTGCCCAAATGTTATTGTTCGAGACCATGCTCGCTATATTATAGAGTTTTCATTATTAAAAAATGAATATTCTATAGAGAAGGTTTTACAGATTCGTAATAGAATAACGCCACCCTATAACAGTATCTTACCTGAACGTTTGCCAACGAATGAAGAAATCGATAATAAATTTACTACACTGCATCAGCAAATAATAACACATTCGATGCGTCCAGGGTTAGGCAGAAATTCAGGTGAATATGGTGATTTTGGCCGTTATGTGTTTGAAGCAAGCTTAAGATTTTGGAATGAAAGTTTTAAACAAGTTGAAGGTATCAATGCTAACTTATTAAGTAATTATGCATGCTATTTAATATTTACAAAATACGGGTATGATGAAGATAAACATGCATCATTTGATAAATACATATCTGATAACAATCGCTACGATAAAATAGAGCGTATTGGTAAGAAATACCAATGGTTGGCTTTGAGTGAAGTATTAGCCAGAGTAATGGATAACTATCAGGTTTTCGTAACTGAAAATAGTCATGACAAAAAAAATGAATGGCTAAAAGAAATTGATGAATTTGCTTTACCCAAAATACAAATATATATTTTGCCTTCTAATCAAGAGGAAACATTTCACTATAAACTTAGAAAAGATTTACGCTTCATTGCGCAAGATTTTTGGAAGAAAAATCAAAATATTTGGATTAAAAACTTCAAAGATATACCTGATATTCCTGCATTGATTGAACAAACAATAAATGGCGAAAAATGGTTAGTACTGAAAAGAATCATTAATCAGGATGAACCGGATAAATTGGATTTTAGAAAAGAATTTAAAAATTTTAGGTTCTCAATTAATGGCTATTTTGTAAAAATAAATGAATTTAATGAAGTGAAATCAATGATTGAAAAATTTTCCTTTCATAGAATTATCAAAAATGAAGCATTTACTATTTATAATATAGATTATAAAAAATTCTATTTAATGCAATCTTTTACAGGACTTCCACATAATATGTGGGAATGTATTCAACTCGATTCAGGGACATCTGAATTAGAAAAATCGTTTAATATTTTACCATGTGTCATCAATCATAAATGGGAAGAAATTTATGGTAATAAAAGTTATTGGGCAATAATTCCCTGTCGAGAAATATATAATGAAATGGATTTGAGCTGTAATGATAGTTTCTACGAATGGGCTAATAAAAATAAGGAACCCATTTGCATTTTTGTGAATGATGTATCAGAAAATCAATATACTCTTTTGATTAAAAAAGAACCTTTTTTAGATTTTCTTTCTAAAAATAATTTGCAGATTTTTTGGACATTTGAAGGTGAGAAATCTTTTTTTAAAAAGTGTGCAGGTGCTGGCTTTGATAAATATAAAACTAATGAACTTTCAGGAGTCTACTTTTTGTCCGGTTCAGATAAAAAAATAAAAGGCAAATTTTCATCGATGTTAAATGATTACGAAGATAAAAATAAGGGTAAGAAAAAGTTTTCCAGTAAAATAAACAATAATTGCAAGATGAAATTATAAATCCCCTACGTTTTGAATTTAAGTAGAGGATTTATTTAGCTTTAACCATGGAAAATAAAATTAAACTTACTCCACCGTCACCGATTTTGCCAGATTACGCGGTTTATCCACATCGGTACCCCGTGCCAGTGCGGTGTGATACGCCAGTAGCTGTACCGGTATGGTGTGAACAATTGGCGACAGTACACCCATATGTCGTGGTGTGCGAATAACATGTACACCTTCGCCGGCGGTGAATTCGCTGTCTAAATCGGTAAAGACAAACAGTTCGCCGCCGCGTGCTGCAACTTCCTGCATATTGGCTTTGACTTTCTCAAGTAAGCTGTCGTTGGGCGCGATAACCACTACCGGCATATTCTGGTCTACCAGTGCCAATGGCCCGTGTTTGAGTTCGCCGGCAGGATAAGCCTCTGCATGAATATAGGTGATTTCTTTCAGTTTCAGTGCACCTTCAAGGGCGATGGGGTAGTGGATGCCGCGGCCGAGAAACAGGGCGTTGTTTTTGGCAGCAAACTGGTTTGCCCAGCCGGCGATTTGCGGTTCCAGATTAAGTACATGCTGGATGCTGCCCGGTAGCAGGCGCAGTTCGCTGGTGTATTGCTCTTCTTCCTCAGGGGTAACCAGTCCGCGCATTTTGCCTAGGGTAACCGCCAGACCAAACAAGGCCACTAGCTGGGTGGTGAAGGCTTTAGTGGAAGCAACGCCGATTTCGGCACCGGCACGGGTATACAGTACCAGCTCGCTTTCGCGCGGCAGCGCAGATTCCATTACGTTGCAGATAGAGAGGCTGTGCTGCATGCCCAGTGATTGGGCATATTTGAGCGCCTCCATGGTGTCGAGGGTTTCGCCGGACTGGGAAATAGTAATCACCAGTTGTTCGGGGTCAGCAATCACTTTGCGGTAGCGGTATTCGCTGGCAATTTCCACATCGGTGGGTATCTGGGCGATGGCTTCGAGCCAGTAGCGTGCGGTTAGGGCGGCGTAGTAGGAGGTGCCGCAGGCAAGAATTTTGATGCTGCGAATGCGCTCAAAGATGGCGGCAGCATTAATGCCGAAGTTGGCCGGTTCGAAGCCGCCAACTAAAAATACTTCGGCGGTGTCGGTGATGGCTTTGGGCTGTTCGTGGATTTCTTTCTGCATAAAGTGGCTGTACAGGCCAAGTTCGAGCGATGCGAGTGACAGTTCGGACATTTTGATTTCGCGTTCCACCGGTTGCTGGTGTTTGTCGAGCAGCAGGTCGATGCCGTCTGTGGATAACTGTACGATATCGCCATCTTCCAAGAATACCACGCGGCGTGTATAGGCAATTACAGCGGAGACATCCGAGGCGATAAAGCTTTCGTTTTCGCCCAGTGCCACTAACAGCGGGCAGCCCATGCGGGCGGCTACCAGTTTTTCGGGGTTATCGCGAGCGATAACGCCGATGGCGTAGGCTCCTTGGAAACGCTGGCAGGCGTGTTGTACTGCTTGAAAAAGGTTGCCATTGCTGCTGTGGGTGTATTCGTAATGAATGCTGTGGGCAATCACTTCGGTATCGGTTTGTGAGGTGAACTGATAGCCCAGTGCTTCGAGGCGGTTGCGTTCGCTTTCGAAGTTTTCGATGATGCCGTTATGGACGATGGCTATCAGGTTATTTGAAATATGGGGATGGGCATTGGGTTCGGTAACACCGCCGTGTGTTGCCCATCGGGTATGGCCGATGCCAAGGCTGCCTTTTAGACCTGCGGCTTGTGCGGCTTCTTCCATTAGTTTAACGCGGCCGACGCGACGTACGCGCTCTATGCCATTGGGTGTCCAGACGGCAATACCAGAGGAGTCATAACCGCGATATTCCAGTCGTTCCAGACCGCTGGTTAAAAATTCTACTACGTTATTCTGAGCGCGAATGGCGCCAACTATGCCACACATGTTTTATCCTTTTACTACAGGCTGGTTGCTGGTGTGGCTGCGCGTGTGAAGGGTAAGACTGGCCGCGGCTGTTGTGTATGAGAGATGAATGCAGCGGTCGTCTATTTGGTGCGCAGTGCCATGCCTGTCTATGCTGTTTTCAATTGCTTAAGAAGACGATTGTAATGGAAATAGGCGTTTTGCACAGTAATGTTTGCTGATGCAGGCAGCTGAGTGTTTGTTTATTCGGTAGGGATGTGGTTGGGTTGTGTTAATGATTTAGGAAAATTTATTTTTATTTATCAATAAAGTTGATTTTTTATATGCTGGTCGACGGCGGTTGTACTTACATGCGGTATGTTGCTGGTATTGATTTATGCTGTCACTTTGCTAATCAATTTTGACTGAATCTGGCTTTTTTCGATGCTGTGTTGTGCGGAGGTGATGGGGATGGTTTTGCGGGGGCTGCTGATGACCTGATAAATTTTTTTGGCACCATCGGGACAGGCGAAGCAGTTGCTGCATTGGTTTGGACTACATCCGGGCTGAGTAAGACTAATTTGGCGTATGGTTCCTTTACGCAGCCAAAAGCTGAGCATTTGTTCCATAGCGCTTTCCTGTACTTGGAAATGGCGTGCTAAATCTTGCAGGCTGGCCTGTCCGATGCTGATAAGGTAATCGCGAATGGCAGTGATGAGCATATTTTGTCTATCCTGTGCTTTTATGGTTCCTGTTGGTTAGGTATCTGAAAACAAACAGATAGTGACGATAGGGCAGATATCACTATCTGTTTGGGTAAATCTGTTTTAGCGGCTGGTAAAAATGTGCATCTGGTCAGTGGCAGCAGCTGCCTTTGCTATGTGGACAGGTTTTCATGGCTATCTGACAGGTTTGGCGCCGGCTACCGATGATTTTCATGGCACAGATTACGAGGATCAGTAAAATAGCTACACCACCAATCCAGTAGGAGGCACTGGCCGAACGGCTGAGCTGGTGATACTGGTAGTAGACGGTGGCACAGCTCCAGCCAGTGAGGAATGTCCAGCCAGCAACAAATAGCATCCAGCGCCAGCCGGCTTCGCGGTAGATGGTACCAAGCGCAGCGGCACAGGGGGTGTAGAGCAAAATGAATATCAAATATGCCATGGCAGCGGCGCTGCCACCAAAGGAACTTTCAAGTTTAGTTATGGTACGGCTGCTGATGTCCATGTCCTGCTGGACGCTGGCTGTATTTTCGTCAAGGGCTCTGAAGCCAAGCGGGTCAAGAAATGAGCCGGCCATTTCGCTAAGGTTGGCAGGAATGGTTTTCAAAGCTTTGATGATGCCGGCTTGCAGGTTGAATTCTTCCTCGCCACCGTCTTCTTCTGCTTTCATTGAGTAGAGGGAATTAAGCGTGGCGATAACGGCCTCTTTGGCAAAGATGCCGGTGAAGATGCCAACGGTGGCTGGCCAGTTTTGTTCGCTGATACCCATTGGGGTAAACACGGGTGTGATTTTTTGGCTGGCTACAGATAGTACAGACTGGCTGCTATCGGGGTGGCCAAATGAACCGTCGCTTCCAAGGGAGTTGAGCAGGCTAAGAATGGTAACCATCAGCACGATGGCTTGTCCGGCACGGAAAATAAACCCTTTTAAGCGTGACCATGTGAGGTAGAGCATGCCACGTAGTGTTGGTAGGCGATAGGCGGGCATTTCCATGATAAATGGTGTGGTATCACCCGGTAGCAAAGTGTGTTTGAGTATCAGGCCGGTAAAGATGGCGACACCGATACCGAGTAAATACAAGATAAATACGACACTGGAAGCATTATTAGGAAAGAAGATAACGGCAAATAAGGTATAGACGGGTAATCTGGCGCCACAAGACATAAACGGAATCATGCTGATGGACATCAGACGGTCACGTGCGCAGTCTAGGGTGCGTGTGCCCATAATGGCTGGCACACCGCAGCCGAAACCAACGAGCATGGGAACGAACGCTTTACCCGGTAAACCGATGGCACGCATGCCTCTGTCTACAACCATGGCTGCTCGTGCCAGATAGCCGGAATCCTCGAGAAACGACAAACACAGAAACATGGCGGCAATGACAGGGATAAAGGTGGCTACAGTTTGGATGCCGCTACCGATGCCGTTAGCCAGTATAGCTATCAGCCATTCTGGTGAGCCAATATGGGTAAGTAAGGTAGAAAAGCCATCTACAAATATTGTGCCAAAAAGAACATCGAAAAAGTCGATGAATACGGAGCCGAATTTTACTGCCAGCATAAACATAAGGTACATGACAAACAGAAAAAACGGTATGCCGGTATATCGACCTAGGGTAAAACGGTCGATTTTGTCGGATAGTGATTGGTTTGCTTCACGTGGTTTTTCGATAACCGTACGGCTTAGCTGGTCAATGGCATCGTAACGAGAGCTAGCCAGTGCGATGTCGATTTCATAGTTACACCAACTAGATAGTTCGTCGCGACATTGCTGAACAATGTGCTCTTCGTCACTGCTAAGAGAAATAGAACTTTGTTTTAGCAGCAGTTCAATTAATGACCATTGATCAATTTGGTTTACTACACTGTCTGCCGGCAGTTGCGACAGATAGTGGCGGATGATATCACTTTGTTTTTTTCCGAGGGTGTCCAGTTGCGGGTCAGCAGCTGCAGGCTGGCTGAAAGCTTTGCTGATTGCTTGCTGCAATTGTATTAAACCCATCTTTTTCGCTGCGGATATAGCTATGACAGGGCAGCCAAGCTGCTGGGTAAGGGTACTGATATTGATGTTTTCGCCCATGTTCTGCAGGGCATCCATCATGTTGAGTACGACCAGCATTGGCTTTTTCAGATCAAGCAGCTGAAAGGTAAGGTACAGGCTGCGTTGCAGGTTGGTAGCATCGATTATATTGATAATTAGGGTGTCAGGTTCGTTGAGCACGAACTCGCGCGCGATCATTTCGTCCTGTGAGGCTGCCATGTCGAGGTTTTCGATGGCATAGGTACCGGGCAGGTCGACGATTTCTACTGACTGCCCATTTATCTGGGTACTGCCAATTTTGCGCTCTACAGTAACACCTGGCCAGTTGCCTACTTGCTGGCGAGAGCCGGTAAGGGCGTTAAATAATGTGCTTTTGCCGCTGTTGGGGTTGCCGATTAATGCTATTTTCATTACTCAGCCTCAACTACGCCAATAGCCTGTGCTTCGCTGCGGCGCAGGCACAGGTAAAAACCACGGGTTTTGATTTCCAGAGGGTCGCCCATGGGGGCGGTACGGATAACAGTAACGTGGCTGCCGGGAGTGATGCCCATGGCTAACAAGCGGCGGCGAAATGGCATAGATTCGGGCAACAGTCGGGTAATAACTGCCGGTTGCCCGAACGGTAGTTGATCGAGAGTTAGTGTTGACACTGCGCTAAACCTTAGGTGGTAGATTTGGTTTGTTGTTTTTATTGGGAATCATTTTTATTGTGCATGATATTACTTTTGCTTGTTAATTTGCATGCAAGGTTTGCTAAGGGAGTCGCTGTTGTTAAACAGTAATGTCAAGAAAGCGCTTGTGTATGTGATGTTTTTGCAGATTATAATTCCGATGTGTTGAATTTACTGCTGCTTGTGTAAGGATATATACAGATTTTTAGTCAGTTTTGGGAAAGGTGCAAAAAGGAAGATAGGTGGTAGCGCTAGTTTCTCAGCACATCTGGCTAAGCGAAATGTGCTGAGGCTGACAATGATGGCAGGATTATTCCTGTGGTTTTTTTTCAGGGCGCTTCCATTCGTTCAAGGTAGTTTGCCGGCTGCGGGCCAGAGTGAGCTTATCTGGCGGGCAGTTTCTGCTCAAAGTACTGCCGGCACCGGTGGTGGCACGGTCGCCAATGGTGATTGGCGCTACCAGCATGTTGCCGGAACCGATGCGTACTTGGTTGCCGATGACAGTACGGTATTTATTGACGCCGTCGTAGTTGCAAGTGATGGTGCCGGCACCGATATTGGTTTGTTCGCCAATGGTGGCATCGCCCAGATAGGTAAGGTGGTTAGCTTTGCTGCCATAGCCAATGGTGCTGTTTTTGACTTCAACAAAGTTGCCGATGTGTACGGCATCACCAATCTGTGCCTGTGGTCGCAGACGAGCAAACGGACCAATTTGCGCGTTGCTGCCGATAATGCAGTTATCTAGGTGCGAGTTGGGTTGGATTACAGTACCTGCGCCGATGGTGGCGTTTTTTATGACGCAGTTGGCACCAATGCTGACGTTGTCGCCCAGTTCTATGTTGCCTTCAAGTACGACGTTTACATCGATGATGACGTCCTGTCCGTGTTTTAACTGGCCACGTAAGTCGAAGCGTGCCGGATCACGCAGGGTTACGCCGGCCTGAAGCAGGGCGTTGGCCTGTTGCTGTTGCAAAATCCTTTCTAGCTGCGCCAGTTGAAGCTTATTGTTGACACCCGCCGCTAGCCATGAGGCACGTACCTGTAGAGGGTGTACAGGGATTTTATCGTGTTGTGCTCGTGCGATTACGTCGGTTAGGTAGTATTCCTGCTGAGCGTTGTGGTTTTGCAAGGCATTGAGCCATTGAGCCAGTTTGCGGTTGGGCAAAACAAAGATGCCGGTGTTGGTTTCGCAAATGGCTTTTTCGGCAGCGCTGGCATCTTTTTCTTCAACAATGGCGACTACGTTGCCTTGCTGGCGGATGATGCGGCCATAGCCGGTGGGGTTGTCGAGAACGTCGGTAAGTAGAGCGACATCTTCACCAGCGATACTGAGTAAATCCGCTAATGTCTGCTGGTCTATTAAGGGCACGTCGCCATAGAGTATCAGGGTACGTCCGCTGTCAGCCAGATTGGGTAACGCCATTTTAACTGCATGGCCAGTGCCAAGCTGTTGGTCCTGTTCGACCCAGTGTACGTTCGCCTGAATGCGTTGCCTTACTAGCTCTTTACCATGGCCGATAACCACGCTTATGCTGTCAGGGTTCAGACTCTGTGCTGTGTGGATCACCCGTTCCAACATGCTGATGCCGCCTATTTCATGCAGAACTTTAGGCAGACGTGAATACATGCGGGTGCCTTTACCAGCAGCGAGGATAACGATATTAAGGGATGAAGTAGCCATATATCTATATGTGTATGGATGTGAAAAGGGGCTGCAGGTAATCAAGTCTGATTCCGGCAGCCCTGTGTGTTTAAACGCAGTTTATTCAGCACTGCTTTCTGGCTGATCCCACTTGGTGTGAGCCGGCAGTTTTTCATTAACGTCGCCCACCCCGGGTTTCATAGCATGTGGTTCGGGGCGCATTTTGTTGTACAGCATGTTGTGGGAATAAGTGCCATCCTGATACACCACGCGTGTACCCGGTTCGTATTTCTGGCGCAATCTGGTCTGGCCGGTGGCATCCTGATAAGTTTCCCATGTACAGCCGCTGAGTGCCAGTATTGTGCATATCAAGCAGATTCCCGCACGCATGGTGTCATCCTTTGTGGTTGGTGATTTGTAGTCTGTTATTGTAGAGAATTTGTGTGCTGACGTATAGCTTTCACAATAAGGTAAGCGCAATGTCGCGCAGGCCTGCCATATCAGTAACTGCAGCATCAATATTTGCTCTTGGATAACTCTGTGGACCATACCATACAGTACGCATGCCCAGCATATGTGCAGTGTGCAGATTGGCTGGGCTGTCATCAACCATAATGCATTGCTGAGGATGAATATGTAGCTGCCGGCATAGGCTGTGATATGCATGGGGATGGGGTTTACAGTGCATTTCTACATTATCCGTTCCAATTACTGCATGAAAATATTGCTGGATTCCCATTGCTTTGATTAGTGCCTGTACATAGTGGCTGGGACCATTGGAAAAAACTATCTTGTGCCCATGTAGATAGGTCAGTGTCTGTGATAGCTCAGGCATGGGTTTAAGCAAAGGCAGAAGCTTTTCAAGTGGGTGGCAGGCAAGCAGAAATTCGTGCAGATTAATTTCAGGATGATTCAGCCCGATTCCGATAAGTGTAGCACCGTAATCGTCCCAATATTGCTGGCGTAGTTGTGAAGCGGCAATTTGATCAATGTGCAGTTGAGAAGCCAGAAAGTGTGTCATATTCTGATTAATGACGTTGAAGATGCCGGCATCTGCATAATGCAAGGTGTTGTCTAGGTCGAAAATCCAGTAATGAGTTGTCATGGTTTGTAAGATGGCGTCAGGTTTTTACTATATACGCGTAAAACAGGTATGATTGCAGGCACGATATAGATAATTTTAACAACTGGAGGCTGGAATGAAAGCGGGTAAGTGGTTAATCGGTACATTGTGCATGCTGGTTGCGGTATGGGCACAGGCACAGACTGAGGTGCGTCTCGCGGTATATGATTCTTTTGCTTTACCGAAAAATGTTCTGGCCGGATTTGAGCAGCAAAATCAGGTTAAGTTAACCTTAATCAAGGTGGGCAGCGGTAATGAGATGCTGAATAAGCTCATTCTTACCCGCGGCAAACCGATTGCCGATGCCGTATATGGTCTAGACAACAGCAATATCAGCAAGGCGCAACAATATCAGCTCTTTGCCACCACTCAGCCGGCCAGCCGTGCAGTGAATGTTGATTTACCTCAGGCACTGGCCATCGATTACGGCTACATTACCATTAATTATGATAAGGCTTGGTTTCAGAAACATAAAAAACCCTTGCCGCGGTCTTTAGAAGATCTTGCCAGTCCGGCTTACAAAGATTTGCTGGTGATGCCGAGCCCTGCTACATCAACGGTGGGATTGGGGTTTTTGCTGGCGAATATCGGCGGTCTAGGGGAGCAGGCTACATGGCAGTGGTGGGCAAAAATGCGTCAAAATGGTGTCAAAGTGACTAAGGGCTGGAGTGAAGCCTACTACACTGATTTCACGCTGAATGGTGGCAGCCGACCGCTTGTCGTAAGCTATGCTTCCAGTCCCGTAGCTGAAGTATATTACGGTAAAGGGAAATATACTACGCCACCAACCGGAGATCTGCGCTTTAAAGGAGCGGTATTCCGCCAAATAGAAGGTGCGGCGGTATTGAATCATGCTAGCCAGCCGGCATTGGCGGCAAAATTGGTGCAGTATCTGCAAAGTAATCAGGTGCAAAGTGCCATACCGACATCTATGTGGGTTTATCCGGCCGTGAAGGGGGTGTCATTGCCACCGGTATACGCACACATCAGTATTCCCACTAAAGTTGTGCAGCCAACGATGGCAGATATGGCAGCCAAACAGCAAAGCTGGGTGAAACAATGGGTAAAGGTAGTGCAACGCTAAGAGGTCAGGCCTGCAGTTAGGTCTGTGTGACATCAGACAGAACTTAATTAAACGGGGCATGCTAATGCCCTGTTTGATTTTGGTAAGCGTTAAGGTAAAGGTAATAAAACAGTGCATATGAAGCTGAACAGCCTGAAAGTCGGCGCCGGCAGAGTGGGAGAAAAGCTGCCTTACTTGCTGTTATTACTGCCGCTGGGGTTTTTGCTGGCTGTAGTAGTGTTGCCTCTGGGGGCGATGCTGCAACAAACTAATGCAACCAGTTTCCACATGGTGTGGCAGGACGAATATATGCGCCGTCTGCTTGGGTGGACAACTTTGCAGGCTGCCGGTAGTAGTTTGCTGACTTTGCTGTTGGGCGTGCCGGTGGCATGGGCGATTACGCGGTGGCAGTTTGCTGGCCGCAATCTGGTACTGCGGTTGGTCATGCTTCCGTTTGTAATGCCAACACTTGTGGCCGGTGTAGGAATTTTGGCGCTATTTGGTTCACAGGGTTTGCTTTGGCGTGGCTGGGAGGGTACGCCTTGGTTGTTATTGTACGGCAATGTGTTTTTTAATTTACCAGTAATGGTGCGTGCAGTCTATCAAGGCTTATGTCAAGTGCCGGCATCGCGTCTTTATGCAGCGCAAACGCTTGGTAGCAGTGTGTGGCAGCGCTTTATTCAAGTGGAGTTGCCGCAGTTGCTGCCATGGCTAGCTGGCGGTATGTGCATGGTGTTTTTATATTGTTTTTCGGGTTTTGGTCTAGCCTTATTGCTAGGCGGTGAGCATTACATTACGCTGGAAGTACAGATTTATCAGCTGATTGCCTATGAGCTGGATATGGCGCAGGCCGGTGTGCTGGTACTGTGGGTGCTGGCCAGTACGTTTGTATCGGGTATGGTATATGCGCTTGTAAGCCGGTTGAGCACACAGGCCAATATGGTACGAATGCTGCCACCACGGATACCAGTCAGATGGCAGAAATGGGCGCTGTTACTGGCTTTGTTGCTACTGCTAGGTTGCTGTGTACTGCCGCTTATGGCTGTTGCTTGGCGTGCCGTACTTGCTGGCAGCTCTTGGTTAGTGCTGCTGGATGGTAGTACATGGCAGGCACTGCTTAATACAGTACGATTTACTGTAATGGCCATGCTACTGGCACTGCTGCTGGGTATGACACATGCGGCGCTGGCTCATCGCTGGACATGGGTACGTAGTCTGACTTTTTTACCGTTCATGGTCTCACCTGTATGTGTGTCGTTCGGGCTGTTGTTATGCTATCCGGAATGGGCGGCTTCGCTGACCATGTTGATATGTACATATGCATTGCTTGCCTATCCGTTTATTACCAAAGATGTACTGTCTGCATGGGACAGCTTACCGCTCAGTTATATTCAGGCTGCGCGTACGTTGGGTGCCAGTAGCTGGCAGGTGATGCTGTATGTGATTTTGCCTTTGTTACGGCCGGCCTTGCAGCGGGGGCTGGCACTGGCGGCAGCAACCTGTGTGGGTGAATTCGCAGCCACACTTTTTCTATCACGGCCAGAATGGCAGACCCTAACTACCCTGATTTACCATTATCTAAGTACGGCCGGCCGGGATAATTATGACAGAGCAATGGTGCTGACCTTGCTGCTGATGTTGCTGGCCATGCTTTTTTTTGGGTTGCTAGAATGGAGTAAGAGCAAAAAGGAACAACACTTATGCTGAGTTGGCAGCAGGTTAACAAACAATTTGGTCACAAAGTAGTGGCTGCTGATTTAAGCCTGCACGTAGCTGATGGTGAACTGGTGGCGGTACTGGGTGAAAGCGGCAGTGGTAAATCAACGTTGCTGAATATGGCAGCCGGTCTGGTGCAGCCGGATAGCGGACAAATCCTGATTGATGAAGCGGATATTACGTTTTTGCCGGCAGAGCAGCGCCGTATCGGACTCATGTTTCAGGACTACGCTTTATTACCGCATCTGAATGTGTGGCAGAACGTGGCTTTTGGTTTGCGCATGCATGGGGTTAGCAAGGCACAGGCAAAGCAGCAGGCGCAAGAGTTTCTGGCTGAAGTGGGTTTGGCTGACATGGCAATGCAGTCAGTTGAGTCGTTGTCTGGAGGTGAGCAGCAACGAGTAGCACTCATAAGGGCACTGATTTTGCAACCGCGGGCTTTGCTGCTGGATGAGCCTTTCTCTGCACTGGATACAACCTTGCGAGGTAGTTTGCAGCAATTAACCTTACGCCTATTGCGCCAGCAGCAATGTCCGGCCGTACTGGTCACTCACAGCCCGCAGGAAGCATTTGCGCTGGCCGACCGTATCTGCCTGTTGCGGCAAGGACGCTGGGTGCAGGAAGGCAATGCAGCAACACTGCTAGCGCGACCAACAGATGCATGGGCAGCACGTCTGTTAGGCTGTGATAATGTGACAGACCATTGCTATATTCCGCAGCAGGCTTTGTGTTATGACCTTGAAAACGGCGTGCAGGTACAGGTAACTGACGTTTTTCTGACCGCCAGAGCTTACGATGTACAGTTACTGCATCCGCAATATGGATTATTACGCTGGTGGCTACCGCTGCATCGGACGGTGAATCGGGGAGACCAACTACCTTTAACTGTGCTGCAAGATCAAATCGTTTTTTTTCACTGACTCTTTCTTTCAGACGGTATGCACACGCTGACACAACTCTGCATGTGATGCCTACAAACCAAGCGCAAGGTGGTATAATTGCGCCGAATTTTTACCCATTATTGCCAAGTACACACGGAGAACCTCATGGCTTTAGTTTCTATGCGCCAACTGCTCGACCATGCTGCTGAAAACAGCTATGGCTTGCCGGCGTTTAATGTCAATAATCTTGAACAAATGCGTGCGATTATGGAAGCGGCCGATGAAGTTAACGCTCCGGTGATTGTGCAGGCAAGCGCCGGTGCGCGTAAATATGCCGGTGCACCATTTTTGCGCCATCTGATTTTGGCAGCTGTAGAAGAATTTCCGCATATTCCGGTAGTGATGCATCAGGATCATGGCGCTTCTCCGGAAGTGTGCCAGCGTTCTATTCAGCTGGGATTTTCATCTGTAATGATGGATGGTTCTTTGTTGAGCGATGCCAAAACACCTTCTACTTATGAATACAATGTAGATGTGACGCGTAAAACTGTATATATGGCGCATGCGTGCGGGGTGTCGGTTGAGGGAGAAATCGGTTGTCTGGGTAATCTGGAAACCGGCGATGCCGGTGAAGAAGATGGGGTCGGCGCCGCCGGCAAGCTCAGCCATGAACAGATGCTGACCAGTGTGGATGAAGCGGCACGTTTTGTTCAGGATACCGGTGTGGATGCACTGGCAATTGCCATCGGTACCAGCCACGGCGCTTATAAATTTACCCGCAAACCGACAGGCGATGTTTTGCGTATCGACCGCATCCGTGAAATCCACGAACGCCTGCCCAATACCCATCTGGTGATGCATGGTTCCAGCTCAGTGCCACAGGAATGGTTGCAGGTGATTAATGAGTATGGCGGCAAGATTCCGGAAACGTATGGTGTGCCGGTAGAAGAGATTGTCGAAGGGATTAAATACGGTGTGCGCAAGGTCAATATTGACACCGATTTGCGTTTGGCCAGCACCGGTGCCATCCGCCGTTTTCTGGCTACTCATCCGGCAGAATTTGACCCGCGCAAATACTTCACCGAAACCATTAAAGCAATGAAACAGGTGTGTATTGATCGTTATGTGGCTTTTGGTGCTGCTGGCCACGCTGGACAGATTAAACCGGTGTCGCTGGAAAAAATGGCTAACCGTTATGCCGCTGGTGAGCTAGTACAGATTGTAAAATAAATTTATCTGCTAGTGAAAACGGACTGTTCCGATAAGGGGCAGTCCGTTATTGTTTATCAGACGCGCTCTTTAATGCAGCAAAAGTGTGAAATATCTGCTTAGACGCAGCCTGCCTCACATACCGGTACAGCGGTTTGCGTAAACTGGCGCTGAAAATACAGCAAACCCTGATTGTCCTGTTCATTAACATTGATGTACTCAATGGCCACATAAAATACACTGTGACTGCCCATATCATGGCTGTCAATAATACGGCCATGCAGATGAGCCAGTGCCCCCACCAATTGTGGCTGGGTTGTATGCTGGTGATTCTGCCAATCGTGTTGCAAAAACCGCTCATGAGCCGGAATTGAGGTCATACCTGCAAAATGTTCCGCCACATCTTGCTGAGAGGCCGCCAGAACATTTACGCATAATTGTCCGTTGGCGCGCAAAATCGGTTGAATACGAGCATTGCGATTGATGCAGAGTAATAGTGTAGGGGGAGAGTCGGTTACCGAAGCGACTGCGGTGAGGGTAATACCATAGCGTCCGGCTTCCCCTTCTGTGGTGATGACATGCACTGCTGCGGCAACTTTCGACATGGCTTCGCGATACAGTAAAGCCATGGCTGAAGGTGATTGGTTCATGTTGTCAGGGTTCTTTTTCTTCTTTATCAACAGCGATATTAGTAAATTCTTTCAGCAGAGTACCCAGTTGCTGTAGTTTTTCCTGAGTAAAACGCTGCTCCAACACTTTATAACGGGCATCTACCGCTACACAGAAATCTTCATATAGTTTCTCGCCTACTGGCGTTAGCTTCAGAAACACCCTGCGCTGGTCGTTGGACGGTTTCAGGCGTACTACATAATTGAGCCTTTCCAGTCGTGTCAGGATACCGGTGAGGCTGGGGCGCAGAATGCATGCCTGTCTAGCCAGCTCCTGAAAGTCCATAATACCATTTTCTGCCAGTAAGCGGATAATACGCCATTGCTGATCTGTAATTCCGATATCGTTCAGCATGGGGCGGAAATGGGAAAGTAATGCTTCACGAGTCTGAATCAAAATGATGTTGAGGGATGAGTATTTAGATGTGTTTGCCATCTGTTTGCTCCAATCTTTCAGTATATCTAGTTCATATGGCGTATGAATAATGAACCAAGGTATAAGACATTGTTCAGGAATTTTACAGAAGATTATTATAAAATTGAATAATTATGTGTAAATCAAATACAAAATAAAGACATTGTAGTTGTTTAATGAATTGTTTAATAATTAAATATTCTGATTTTGAAATTATGCACTATTCACAACAGCTATGAAGAAGCCACCAGATTTACAGTATAAGCACATTGTGGCGGATACCCATTTATGCTAATTATGCTGCCGGACTGGTGGCTATCGTAAGAATATAAATAATTTAATTAACGATATTTTTGCAATTGTAAGTGGATTTTGGCCATTCTGTCCTGCAATTGCGCCAGCTCACTGCGGTCTTTTTCAACCAGATGTGCCGGTGCCTTATCGGTATAGCCAGGTTTGGCCAGTTTGGCAGCTATCTTGTCGATGTTTTTCTGAAGTTTTTCAGCTTCTTTTTGCAGGCGTGCTGTTTCAGCTGCTTTATCGACTTCCACTTTCAGCATGAGGCGTGCGCCCTGACACACTGCTACGGGTGCATCGTCACTTTCTGGCAGATGTGCCACCTGTGTGGCTTCACTCAGACGTGCCATCAGTGGCAAATAGGGCAGTAACGTGCTTAAATCAGCGGCACTCTCCAGCAACAATGGAACTTTTACACTCATCGCCAGCCCCATTTCGCCGCGTAGATTGCGAACGGAATTAACCAGTTCCTGCAAATAATGCATCTGGTCTACAGCTTCGCTCTTAATCAAGCTACTGTCAGGTTGTGGCCAATCTGCCAGCATAATGCTGTCGGTGTTTTTAGCATTAGCCAATGGTGCGATGGTTTGCCATAGCTCTTCTGTAATAAACGGCATAATCGGATGCAATAAGCGCAATACTGTTTCCAGTACCCGTACCAGTGTGCGTCGTGTAGCACGCTGTTGTGCTTCGTCACCGCGCTGAAGCTGGGTTTTAGCTAGCTCCACGTACCAGTCGCAGTATTCATTCCAGATAAATTCATATAAAGTCTGTGCCGCCATGTCGAAGCGATATGTATCTAGTTCCTCGCTAATGGCAGAAATGGTTTGTTGCAAACGAGTCAGCAACCATTTATCCACAAAACTGTAGCTTAACGGCAGACTTTCATCCTGTCCGCAGTCGTGGTTTTCAATATTCATTAGCACAAAGCGGCTGGCATTCCACAATTTATTGCAGAAATTGCGATAGCCTTCAGCGCGTTTGAAATCAAAGTTGATACTGCGGCCAAGACTAGCATAGCTTGCCATGGTAAAGCGCAGTGCGTCGGCACCAAATACCGGTATGCCGTCTGGAAACAGCTTTTGAGTCGCTTTAATGACCTGAGGTGCTTTTTCCGGCCGGCGTAAACCAGTAGTGCGTTTCACGAGCAGGTTTTCCAAATCGATACCATCAATCAAATCCACCGGATCAATGACATTGCCTTCGGATTTGGACATTTTCTTGCCTTCATTGTCGCGCACGATACCGTGAATATACACATCGTGAAACGGCACTTTACCGGTAAAGTGAGTAGTCATCATAATCATGCGTGCTACCCAGAAGAAAATGATTTCATAGCCGGTTACCAGCACCTGAGAGGGCAAGAATGCCTTTAATTCAGGTGTGTCTTCCGGCCAGCCCAGCGTAGAGAAAGGCACCAGTGCAGAAGAAAACCATGTATCCAGCACATCTTCATCACGTGTTAATACCGCATCCGTACCGGCCTGTGCCTGTGCTTCGGCGGCATTGCGTGCCACATACACGTGGCCGTTCTGGTCATACCATGCCGGTATCTGATGTCCCCACCATAGTTGGCGTGAGATACACCAATCCTGAATGTTATTCATCCATTGGTTATAGGTGTTGACCCAGTTTTCTGGAATAAAGCGTATTTGTCCGCTTTCCACTGCATGAATACATTTTTCGGTTAAGGATTTGCCTTTAAATTCCGATTCTGGTTCTGGATGCGCTACATCGTTGTTGGCGCTACGCGTCATGGCCACAAACCATTGGTTGGTCAGCATCGGTTCAATCACACTGCCAGTGCGGTCACCCTTAGGCGTCATCAGTTTGTGTTCTTCAACCTTAAGAAGTAGACCTTCTGCTTCCAAGTCGGCCACCATTTGTTTGCGCGCAGCAAAGCGGTCTAGGCCAGCATATTGCGACGGCAGGTTGATGCCAGCCTGTGCCTGCCCTTGAAAATCAAATACTTCTGCTTGTGACAGAATTTTCGCGTCCAGACTGAGGACATTAATCAGTGCCGTATGATGGCGTTTACCTACTTCATAGTCATTGAAGTCGTGTGCTGGTGTGATTTTCACACAGCCGGTACCAAATTCTTTATCCACATATTCATCGGCAATCACTGGAATAGTACGGCCGGATAAAGGCAATATCAGTTGTTTCCCGATAAAGCCAGCATAGCGTTCATCGTCAGGATGGACGGCTACTGCTACATCACCAAGCAAAGTTTCTGGGCGGGTAGTGGCCACAATCAAGCCATTATCTGGATCATCAGCCAGCGGATAACGGATGTGCCACATATGGCCGTTTTCTTCAATATTTTCCACTTCCAAATCAGATACCGCAGTACCCAATACTGGATCCCAGTTCACCAGCCGTTTACCACGGTAAATCAGCCCCTGCTCAAACAGCCGTACAAATACTTCGGTCACGACTTTTGCACGCTCATCATCCATGGTGAAATACTCACGGCTCCAGTCTACAGAACATCCTACACGGCGCATTTGTTCGGCCATGGTACCGCCGGAAAATTTTTTCCAGTCCCATATTTTGGCGATAAATGCTTCTCGACCCAACTCATGACGGGAAATATTTTCCACAGCCAGCTGTCGTTCCACCACTATTTGCGTTGCAATACCAGCATGGTCTGAGCCAGGAATCCAGCACACATTTTCACCTTTCATGCGGTGATAACGGGTGAGTCCGTCCATAATGGTCTGGTTGAATGCATGCCCCATATGCAGCGTACCAGTTACGTTCGGCGGAGGGAGCTGAATAGAGAACGACGGTTTGCTTAAATCCATTGACGGGGCAAAATAGCCGCGTTCTTCCCATTGCTGATACAAGCGGGTTTCAATTTCACTGGGAGAATATTGGGTGTTTAACATGGTTAATGAGTAGCAAAAAATCAAAAAATAAGAGTCTGATTATAACCCATGCGTTGATGCATGGTTTAAGACGATGCACTTTTATCAGATTGTGAACAGAAACAATTAGCTTCTAAATTTTAATAGAATAATATTTAGCCATATGCTTCGTTACTTCGATAAGCTTTTCTAACTAGGACAGTATGCCTTACAAGCCTATGCGCTGGATACAGGCTGGCCAGCACAATTAAAGCAGCAAGCAAAAAGGTATTTTAGTGTCAAAATATTCATCTGATGCTGACATCAGTTAAAATATCAATACAGCCTTAATAAATTGTTTTTTATGGCATATGTGCCAGCATAAAGCCGACATAGCTGGGAAGGAAATTAAGTTTGTGGTTAAAAATAAATTTTGTTGAACATTGTACCGGAAAAGGGGACATATTTTGGCTGAGAAGAGGTAGGAACATATATCTGTGCATGTAGCTTATAGTATGTCGTAATTGTGGGCTCGTTGCTTTCTGGTACTGTTGATAACATGTTATTTCTATTTTTTTTGTCATTCTAGAGATAGTGGCAGAACTAAGTTGAAACCATGTTTATAGTTGTTTTAGTTTAAGAATGGTACAAGCAGTAATTAAATTAATTCTATTAATGTCTAAAGTATAACAGCTTAAGGTGTGAACATAAGGAGTAATATTTTCCTAGTGTATTAATTGGCTTGTGAAGTAGCCATAGTGCAAATGGCTTAGAATAGATAATTAAAATCTGGAAATAGCTAAAAACAAAAATTTATGTCTGAATCTAAGTATAAATAATTCCCCCTGAATAATAGTGATTTACAGGCATATTCAGGGGAAAGTTTTTAAAGGGTGATTAATTAATGTGTCCGTTTATCTGAGGATAATCAGCGGTAATAATCATGTCTGTTACTGCCATCGAAAGCAGCCTGATTTCAGGCAACATTTCCTAAAAGCTGCGGCCAGAACCGCACGGGCAACGGTCATTGCGCCCGAGCTTTTCATGCAGAACTTTATCGCCATGCACAATCCGCACCAGACCACGCTTTACACTGGTTTCAGACGGGTAGCCTTTGCGGCGTTTGCTGGTTGGCTCAAAAAAAGCCTTTATCATTAAATTTACGCATCATTGTACTCCTTATTTTATATTGAAGTAATCAAGACAAATTTATTTGTCATGATTATTTTAGATTAAATGCACAATAATGTACAGTGTCAGATAAAAAAACTGCCTGAATTAAAATTCAGGCAGTGCGTTAGGAGGAGAAATTATTGCGGCATAATACCTTTCATGCCTTTAGCCAGGCGCATTAGCTTGCCCATGCCGCCTTTGGTAAATGATTTCATCATTTTCTGCGATTGTTCAAACTGGCGAAGCATTTTATTCACTTCCTGCACACTGACACCGGAGCCATTGGCAATACGGCGTTTGCGGCTGGCCTTAATCAACTGAGGGTTGGCACGCTCTTTGGCCGTCATCGAATTAATAATTGCCTCCACCCGACCCATGGCTTTTTCAGCGGTGCCTTCTGGAACCTGCTTGGCCATTTGTCCCATGTCACCTGGCAGTTTGGACATAATCGATTCAATACCGCCCATTTTGCGCATCTGCTGAATCTGTGCTTTAAAGTCATTCAAGTCAAAACCTTTGCCTTTGTGCAGCTTTTTTGCCATCTGCTGCGCGGTTTTTTCATCAATGCCTTTCTGCACGTCTTCAATCAAAGACAGTACATCACCCATCCCCAGAATGCGCGAGGCTAGGCGGTCAGGATAGAATGGTTCAAGACCATTGATTTTTTCGCCTACACCGATAAATTTAATCGGCTTACCGGTTACATGGCGTACCGACAGCGCCGCACCGCCACGGGCATCACCGTCCATTTTGGTTAACACTACACCAGTCAGGGGTAGAGTATCATTAAATGCCTGAGCCGTATTTACCGCGTCCTGACCCTGCATGGCATCAACCACAAACAAAGTTTCCACCGGATGAATTGCGGCATGAATCTGTTGGATTTCATCCATCATTTTCTGGTCGATAGCCAGCCGGCCGGCGGTATCCACCATCAGCACATCATAAAAATGCTTTTTAGCGTGATCCAATGCATTCAAGGCTATGTTTACTGGTTGTTCACCTTCGTGTGACGGAAAAAAGTCCACTTCAACCTGCTGAGCCAGTAATTTTAATTGCTCAATCGCAGCTGGCCGGTACACGTCTGCAGAAACTACCAGCACTTTTTTCTTCTGGTCATTTTTCAGCAAGCGTGCCAGCTTACCGACAGTGGTGGTTTTACCGGCCCCCTGTAAACCGGCCATCAGAATTACTGCCGGAGGCACTGCTGCCAGATTCAGACTACTGTTCTGTGTGCCCATCAGCTCGGTGAGCGCATCATTTACCACCCCGATAAATGCTTGTCCGGGTGTCAGGCTGCCAATGACTTCTTGGCCCACCGCACGTTCTTTTACTGAAGCCATAAATGTTTTTACAACTGGCAGGGCAACATCGGCTTCTAATAATGCCATGCGTACTTCACGCAAAGCATCTTTGATATTGTCTTCACTCAAACGCGCTTGTCCGCGCAGGGTTTTCGCAATTTTACTAAAGCGATCTGATAGATTATCTAACATCGGAACCATCTCCGGCTAATTGTAAGCAGCCTGTATCTGTCGGGTGAAAATTGCCAGTTTCTGGTCAATTCACACAGTAAATGGGTAGGATAAGAAGCAATTTGGTTATAAAATGGCAACCTGTTGTGATGCCTGCCCAGTTTCTGAGCAGGCATCACAATAAATAAATGCCTATTTTACACTACGCGCGCCAAATTTTGGCGCGCTATTGCTGCGGAAAAATCATGAGCTTATTGCTGCTGGTGCTTATTTTTGCCTATGCCGCACTTTCGGTGCTGGCCTGGCGGTGTTGGCAACGTCATACTGCTGTGCCCTATCCGTTGCGAGGTGAGCAGCTCTTATTGCTGTCAGTATTGCTGCTGCATACTTTTACAGTATGGCAGCCAATGTTGCAGCAACGGGTACTGTTGGTGGGATTTGGTCACGCACTCAATCTGATTACCTGGTTAATGGTGCTGCTGTATTGGGTGGGTAGTTTTCGCTATCGTTTACAGGGATTGCAGCTGGCGCTGTTTCCTTGTTCGGCAGCGGTGCTGCTGTTGGCCTGGCTGCTGCCTGGTCAGCCTACCGCTTATCCCATGCATAATAGCGCATTCATGATACATGTTTTGTCGGCATTGTTGGCGTATGCCCTATTTGGCATCACCACATTGCTGGCGGTGCTGATGCTGGTGCGTAACCATTATCTGCATCGACGCAAAACAGTACCTCAGCAATCTTTTCTGCCGCCATTGCTGTCCATTGAGAAATTAATGTTTCAGGGTCTGCAAGCAGGATTTGTGCTGCTGACTATTGCGGCAGTTAGTGGCACGGTGTTTTCCGAGGCCGTGTTTGGCGAGCCGGCACGCTTAACCCATAAAACGGTGTTTGGCGTGCTGTCGTGGCTAATCTATTTGGTTATCCTGCTCCGACACCATACACAGGCTTGGCGCGGAAAAAAAGTGGCATGGTGGGTCATTGTGTCATTTGTCAGCCTAATGCTGGCTTATTTTGGCAGCAAGTTTGTGCTGGAAATTTTGTTTTAGTCTTTTTGTTTTAACTAGTAACACCCTGATTTGTAACCATAGGATATTTGAATGAGTGACTTACAATCGTCAGTTGACAGCCATAAGAAGAGCGCAGCTGAACAACGTTTAGCCACACCTGAAGGACGACGGGAATTTATTAAGGCAACACTTTCCTGCTGGCTTGGTACCACCATGGAATATGTGGATTTTGCTTTATACGGCCTCGCCGCAGGCCTAGTATTTGGAGATGTGTTTTTCCCAGAATTAACCCAGACAATTGCTTTGCTTTCAAGTTTTGCCACTTATTCAGTAGGCTTTATTGCACGCCCAATTGGTGCCGTTTTCTTCGGGCGCATGGGTGACCGCAAAGGAAGAAAATTTGTACTGGTCACCACCATCGCTCTGATGGGCATTTCCACCACTCTGATTGGTTTTATTCCCAGCTATGCCACTATCGGACTATGGGCACCTCTGATGCTGGTGATATTGCGTTTTGTGCAAGGCTTTGGTGCCGGTGCTGAGCTTTCTGGTGCTACAGTTATGCTCGGAGAATATGCTCCGCCCAGACACCGCGGCCTGATTGCGTCTATTATTGGCATTGGTTCCAACAGTGGCACATTGGTGGCTTCTGCGGTATGGTTATTGGTGTTAATGCTTGATCCAGAAGATGTGAATAGCTGGGGCTGGCGTATTCCGTTTATTCTCAGTGCCCTGATTGCGGTTGCTGCCACACTTATCCGCCGCCATGTACGCGAAACACCCGTGTTTGAGCAGGAACAGAACGAATCAAAACAATCTGATTCACAAACTACTAATGCCAAACCGGCACCAGCTGCCAAAACTTCATTCCTGGCACGTAATAAAGCATTTTTTGTAATGCTAGGCTTGCGAATCGGCGAAAATGGCCCATCTTACCTCGCGCAAGGTTTCGTAATCGGCTATGTAGTTAAAATTCTGCATGTGAATAAAACTGTGGCTACCACTGCGGTATTTGTCGCCTCATTGCTAGGATTCTTTGTGATTCCTTTTGCTGGTTGGTTGTCTGACCGCTACGGACGCCGTATCGTTTATCGCTGGTTCTGCTTTCTGCTGATGCTGTATGCCGTGCCAGCTTATATGTTTTTGGAAACGCGGGATCCTTTTATCGTAGCTAGCATTATTGTTGTGGGTATGTGTCTGGCTTCATTGGGTATTTTTGGTGTGCAGGCAGCCTATGGCGTAGAATTGTTTGGCGTGCGCAACCGCTATTCCAAAATGGCATTGGCCAAAGAACTGGGTGGCATTCTATCTGGCGGTACCGCAGCCTTAGTTGCTTCAGCCTTGTTTGATCATTATAAAACTTGGTGGCCGATTGCCATATACTTTGTTTTAATGGCTGGTATTGGCTTTATCACTACATTCTTCGCTCCTGAAACTCGTGGTCGCGATCTGAATGCAGTGGAAGACGCCATTTAGAGCTTATACAATCTGATTGAAACATCTATAACGGAGTCAGAGCTACTGACTCCGTTGCAATTGAGGCATAGGTAATCCTTATGAAGCGTATCGTGATTGACTGTGATCCGGGTAATGGCATTGCAGGCGCAAATGTAGATGATGGTCTGGCATTGGCACTGGCACTGGCTGCAGACTCAATCAAACTCGAACTCATTACCATCGTAGCCGGTAATACTCCGCGCGACACCGGCTATCAGGTCGCTCGCCAACTGATGCAGGAACTAAATCAGAGTATTCCTGTCGTTAAAGGTGCCGCACAGGCACTGATAGAGCCTGCTGCTCCTTGGCGCGAACAGCTGGATAATAATGTACGTAAACAAGGATTGCTGTCACTGTGGGATAGTTTACCTCCGGTACTGCCACTCAATGATAACAGTGCACCACATGCAGCACAGGCGATTGGCGAGCTAGTGTGCAGCAATCCTGGTGAAATTACTGTGGTGGCAATCGGTCCGTTAACCAATATCGCTCACACAATTCAGCTTTATCCCGATTTTGCTCGTTCTGTGGCCGAAATTGTTATCATGGGTGGTGTTTTTAAAGTAGAAGGCTATTTGAAAGATACCAATTTTGCCGTTGATCCTGAAGCCGCCAAAATTGTGATTGAAAGTGGAGCCAATATCACCCTGGCACCACTGGATGCCACCACACAGACTATGCTCACACATCAGGATCTGGATAGGCTAGAAAAATTTGCTAATCCGCTTACTGACTTTATCGTCCGCACCTCACGTCCGTGGATGGACTATTCCATTCAAACTCGCCATCTGGCTGGTTGCTGGATTCACGACGTATTATGCGTTGCTAAACTGATAGACAGTAATGTTGCTACCTCGTCACCTTATATTGTAGATGTATCCACCACCCGCGACTGTACCCGTGCCAGCAGCCGGCGCTGGAAAGAAGGCACACTGCGACTCACTGTAGGCATGCCTGAAGTGAAACATAGTCCAATCAATGTAATGGAACACGTCGATAACCAGCGTTTACTGGAGATAATTTTCAACGCATTGGGTCAGTTCCGCTGCTGAAAAGCAAAGACAAGCCATACCAGTAGCTTAAAATTTTCATAAAGTCATTAATCACAATAAATCGGTTCTAATTAACCTGCCGTTGCCAGAACGCTAAATTGCAGTACAGATATTGCAATTGTTTAAGCGTATCGTTAGGATAAACGCGTAATACAAGAGAAATCAGCAGGTATTTATTGTGAACGTAATCATTACACATTATTCTTTTCCTGTTTTGTTGCGACACAAAACAGGAGAGTAGTATGTTAACCAAAATCAGCCAGAAGCTGCCTGAGTTATCAGCGGCTGAAAAACGCGTAGCCGAATGCGTACTGGCACAAACCAAATGGTTTGTGCATGCAGCCGTGGCTAATATTGCTAAAGAAGCACGTGTCAGCCAGCCTACCGTCATCCGTTTTTGCCGCAGCATGGGTTACAGCGGTCTACCCGAATTCAAGCTTAATCTCTCTGCTAGCATTGGCCACGAAGGCATGCCTTATGTGCATGAAGAACTCAACAGCACTGATTCCATGCAGGATGTGCTGAACAAGGTTATTGCCAATACGGCTGCTACTGTGCTCGGTAGCCGCAAATCTCTGAACGCTTCCGAACTGGATACCGCTGTCAGAATGATGGCTACAGCACGGCGCATCGAATTTTATGGTGCTGGCAATTCCGGTATCGTGGCTATGGATGCACAGCACAAATTGTTTCGCTTTGGTCTTTCCACCGTGGCGTATACCGACAGTCATGTACAACTGATGGCAGCTGCGGTATTGTCACCGCAGGATGTGCTGGTGGTGATTTCCCATTCCGGTTCTTCACGTGATTTATTAGACGCCATTAAAATTGCCAAAGGCAATGGTGCCCGAATTATCGGCCTTACCCGTGCCGGTTCACCGGTAGCGCAGGTCTGCGACTGCGTTATAAGCGTGGTTACTCCTGAAGACAGTGAAAAATACACTCCCATGATTTCACGCCTGTTGCAGCTAATGGTTATCGACATGCTCACCATCGGGCTGGCATTACATCTGGGTGAGAACGTTAGTGAAATGCTGGCCAAAACCAAAGCCGGCGTTAAGCTGAAATTTCTGCAACACTGATGACAATAGTGGCATAAGTACCCGTCTGATTTATCTGAAGCATTACAACAATTAACCGAATTGAAGCAGCTTCAGGTATGATTCAACCTCAAAATCTTTGGTAATCCTGCTATTCAAACCGAAACTAAACTGGCTGCACGATACAGCCACTTGGATTATAGCCGGATTAAAAACTTAAATTGGTCGCCATGGAATAAGCGCAAGTGAGTAATAAAACCCGACAAATCAAACGTCAAGCCGAACAACAATCTGCCAAAAAAAACACTACTGCAACAGCCGCTGAGCAAAAACGAGGTTCTGCTGTACTGGTAGGCATAGTAGGTGCCTGTCTGCTGGCTGGTGGTCTTTATATTGGGGGCTGGTTTAATCTGGTAACACCAGCACAAATTCAGCGGTGCGAAACTGAAGTGAGACAAACTTATCCACAGTTAGCTGACCAGCAGGCTTTGCTGCCCAAATGTAATAACCGCCATATGATTGAAGGTATGAGTAGTCCGGCTAGCCAGAAACTGAGTGCCAAACAAGTATTAGACAGTCTGGACGTAGGCAAAACTGTTGATCTGGTTTCTATGTTTATCGGAGGTGCGCTGATTGGAGCCGCCATCGCCGCCTTTGCTGCCAGCTACCGCATTTTTCAGCGCAAGCGTGGCAAAAGCGTTGACTGACACAGCTTAATTTATTTCAATCCAGCATGTAAATTCTTACTGAGCTAAATAAATATTGTATCATTAACCATTATTTACCAATTATTCTAAAATGCAGACATGAGTAAAAAACTTATCCGAACATGGTTTACCGCTGTAGTTTTCCTGTTGTTCAGCCTGAATGCCTATGCACAGAAACCTTTTCATCTGCAAAACGGCGACCTGATATTTATAGAAGAATGTGATGGCGGTATGAATAGCGCCATCAAAGCGGCTACAAGTGGGCTTGATGGCTATAACTTTACCCATGTTGGCATCGTCTGGCAGAAAAAAAATGGTCAGAATAGCATCATTGAGGCCACTCCGCCTAAAGTCAGAATTACACCAGTGCAAACCTATTTGCATCCGAAAAATCAACAATGTGTACCGCGTGCTGTGGTTGGCCGCCTTAAAGCCCAATATCAGCCTTTGATACCAGCTGCCATTACATCGGCCAGACAGAAAGTGGGCAAACCGTACGATAATGCCTTTAATATTCACAACGACCAATATTACTGCTCCGAATTAATCTATCAGATTTTCAAAGAAGCCAATCATGGTAAAGAAGTATTTCCATTGCGCGCCATGACCTTCAAATCTAAGGAGACCGGCGAATTTCCAGTTTACTGGGTAGAACATTTCAAAAAAATGGGTATTCCTATTCCTGAAGGAGAACAAGGAAACAACCCCGGAGATATGTCTCGTTCAGATTTAATTGACATTGTGCATTTTTATCAGTAATTAACGTATAAAACAGGACTTCTTTATTCTGCCTATCTGGCAAATTGGATAAAAAGTCCTGATATAAAAGCAGCTATTTATATTGTAATCATTAACTCACTGTATTCTATTTAGTCCGTTTAAATAAAACACAGCTCTTGCTTTTAAAAAATCCAGTAGAGAAAAAATGTAATCTCTCTAATCAATTTAAGAGAGATTTGTTTTCCAATTGATGAAAATAATTATTAATTTATATGATATTGTCTCGGATTTTCCGATATTAGATAATCGATAAAGTGGAAATAAATTTTGCAACAGTTTCTTAGGCTAAATAACGGCTAAAACTTGCCAAATAGAAGCTATGGGTATTAGTTTTGAATGAAGGCAAATCGAGAGCTAAATCATAGCTTACTATCAGTATCATTACTGACTTGGTGCTAAATATTTTGTTTTGACCCAAATAATAAAAATAGTTAATTAGTCATTCAAAAAATAAACTAAAAATTTTTCGCCGCATGAGCAAGGAGCTTGGGCTAACCTAATACCAGTTTTACTGGCATAGCAACGCTGTTGAGCCTCAAGCATTTTAAGCTATTTTTTTATTATTTCACTGTTGAATATACTTAGATTATTATTGAATAAGCTTACATTTCTCAATTATAATGTTGCTTTCATTATTATCTGTAAAGATATGCTATTTACTGTTCTGAAATCGGTTTTTGGCGTGAATAAAAATATATTCTGTCTCTAATTTATTGTGTTAAATCGGAATTTTTGATAAGTGTCTACAGCTAGCGTACCCTCACCAGTACAGGAAATCAAAAGGGGGCTTATTACCGCTCTGCCTCTTATGCTCAGCTTTATTCCATTCGCAATGGTATTGGGTGCACAGGCTATCCAAAAGGGCATGAGTACAGGCGAAATATCACTGCTTACTGCTCTGAACTTTGCTGGTGGTTCTGAATTCGTTGCCGTAAATTTATGGACATCCCCGCCGCATATGCTCCTCATTGCTCTGATGACTTTACTCGTCAATAGCCGTCATATTCTTATGAGTGCAGCACTTACCCCTTACCTAAGCGCATTGAGTAAACGTAAAGTACTTGCCTCCCTCTTTTTTATGTGTGATGAAAGCTGGGCACTGACTTTTACCGATATTAGAAAATCTCCAGCGCAGACATTCAGTTATTACTTTTTTCTTGGTAGTGGCGTTGGCCTCTATCTGTCCTGGGTGGGTTTCACTACCTTAGGTGCTCTGATAGGACCGCTTATTGGAGATGTCTCCCATTATGGTTTTGATATGGCCTTTGTAGCCGTCTTTCTGGTGTTAATCAAGGGTATGTGGAAAGGGATTAAAGCTGCTATCCCATGGATAGTAAGTTTGTTAGTAGCTATTGTTACTTACAATTTGCTGCCAGGTGCTTGGTATGTGTTGCTGGGTACACTGGCAGGTCTGGCACTGGCATTTATTATGGCGGCGTATGATTGATTTATCGGCTTTCTTTACCATTCTTGCCATGGCGGTGGTAACTTACATAACAAGGATCAGTGGCTATCTGTTACTACGTAGACGTAAACTTAGTCCCCGTCTCACTCGCGTACTGGAATCCATTCCTGGCTGTGTACTGATCGCGGTGATTGCACCGGCTTTTGCTACAACTCAGCCAGCCAATCTATTAGCAGTAATCATCACCCTACTGCTGGCGTGGCGATTTTCTCTATTGCCCACCGTTATTTTAAGTGTCGGCATTACTGCTGTATTGCGCCATTTACTGCTTTATTAAATCAGACTGTTTCATCCGATAATCGCCCTATATTGGATAAAATTATATTTCTATAAATAAAAAATAATGTAAAAACAATTTGTTTGTTCATATCATTCAGTTGCCCCAATCAGAATAAATAAATCAATTCCTGATAAGAAATGCTGAGTAACCAGCACTTAAACACACTGTTTTTCCGGCAAATTAAAATTGTTTTTAGTTGTTAATTATTGTTTTACAAATAATAAAATTATTTTTAACCATCATTTAAATTAAACTTGTATTCGCCGCAAGGGGTGGGAATACTGTTTTTTTTCCGTTAACATGGTAATAGATGTTGTTTCGCAATTCATAATTTAATTACAGAATGATAAAGGAACTAAAATGAGCAATGCATTGATTGAAGCCATTGAAAAACGTCGTACCCAATATGCACTTGGCAAGAATATTACTCAGGAGCAGGAAGAAATCACAGCATTGGTAGAACAAGCTGTAAAGCTGTCACCATCTGCTTTTAATTCACAAAGTTCACGCGTTGTGATTCTATTTAATCAGCAAAGTGAAAAGTTTTGGCATATCGTTATGAATGAATTGCGTGCCATCGTACCTACCGACAAATTTGCGCCTACCGAAGCCAAAATCAACGGCTTTGCCGCAGGTATTGGTACCATATTGTTTTACGAAGATCAGCAAACCATTGCCGGCCTGCAACAGCAATATCCGAGTTATGCTGAGCAGTTCCCGATTTGGTCAGAGCAGGGAAGCGGTATAGCTCAGTTTGCGGTATGGACAGCACTAGCCAATGCCGGAATCGGTGCCAGCCTGCAACATTATAACCCGTTGCCAGATGCAGCTGCCGCCAAAGAATGGCAAATACCCGATAGTTGGAAACTACGCGCAATGATGCCTTTTGGTTCCAATGAAGCACCTTTCCCTGAGAAAACCTTTATAGACGATACCGAACGCTTCAAAGTTTTTTATTAAATAAAATGCTAAATATTTGCCGTGAATGAAAAGAGAAATTATCCGGCCGGATTGATTATCAATCCGGCTTTCTTTTAATGAGTGACAGAGATGCAATATCTTATTTAATTATTCAGAAAAATAGCTTAACTTTCTCAAAAAATGCGATAAGCAGCAAAATATGTGTAAGTTATTTCAAAATATTGATTCTAAACAAAAATATTATTTTTTTACTAATTAAAAACCTTTAATTTATATTGGTATTTATATTATTTAAATAAAAATACCAAATAAATACATAAAATAGCAATTTATCATTAATAAGTATTGATAATCGCAATAAAATGCTAATATAGAGTTTATTAATTTTTAATGTATACTGATTTAGGAATATATTCAATATCAGTAATTTTATTTTATATTTATCTTAAAATCAATTAGATATATCATAATAATGATATTTTTTTGTACCTAAATTTCTTAAAATATAAACACTATTTTTCTTGATATGATGTTCCATTTCATTATCTGATAATAATCAACTCAGTTGTAATTATCGCAATCTAACTTTAGAATTAACCAACTTTAACATTCAATAAGCATTAAATGAAATGCGTTTAAAAAAAATTGTCGTGCTGGTATGGCTGCTGAGCAATGGAATGGCAACTGCTTACGCCTCGCCGGTAACAGAAGTAACTTCCCAGCTAGACCGTCAGCAGCAACAGCAAATCATTCGCGAACAGCAGCGTCAGCAGCAGTTTCAACAGCAAATGCAGCCCGAAGTAAATATTCGTTTACAGCCACAAGAAGAAAACCCAACACAGACAGACAAACTGAATACCAACGAAACCCCGTGTTTTGCCATCAACAGCATCACCCTGACAGGAGAAGAAGCCAGCCGATTCCAGTTTGCCCTAAAAAAAGCACAGCGCCAGAGCCAGTTTACCGCAGGCATGTGCCTAGGCAGCAAAGCCATCAACCAGNCACCACCACCCGTATTTTAGCCACACCACAGGATCTTACCAGCGGCACCTTACAGCTCAGCGTCATTCCGGGGCGAATCCATACCATTCGTTACAACCTGGATAATGCAGCAACCACCCATGTAGAGCGTATTCGCCGCATCCAGAACGAATTTCCAGCCAGAGCCGGAGATATCCTGAATCTGCGGCAGCTAGAGCAGGGA